>JARXAM010000126.1 GCA_029865845.1 Rhodoferax sp. | reverse complement strand
GGGTTACCCCTTGGTGGTGCGCCCCAGCTATGTGCTGGGTGGCCGCGCCATGGAAATCGTGCACGAGCAGCGCGATCTGGAGCGCTACATGCGTGAAGCCGTCAAGGTGAGCAACGACAGCCCCGTGCTGCTGGACCGCTTCCTGAACGACGCGATCGAATGCGACGTGGATTGCATCCGCGACGCGACCAGCGACACCTTCATCGGTGGCGTGATGGAGCACATTGAACAGGCCGGCGTACACAGCGGCGACTCTGCATGCTCCTTGCCACCATACAGCCTGCATGCCGACACCGTGGCCGAGATAAAGCGCCAGACTAAAGCCATGGCCGGTGCCCTGAATGTGGTTGGTTTGATGAACGTGCAGTTCGCAATTCAGAACGTGGATGGCAAAGATGTGATCTATGTTCTGGAGGTGAACCCCCGCGCCAGCCGCACCGTGCCGTTCGTCTCCAAGGCCACGGGTATCCAGTTGGCCAAGGTCGCAGCACGCTGCATGGCCGGTCAAACCCTTGCGAGTCAAGGCATTTCTAAAGAAGTGACCCCCCCGTACTTCAGCGTGAAGGAAGCGGTGTTCCCCTTCGTCAAGTTCCCCGGTGTAGACACCATCCTCGGACCTGAGATGAAGTCCACCGGCGAGGTGATGGGCGTAGGCAAGACGTTTGGCGAAGCCTTTGTGAAGAGCCAGTTGGGCGCAGGTGCCAAGCTGCCGCGTGGTGGCAAGGCATTTATTTCTGTGAAACAGACGGACAAGCCCCGTGCTGTAGAAGTCGCCCGCAAGCTGGTGTCGTTAGGCTTTGAAGTGGTCGCCACCAAAGGGACTGCAGCGGCGATCAATGCCGCAGGCGTGGCCTGTGGTGTGGTCAACAAAGTCACCGAAGGGCGCCCGCACATCGTGGACGTGATCAAGAACGAGGAAATTTCCATGGTGGTGAATACGGTGGAAGAGCGTCGTAACGCGATTGCAGACTCCCGCCAGATCCGCACCTCGGCATTGCTGGCCCGCGTGACGACCTACACCACCATCGCAGGTGCCGAGGCCGCCGTGGAAGGTATGAAGTACTTGGACAACCTCGGCGTGGTCTCGGTGCAAGAGATGCACGCGCAACTCCTGGCCTGAGGTTCCAGGCCGCGGTTTGCCGCGCCAGAAGTATTTCTCAGGCATTGCGGGTTCCCCGGGGTAGATCTGAGGGACCAGCGCCTGAGGCGCAAGGTGCTGAGAACTTGGCATAATCTGCCCCAACTGCAAAGGACAGTGCCGCGCGCAAGCGCCGCACTGTCCTTGTACTTTGAGGCTCCCGAAAACCTAGCTAAAGACACTATGGCAACCTATCCCATTACCAAGCGCGGCGCTGACATGCTTAAGGCCGAGCTACACAAACTCAAGACGGTCGAGCGACCCTCGGTGATCCAGGCGATTGCGGAGGCCCGTGCCCAAGGTGATTTGAGCGAGAACGCCGACTACGACGCAGCCAAAGAGCGCCAAGGGTTTATTGAAGGCCGCATCCAGGAAGTCGAAGGCAAATTGTCTGCGGCTCAAGTGATCGATCCGTCCACCATCCAGGCCGATGGTCGTGTGGTGTTTGGCGCTACGGTCGAGTTGGAAGACGAAGACAGTGGCCAGCTGGTGAAATACCAGATCGTCGGGGAAGACGAGGCGGACCTGAAGCAAGGACTGATCAACATCAGCAGCCCGATTGCCCGTGCACTCATCGGCAAGGAAGTGGGCGATACCGCCGTTGTGCAAGCACCTGGCGGGGAGCGTGCGTACGAGGTTGTAGCGGTTCACTACATCTGATGCGGCAACTCCCTGTTTGGTTGGCAGCGGCGTGGGCCATGAGCCTCACCCTGTTGGGCTTTTTGGTAGTGCCCATGTTGTTTATGCATCTGCCCACGCCTGCCATGGCGGGTCAAATGGCTGCCAAGCTCTTCGGTGCCCAAACCTGGATATCTGCTGCCTGTGGTGCCACGCTGCTGGTGACCTTCAGGTCACATCGCGGCTGGGTGCCTGTGGAGTCCGCTCGGGCAGCGACGTTTTTTGTAGTAGGCGGCGTGTTGTTGGCTTTGCTGCTGGAGTTGGCGGTGGCACCCCACATCGTCGCTCGCGAGAACCTTGCCCTGTGGCACCGGTTGGGTAGCGCGATGTACTTTGCCCAGTGGGTGTGCGCGCTGGTGGTATTCAAAAAAATGATTGCGACGCAGTCAGTGACTTAGCACTGAGCAACTCGAAGGAGACGGGCATGGAACTGGTCTCGCGGCACGTAGTGTTGCACGGTAGTTTGGTATTGGTGTTCGCGTTGTTGTTGGGCGCGCCCTATGCCCGCGCCATCAAACGCGGTGCTGACCCGCAGGTCGTCCACTCATGGCGCGTGGCACACCAGTCTCTGTCCATCGGTGCTGTGTTGCTGTTGGCGCTGGCGCCCGTCCTGGATGCAATGCCGATCTCTATCGGGTTAAAGTGGGCTGTTGCCGTGCCGATGGTGGTTTGCGGATACGCCTTTTGTGTTGCTATACCTCTGGCCGCAATGACCAAGGAACGAGGACTGTCCACGGGCGCGAAGGGCTGGGCGCGTTGCGTGTATCTGGGAAACATGGTGGGCGCAGCGTCTTCGCTCTTGGGAGCCGCTCTGCTCTTGTATGCTGCCTTGATTACTGTTTGACGCTTGGTGCAGTACGCATCAACAAAAAGCCCGCACGAGTGCGGGCAATGAATGAAAGATTTCTCGGCAACCTTATGTCTGGCTGCGTTTCTTGACACTGGCTTTGGGTTTGGGTTTGGCCCGTTTGATGTTGCCGCCCGGCGTCAAGCGCTGGTTACCCAAAACACGCAGGGTTTTGACTTCAGGACGGGTGCCAGCGCGGCCGAATTTCAAAACCTTGACGTCACGTGGGCCGGGCATGCGGTCTTCATCCAGCACTTTGTCCTTGGCGGGTTTGGGGCGCCATAGAACCAACAGTTTGCCAATATGCTGAATGGGCGCTGCATCCAGTTCGTCGGCCAGGGCTTTAAACATGTCGTCGCGGGCCACGCGATCGTCAGAAAACACACGGACTTTGATCAGGCCATGGGCATTCAGGGCCGCGTCGATTTCTTTTTTTACATTGGCAGTCAAGCCATCGCCACCAACCAAGACCACGGGGTCCAAGTGATGGGCTTCAGCGCGGTATCCCTTGCGCTGAGCGGGTGTCAATTGAATAAGGGGCATATGGGTATTATCAACGCAATGAAAACGCAGAGCAAAAGTAACAAGCCCGATAACAAGGCGGGCAACAAAAAGGTCAACAAGGCGTGGCTGCACGACCATATCAACGACCCTTACGTGAAGCTCGCGACCAAAGAGGGCTATCGCGCGCGCGCAGCCTACAAACTCAAGGAAATTGATGAAACCCTGCACTTGGTTAAGCCAGGCCAGTTGGTCGTGGACCTGGGGTGTACGCCCGGCGCCTGGAGTCAATACCTGCGCCGACGCATGTCGCCCCAAGGTGCGGCAGTCGGCGAGATGAACGGAACCATCATTGGTCTGGATTTGTTGCCCATGGAGCCTATCGAAGGCGTCACCTTCATTCAGGGCGATTTCCGTGAAGCCGAAACCTTGGCGCTGCTCGAAGCCGCGCTGGGCGGCCACAAAGCGGATCTGGTGGTATCTGACATGGCACCCAACCTTTCAGGCATTGCCTCGGCGGACGCTGCCCGTGTGGAGTACTTGATCGAGCTCGCCGTTGAGTTCGCCCAAAGCCACATGAAGCCCCAAGGGGCCTTGGTGGCCAAGGTGTTTCATGGAGGCAGCTACAACGAGGTGGTACAGCGTTTTAAGCAAACGTTTGTCACCGTCAAGCCGCTCAAGCCCAAAGCATCCCGTGATCGATCGTCGGAAACTTTTCTGGTGGGATTGGGGTTGCGGATTTTTGGAGACAAGACGGATTAATCCCATGTACTTTCTGTGGACGCGCCCAGAGGAATATTCCAGTTCAAGGGTTGAAAGGCCTAAAATGCATCCTACGTATACGGAGCACGTGCCTTCGTGTCCTTCTTGGAGTTTCGCTTGAACAATCAGTGGTTTTCTAAAGTTGCAGTGTGGTTGGTGATTGGCTTAGTGCTTTTCACTGTGTTCAAGCAGTTTGATTCCCATTCTGCAGCGTCGGGTACTGTCGGCTACTCCGACTTTTTGGATCAGGTGCGGAATAAGCAGATTAAGAGTGCTGTCATCCAGGAAGGGCAGGGTGGTACCGAGATCGTGGCAGTGACCGCAGACGACCGCAAGGTGCGCACTACGGCCACTTACCTGGACCGCGGCCTGGTCGGTGATCTCATCAACAACGGCGTCAAGTTCGACGTCAAGCCGCGCGAAGAGGGCTCTTTGTTGATGACTTTGCTGGTCAGTTGGGGGCCTATGTTGCTACTTATTGGGGTGTGGATTTACTTCATGCGCCAAATGCAGGGCGGAGGCAAAGGTGGTGCCTTCAGCTTCGGCAAGAGCAAAGCCCGTTTGCTGGACGAAAACACCAACACCGTCACCTTTGCCGATGTCGCCGGGTGTGACGAGGCCAAGGAAGAGGTGAAGGAGGTCGTGGACTTCCTCAAAGACCCGAGTAAATTTCAAAAACTCGGTGGTCGTATTCCCCGTGGCCTGCTGCTTGTGGGTCCTCCGGGCACTGGAAAGACACTGCTTGCCAAGTCGATTGCCGGTGAAGCCAAAGTGCCATTTTTCAGCATTTCGGGCTCAGATTTCGTGGAAATGTTTGTGGGTGTGGGCGCATCCCGCGTGCGCGACATGTTCGAGAACGCCAAAAAGAATGCGCCTTGCATCATCTTTATTGATGAAATCGACGCCGTGGGCCGCCAGCGTGGTGCAGGCTTGGGCGGGGGCAACGATGAACGTGAACAGACCCTCAACCAAATGCTGGTCGAGATGGATGGCTTCGAGACCAACGTCGGTGTTATTGTGGTGGCTGCTACCAACCGCCCCGACATTCTGGATGCCGCCTTGTTGCGTCCGGGCCGCTTCGACCGTCAGGTGTATGTGACTTTGCCGGACATCCGTGGCCGTGAGCAGATTTTGAATGTGCACATGCGCAAAGTGCCCTTGGGGCAGGACGTGAGCGCCAGCGTGATCGCTCGCGGCACCCCCGGCATGAGCGGTGCCGATCTCGCCAACCTGTGTAACGAAGCCGCCCTAATGGCTGCGCGCCGGAATGCCCGCTTGGTCGAGATGCAAGATTTCGAAAAGGCGAAGGACAAGATCATTATGGGTCCCGAGCGCAAGACCATGGTCATGCCAGAGGAAGAGCGCAAGAACACGGCCTACCACGAGGCAGGCCACGCCTTGATCGGCAAGATGTTGCCCAAATGCGATCCTGTGCACAAAGTGACCATCATTCCACGAGGCCGTGCGCTGGGTGTGACCATGAGCCTGCCTGCGCAAGACCGCTATTCGTACGATAGCGAGTACATGCTCAATCAGATCAGTATGTTGTTTGGAGGTCGTATTGCCGAAGAAGTGTTCATGAAACAGATGACCACCGGTGCCTCCAATGACTTTGAGCGCGCCACGTCGATTGCTCGCGATATGGTGACCCGCTACGGGATGACCGACGCATTAGGTCCCATGGTGTATGCCGAAAACGAGGGCGAAGTGTTCTTGGGTCGCAGTGTGACCAAGACCACCAGCATGTGCGAGCAGACCATGCAAAAGGTCGACTCGGAGGTGCGCCGCATCATTGATCAGCAGTACTCGCAGGCGCGCAAATTGATCGAGGACAACCAAGACAAAATGCACGCCATGGCGAAAGCCTTGCTCGAATGGGAAACCATCGACAGCGACCAGCTGGATGACATCATGGCGGGCCGCGAGCCCCGTCCACCCAAAGACTGGACGCCCCGCACCCCGCCCAACAGTGGCGGCGATGGCGGTGCCACTGCGGTAGCGGCAGATCCTGCACCGCACGCGGCTTGATCCTTTAGCCGCCACATGACAACAGGGCCTTCGGGCCCTGTTGTCATTGGGGATAATCCAATCATGCACTGGCAAACCACACGCTACGCGATTGATCTCAGTCGCCCCCATGTCATGGGGATCGTCAATGTCACCCCTGATTCGTTCTCGGACGGCGGGCAGCATGCCACCTGTCAGTCTGCAATGGCCCATTGCGAGTCTCTGCTCAAGGATGGCGCTGATATTCTGGACATCGGTGGCGAATCGACCCGCCCTGGTGCACCACCGGTTTCTCAAGAAGAAGAGTTGGCTCGCGTGCTACCGGTGATTCGCCATGCAGTCAGTTTGGGCGTTCCGGTATCGGTCGATACCTACAAGCCAGCCGTCATGCAGGCTGCTCTGGACTTGGGTGCTGACATTGTTAACGATGTATGGGCGTTGCGCTGGGCAAGTGATTCAGGTGGTGCCCACGGGCAGAACGTGATTGCGGCACATCCGGCATGCGGTGTCTGTCTTATGCATATGCACCGCTATCCCCAGACCATGCAGGCAGCGCCCATGGAGGGCGATGTGGTGCGGCAAGTGCATGCCTTTTTGACGGAACGTGCAGTGGCACTGCAATGGATGGGGGTGCACCCATCCCGCATTTGTCTGGACCCCGGCATTGGTTTTGGCAAGACCGTGCAGCAGAATTTCGCGCTTTTGGCCCACCAAGCGCAGGCGGTTCCCCAGGGTTACCCGCTGTTGGCGGGGTGGTCCCGCAAATCATCGCTTGCAGCAGTCATGCAGTCCACGCGAACGCCGCTCGCTGACACCGACATGAGACGCCGCCTTGCACCCAGCGTCACTGCGGCCGTGCTGGCGGTACAGAACGGTGCCCATATCGTGCGCGTGCATGATGTCTTCGAAACCGTCAGTGCATTGCGGGTGTTGGCGGCGATGCAGGCCGAGCAAGTGCCCCAACTCCCCATAGCTACAAGGGGTGGTGCAGCGCGGCACCGCAACCTGCCCGCATAACCTCCAAACAACACCAACATAGATAACAGGAACCTCATCATGGGACGACAGTATTTCGGCACAGACGGCATCCGCGGCACCGTAGGCAAGGCCCCCATCACGCCCGACTTTGTGTTGCGTCTCGCACACGCGGTAGGCCAGGTGCTCAAGGAAACCGAGGCGCGCCCCACCGTACTGATCGGCAAAGACACCCGCATCTCTGGCTACATGCTGGAGAGCGCGCTGGAAAGCGGCTTCAATTCTGCCGGGGTGGACGTGGTGCTGTTGGGCCCGCTGCCGACACCTGGTGTCGCTTACCTCACCCGCGCCCAGCGCGCATCGCTCGGTGTAGTCATCAGTGCCAGCCACAATCCGTTTGCCGACAATGGCATCAAGTTCTTCAGTGCGAAGGGCAGCAAACTACCAGATGCTTGGGAACTCGCGGTGGAGGCAGCGCTGCAAAGGCCGCCCGTGTGGGTAGAGTCTGCCCACTTGGGCAAGAGTCGCCGTCTGGACGACGCAGCTGGCCGCTACATCGAGTTTTGCAAAAGCACTTTTGCCAATGACCTGACTTTGCGGGGCCTGAAGTTGGTAGTGGATGCAGCCCATGGTGCCGCGTACCACATCGCGCCCAAAGTATTTCACGAGTTGGGTGCCGAGGTCATTGCCATTGGGTGTTCGCCAGACGGACTCAACATCAACAAAGGTGTGGGCGCGACCCACCCAGAAGCGCTGGTGCAGGCGGTGAAGGACCACAGCGCCGATTTCGGTGTGGCACTGGATGGCGATGCAGACCGCCTGCAACTGGTGGACTCCCGTGGTCGTCTGTTCAATGGTGACGAACTGCTGTATCTCATGGCCGATGACCGCCTGGGCCGGGATGAACACGTGCCCGGTGTGGTGGGCACGCTCATGACCAACATGGCCGTGGAATTGGCGCTCAAAGGCCGTGGTGTGCAATTTGTGCGTGCGAAGGTGGGCGACCGGTATGTGCTCGAAGCGCTGGAAAGCCACCAGTGGATTTTGGGTGGCGAAGGCTCCGGCCACTTGCTTGCGCTGGACAAACACACCACCGGCGACGGTCTTGTGTCTGCCTTGCAAGTGCTGCAAGCGTGCGTGCGTAGGGGCAAGACCATGGCCGAGTTGCTGTCCGGTGTGACGTTGTTTCCGCAAACACTGATCAACATACGCCTGACGCCCGGCCAGGATTGGAAAAGCAATACCCGCATGGCCGCAGAGACCCAGGCGGTTGAGGCGATTCTGGGTAACAGCGGGCGCGTGCTCATTCGCGCCAGTGGTACCGAGCCCTTGGTTCGCATCATGGTGGAAGCCCGCGATGCAGTGCTTGCCCAAAGCTGCGCCCAGCGCATCGCAGACACCTTGAAGGCCTGAGCCATGCGCGACCCTATCCGCGTGGTACTTGCTGACTATGCCAACCCTGTGCACGCCGCTGCACTGGTCATGCTGCTGGACGCCTACGCCCGCGATCCCATGGGGGGCGGTGAACCTTTGTGCGACTACGCCAAGGCCAGGCTCGTGCCCTCGCTCGCTGCACGTGCGCAGGCCTACAGCGTGTTGGCCTTTGCTTCCGTCGACGATTCGGTTCCTGTGGGTGTGGTGAATTGCATTGAGGGTTTTTCCACCTTCAAATGTCTGCCCTTGGTCAATGTGCATGACGTGGCCGTGTTGGCGGGATACCGCGGCCTGCGTATTGGCGAGCAGATGCTAGCCTTGGCAGAGCGCATCGCACGGGAGCGCGGCGCGTGTAAGCTCACACTGGAAGTGCTTTCAGGCAACGCCGGTGCGCAGAAGCTGTATCGGCGCGTGGGCTTTGCCTATTGCGAACTGGACCCTGCGATGGGGCAGGCCGGCTTCATGCAGAAGTGGCTGGAGTGAGCCCCTCTGCGTTGATTTACGAGACTCACCATGTTCAAAATCTACTGGACTGACACGCAAGGGCAATCTCAAGGTGCGCACACCACCGACCTGGTACACGCCTTGCAAATCACCAAGGAAAAGCGCGACGCCGGCTATACGTTTGTAACCATGGCCAGCGAGAACCCCCACAACGTGGGCAAGCCGGGTGTGGATGCGGTGGTGGACGGAAAAACCCCCGACGGGCAGGACTACGAATGGTCCAAAGCGGGGCGTGCTGGCACTCCCCGCCGCAGCGACAAGGTCATTCTAAAAAAGGACCATTAGCGCAGCGCGTATTGCGCGGCGTGTTTCTGGCATCCACTTTCAATGGTGCCCACTGCTGACCACCCACAAATGTCAGTAGCACGGTGGACCTGCTGGGCGACCACATCGATTGGTGCCGGACATGGCTTGCCAAACGCAGCAGGCAAAAAAAAGCCCGTTTGAAAACGGGCTTTTTTGGGCTGCCCCACGGGGCGGGGAGCAGGCTTACTTGAGGTGCTTGCCAATCAAGCCTGCCAGTTCAAACATGGTGACCTGGGGCTTGCCAAAAATGTCTTTCAGCTTGGCATCTGCATTGATGTTGCGCTTGTTGGCGGCGTCTTGCAGGCCATGCTTTTTGATGTAAGTCCAGAGTTTGCTGACCACTTCGGTACGGGGCAGTGCAGCTGATCCGACGACTGCAGCAAGGGCGGCGCTGGGGGTCAGGGCCTTCATGAACGCGGCGTTTACTGCACGCTTCTTGGCCGGAGCCTTCTTGGCAGGAGCTGCCGCCTTTTTGGCCGGTGCTGCCTTGGCAGCTACCTTTTTTGCGGGAGCCGCTGCCTTGGTCGCAGCAGGAGCCTTCTTTGCCGGGGCCGCAGCCTTATTTGCCGGCGCTTTCTTCGCAGTTGCCATGGTGAGTTGTCCTTTTTAAAGTTCAATAATTGCCAGCTACAAACACACTCGTCGCCGGTGGCCCACATGCTAATGGCAAAGAAGCACGTTTCCAAGCGACTTAGGCCATTTTTCCCCTCGTAACGTTGTTTTTTACAATGGCGTTGACCACCTCTTGATCCACAAAGGAATCCTGCTGTGCCCGATACCCCTCCGATCGCTTTTTCCACCTGCGATTTGTGCGACGCACATGTGCGCAGTATGTCGGTTGACTTTCGCGTGTTGCCTCCCGTCTTTCGGGATTTTGGTGGGCGGCACAACTTCTGTGGCCCGGCCTATACCGTGCAGTGTTTTGAGGACAACACCTTTGTCAAACAAGCCTTGGATGCACCAGGATGGATAGACACCCCCACCGGACGCGTTGCCCGCGTGCTGGTGGTGGACGGGGGGGCTTCCTTGCGGCGTGCATTGCTGGGTGGCAATCTGGCTGCGGCTGCGGCCCGTCAAGGGTGGGCGGGGGTACTCATCGATGGTTGCGTGCGTGATCTCGCAGAGTTGGAGTTGCAGCCTGTCGGGATTCGTGCACTTGCCGCCATGCCCTTGCCCACGGAAAAGCGACAACAAGGGCAAGTGCAGTTGCCTGTGCGGGTTCAAGGGGTGTGGATTCGTCCTGGCGATTGGGTATACGCGGACCGTGATGGGGTGGTGGTAAACAGCACACCATTAGTGTGAGCCTGCATCGTGTTGGCTGGGCAGCGTGGCCAGCACTACGCCTAGCAGCGCGATACAAAAAGCAAGCAACTGCAATCCGCCCAGTGCTTCGTCCAGCACCACCACGCCGACCAATGCCGCAGAGATCGGCAGCATGACGGTAAACACCCCGGCTCTGGATGCAGGCACATTCTTGAGCCCGCTCATCCACAGCCACACCGTCCACACACTGGCAGCCAACGCGTAGAAGACGAGCAAGAGCCATGACGCCAGCGGCACGGCCCCAAAACTAAACGTCCATGCGCCCACCAAGCCGAACGGCGTCATGAGTGCAAAGCCCCAGAGATTGATGAGCGCAGTGATTCGCCTCGGGCTCAGTGCACCGGTCAGTTTCTTGGCGATCACCGCGTAGGCGGCTTCGCACAGCACGGCAGCGAAGACCAACGCATTTCCCACCATGGGGTTGTTCCATGCGGATGCGTTATCGGGCGTCGATACCGCATGGGGGTGGGGCGCGTTATGCGACAGCGCAAGCAGGCCTATGCCCGTCGCACTGCAAGCCACGGCCGTCCATGTGCGCAGACTGATTTTTTCTCTCAAGAAAATCCAACTCATCACCGCAACGACGGCGGGTATGGCGGCCATGATGACCCCCGCAGATACGGCGGTGGTCATGCTCACGCCAAACAGCATACAGATCGAGAACAGGAAGTTGCCGAAGAATGATTCTAAGAACAGGAACTTGCGGGTGGCTGGTGTCATGGGCGGTTCGCCCACGGGACGCTTGAGCCAATGCAGGGTGGCCAGCCCTCCGATACCAAAGCGCAACCATGCCAACACAAAGACCGGAAAAACCAATACCAGGGGTTTGGACAGCGCAACATAACTGCCAACCAGTGCCATGCTCAGTGCCAGTAGCGCGTACGCGTACCAGTGGGGTCGTGTCGTAGAGGATTGCATAGAGGTTCTATCTGCGCGGCCAGGCCGCAAAGCGAAAGAGCCTACACCAATCGGTGCCTGACAAGTGGCACCAGTCCACGAATGGGGTTCCGGTATCGTCGCTAGTCGATTGATTCACACTTTGGGACATTTGTATGGGTATCGGACACTTCGCCTACGCCAGCAACAGCAACCGCTTCCTCGCGAGTGCTGCCCTCACTAACCAACCCTACGCAGTCGTTGGCATACCGTTTGATGGTGCCGTGACCAACCGACCAGGAGCGCGCTTTGGCCCACAAGAGATCCGCCGCGCGTCCTTGATGTTGTGTGATGGGCTGCACCCCTTGTTTGGTGTGTCGCCGCTGACGCACTTGGGCGATGCCGGTGACATGGCATTGCCCAATGCCTCTGCGCTCGAACTGGTGCGCGAGGCGGTTGAAAGCCAAGCCACCGCCCTCATGGACAAGCACCATTGTGTGTTTTTGGGGGGGGATCATTCGGTGACGTTGCCCCTGCTGCGTGCACTACACCGCCATCACGGTGCGGTCGCGCTGATTCATTTTGACGCCCACTGTGACACGTGGGTGGACCACTTTGGGGAGCCCTCGGGCCATGGCACGTGGACCTACGAGGCGATCCAAGAAGGGTTGGTAATTCCCGCAAAAACGGTGCAGATTGGTCTGCGCTCCAGTGGTGAACGCGCTGCCCGTGAATATGTGCAAGACCAAGGTGGGTTGATCCTTACTGCGCGCGATCTGCGGGGGCGCGATGGCCAGGGGCTTGCGCCGGTGATTGCGCAAATCCGTGAGCGTGTAGGCAATACCCCCTGCTATTTGACGCTGGACATTGACTGTATGGACCCCGCGTTTGCGCCAGGTACAGGTACACCCGAGCCTGGTGGCCTGAGCAGCTCGCAAGTGTTGACCCTGCTGGAAGAATTGGCACCCCTGCACTTTGTGGGTATGGACTGTGTAGAGGTGGCCCCCGCCTACGACCACGCGGAGCTCACCAGCAATGTGGCTGCCAGCGTGGTCTGGACCTATCTGTGTGGCCAGATAGCCAAGCCTGCGCGGATGTGAGGGGCCACACCATGTCTTTGCTTCATTCAGACACCCAACTTAATCGCCTCAGCTACTACGAGGCGAGTGTCCAACGTCCGGCACCTTGTACGCCCTTGCAAGGGGATGTGACGGTGGATGTGGTAGTGGTGGGCGGTGGCTTTGCTGGCTTGTGCACGGCCTTGGACCTGCGTGCTGCGGGTTATGTGGTTGCACTGTTGGAGGCAGACCGCATTTGTAGTGGGGCGTCTGGTCGCAATGGAGGCCAGTTTATCGTGGGGCTTGCCAGCGGCATGGGGCCTTACGAACAGCACGCGGGGGCGGAGGTATCGCGACAAGTGTGGGATATGTCGCTGGAGGCGGTGGCATTGCTGCACGAGCGCATAGCGCAGCACAACATTGATTGCGATGTGGTGAACGGCTACTTGACCGTGGCTGACAGTCCGCGCAAAGCGGCAGCGCTGCGTGACGACGCCCAGGCGCTGGAGCGAGACTATGGCTTTGCAACACAGTGGCTCGACGGTGACGCGTTGCAAGCGCAGATCCGTAGTCCCCGGTATCGCGCAGCCACGTGGGAGGGGGTGTCTGGGCATCTGCATCCACTGAAGTATGGTCTGGGTTTGGCCCGTGCTGCACAGGCCGCAGGGGTGCATGTTTTTGAGCATTCGGCGGTGACCGGGCTGCATCGCGGGCCTACCGTCCGGGCGACGACGAGCCAGGGAACGGTGCATGCACAGTTTGCGGTGTTGGCCGGAAACTGTGCCCTGCCGGAGTTTGGGCCCAAGGTTGCGCCAGAAATACGCGCACGCATCATGCCTGTGGGAACCTACATCATCGGCACCGAACCACTCGGTGAAGCTACGGCCCGTGCCTTGTTGCCTGGTAATGCGGCCGTGTGTGACAACAACTTCGCGGTCGATTATTTCCGCTTCAGTGCCGACCATCGCATGCTGTTTGGCGGCAGAGTCAGTTACTCGACGGCTACACCTGCCAATCTCAAAGAGAAGATGCGCAAGCGCATGGCGGCAGTGTTTCCTGACCTGAAAGACGCTACCGTGGAATACGTCTGGGGCGGTTTCGTGGACATCAGCATGAACCGTGCGCCTGACTTCGGGCGGCTCGATGCCAACATCTTCTACGCGCAAGGCTTTAGTGGTCACGGTGTGGCGTTGACCGGACTCGCAGGGCGCTTGCTTGCGCAGGCTATCGATGGGCAGGCGCAACGCCTGGATGTGTTTGCACGTCTGCCGCACCATCGCTTTCCGGGCGGCCGTCTACTGCGCATGCCCAGTCTGGTGTTGGGTATGGCGTATCACCAGATCAAAGACCTTCTATAGCGTTGGACACGAGCCGCGCCAGAATGGGGCCCCAGTGGGCAATGTCCTCCAAGGTCGCATAGCCATAGCCAATCACCAGGCCCTTGGCATCCCGGCGTTGCAAACAATAAGCAGACAGAGGCCGCACCACCATGCCGGCTTGGCCGATACGGCGTGCGAGGGCTTCATCGTCGACCTCTCTTGGGAGCTGTAGGCATAAATGCAAACCCTGTTCGGCACCGCTGATGCTGGCGCGCATACGCAGCACGGGCTGCAGTGCATCGAGCAGGCATTTGCGCCGCTGCGCATAGCTTTGTCGGGCCTTGCGCAGAGCGGCCGCAAAATGCCCCAGCTCAATGAACTCTGCCAGCGCCGCCTGCAAGGGGAGCTGGCCCGGACGGTTCAGGTCGTAATGCGCTTGCTTGAACGCGGCGGCCAGGCTTTGGGGCACGACCAGGTAGCCCAGCTTGAGGCCGGGGTACAAAACTTTGGAGAAAGACCCTAGGTAGAGGACCCTGCCATCCGTATCCAGCCCGGCCAGCGACGACAGCGGAGGGCCACTAAACCGGAATTCACTGTCGTAATCGTCCTCCAGTATCCAGGCGTTGTGCCCTTGCCCCAAGTCCAACAGTTGTTGGCGTCGTGCCAGCGACATGACCGCTCCCGTAGGGTATTGGTGCGAGGGCGTGGTGTAAATCAATCGCGGCGGGTGGCTTTGTTCGGTCGCAGACGGGGCCATGCCGTGCGGGTCTACCGGAACAGCGTGCAGCCGCAAACCCGCTGCGGTAAACGCCTTTACCGCGCCCCAGTAAGCCGGGTCTTCTATCCATACCGTGTCGCCGTGGTCTGCCAACATGTGTGCACACAGGTCCAGTGATTGCTGGGTGCCGTTGGTGATGAGGACTTGGTCCTGGTTCACCGGTACGCTACGCGAGACGCGCAGGTAGTTCGCCACGGCGCGTCGCAGCGGGGTGTGGCCGCCTCCGAAAGAGTAGTCCAGCATGTCTGGATATGTCATGCGCCAGTGCTTGTTTTGCAGGCGTTGCCACAGGGCGACCGGAAATGCGCTGAAATCTGCCACCCCCGGGGTGAAGGGCTGTACCTCCAGCTGGCTTGCGGTGAATTGGGTAGATGCCGCCACACCTCGGGTGGACAGGCCGGTATGCGTGTACGAGCGCGCAGGTCGCGGGCCGGTCATGGGGCGGGTTTGGTCAGCGACATAGGTGCCACTGCCAACCCGGCTGGACAGATAGCCTTCTGTCACCAATTGGTTGATTGCTGCAACCACGGTGTTGCGGGACAGGTGGAGGTCTTGGGTCAGTTCTCTGCTGGATGGGAGCTTGTCACCCGCGTGAAGTTTGCCCTCTAGCACGGCGCGTCGTAGTGATTCGTACAGTTGGCGGTGCAACGGCATGCCCTTGTCGGCTAGCTGATGCATTTCACTCAGAATAAGTTCTGATAGCAATTGTCATTTTTCCGATTAAAGTGGCACCATGGAGGTCGTTTAAATGGCCCCGGTTTGCAGCCAATTCTGCACCAGAATGAATTGGGTGCAAGCGTTGTGCCGCTGCCTTACCAGGCAGACAACGTTTCAAGGAGATGAATAATGATTGAACAAAAAACCATGAGTTTCAATGACCTGGAGCAGTGGCTCAATGAGCGGCGGGTCACCGAAGTCGAATGCCTGGTGCCGGACTTGACCGGCGTGGCGCGCGGAAAAATTTTGCCCCGAGCCAAGTTCACCGAAGACCGTGGCATGCGTTTGCCCCAAGCCATTGTTGCGATGGGGGTCACCGGCGAGTTTCCCGAAAGCGGCCCTTACTACGATGTCATTGACCCCACAGACAAAGACATGCAGTTGCGTCCCGATCCGTCGTCGGTGCGTATCGTTCCCTGGGCGACCGATCCCACTGCGCAGGTCATCCATGACTGTTTTGACCACGAAGGCAAGCTCGTACCGTTCGCCCCTCGCAGCGTACTGCGCCGCGTGTGCGACTTGTATGCCGCAGAAGGATTGCAGCCGATCGTGGCACCCGAGTTGGAGTTTTACCTCACCGCCCGCAACACGGACCCCAACACCTTGTTGCGCGCCCCGGTGGGCCGAAGTGGGCGGGCAGAAACCTCCCGGCAAGCCTATAGCATTGATGCGGTGAATGAATTTGACCCACTGTTTGAGGAAATTTACGACTACTCGGACAAGATGGAGCTCAATGTTGACACCTTGATTCATGAGGTGGGCGCGGGGCAGATGGAAATCAACTTCTTTCACAACAAGCCCTTGGGCTTGGCGGACGAAGTGTTTTTCTTCAAGCGCACGGTGCGCGAGGCGGCGCTGCGACACGATATGTATGCCACGTTCATGGCCAAGCCTATTGCAGGCGAGCCCGGCAGTGCCATGCATGTGCACCAAAGCCTGGTAAACCTTGAGACGGGCAAAAACGTCTTCAGCAACGAGGACGGCACACCGTCGGAGGCGTTCTTGCACTACATCGGCGGGTTGCAGCGTTACATCCCGGCTGCGATGGTGCTGGTGGCACCCTATGTCAACAGCTACCGCCGCCTGTCCCGAAACACCGCTGCGCCTATTAACATCGAATGGGGTTATGACAACCGCACGGTTGGGATTCGTTCGCCTATTTCCTCGCCGGCGGCTCGCCGTGTGGAAAACCGCGTGATCGGTGCGGATGCCAATCCCTACGTAGCGATGGCCATGACCTTGGCATGCGGCTATCTCGGTCTTAAGAACAAGATCAAGCCCAAACCGGAAATGCGGGGCGATGCTTATCTATCCCCCTATGCCTTGCCACGCAGCTTGGGCGAAGCACTCGACTGGTTGCGCAAGGAGTCCGATCTTCATGAGGTGCTTGGTAAAGAGTTCATCACGGTCTACTCCGAAATCAAAGAATTGGAGTTTGATGAGTTCATGAAGGTGATTTCTCCTTGGGAGCGCGAGCACCTTTTGCTCCACGTTTGAGTTTGTTTTCCAATCTACCCCCGTCCGCCATGCATAACGTCGTTGACACCGCCCTGATTCAGTCTTTGGACAGCGCCCACTTTCTGCATCCCTTCACTGACTTCAAGGACCTCCATGGCCGCGGGGCGCGGGTAATTACCCGCGCCGAGGGTGTGTATGTGTGGGATTCCGAAGGCAACCGCATACTCGATTGCATGAGTGGCTTGTGGTGTGTGAATGTGGGTTATGGCCGCAAGGAGTTAGCCGATGCAGCCCATCAGCAAATGATGACGCTGCCCTACTACAACAGTTTCTTCCAGACAACCAACGTGCCTGCCGTGCAATTGGCGGCCAAGTTGGCATCGTTGGCGCCGGATGTGAGCGACCGCAGCTTCCAGCATGTGTTCTATTCGTCCAGCGGCAGCGAAAGCAACGACTCCAATGTGCGCATGGTGCGCCGGTACTGGGATTTGCTGGGCCAACCCCAGCGCAAGGTCATCATTAGTCGGCACAACGCGTACCACGGCAGCACCATGGCGGGAGCCTCGCTGGGCGGCATGAGTGGTATGCACGCACAGGGCGATCTTCCGATTCCCAACATTACCCACATCGAGCAACCATACTTTTTTGAGAACGGTGTGCCCGGTGAGTCTGCCGAGGAATTCGGCATTCGCGCTGCCGGCTGGTTGGAAGAAAAAATCCTGGCGGTGGGGCCCGACAAGGTGGCAGCCTTTATTGCCGAGCCGGTGCAGGGGGCGGGTGGAGTGATCATTCCACCGTCCAGCTACTGGCCTGAAATTCAGCGCATTGTTGACAAGTACGGCATTTTGCTGATCAGCGATGAGGTGATTTGTGCATTCGGTCGCCTAGGTCACTGGTTTGGCTACGAGAAGTTCGGCTACCGCCCCGACTTGGTGACCTTCGCCAAAGCCATTACCAGCGGATACATCCCATTGGGGGGCGTGATGGTGGGCAACCGGGTTGCCAAGGTGCTGATCGAGCAGGGCGGTGAGTTCAATCACGGCTACACCTACAGCGGCCACCCGGTTGCGTGTGCGGTGGGCTTGGCCAACCTGGAGATCATGGAGCGCGAACAGCTCCCCCAAAAGGTACATGGCGACATTGGCGCTTACTTTGCGCAACGCTACGCCGAACTGAACGATCACCCCTTGGTCGGCGTCGCAGAGACCTGTGGTTTCGTGGGCGGTCTGGTGCTGGTGAAAGACAGGGCGCGCAAAACACGCTTTCACGGCGACGATGGCGTTGGCATGATTTGCCGTGGACATTGCTTCCAAAACGGACTCATCATGCGCGCAGTGGGCGACCGGATGATCATTGCGCCACCGCTCACCATGACACATGCCGACATTGACGAGATGATGCGTTTGATCTATCGCGCCTTAGACCTTACTCAGACCGAGCTGAAGGTCAGAGGCCTTTTGTAGCACTCCTATAATCTTTTTGGTCTGGATATTGCTTGAGTCCGGCTTGAAGTTCGTAGTCCCCTAAAGTTATTTCTACGGAGATTTGCTCACCATGAAAAAGTACGTATACGCGTTGGCGCTTTCTGCGCTGGTTTTGGCCGCTTGCGGTAAAAAAGAAGAGGCTCCTGCGGCACCAGTCGCTTCGAGTGCGCCTGCTGCGCCCGTCAATACCGAAGAAAAGGTGCTGAATATTTACAACTGGCCCGACTACATTCCTGAGGGCATGATTGCTGCCTTCGAGAAAGAAACGGGTATCAAGGTGAACTACGATACCTTTGAGACCAACGAGGCACTGCATGCCAAACTGGTCGCTGGCAACACGGGCTACGACATCGTGGTGCCAGGTTCGACATTTGCCAAACCACAAATTGAGGGCGGCATGTTCCAGCCGCTGGACAAGGCCAAGGTGGCCAACTTGAAGAACTTGGACCCCGCGGTGATGGCTGTTCTGACCAAGGCCGATCCCGACAACAAACACTTGGTGCCATGGGCTTGGAGTTTCACTACGGTTGGCATCAACAAAACCAAGGTGGAAAAGGCTTTGGGCAAAACCCCCATGCCAGAAAACGCTTGGGACTTGGTGTTTAAGTCTGAGTACACAAGCAAGCTCAAATCCTGCGGTATTGCGTATCTGGACTCTCCCACTGAGATCATTCCGGTGGCTTTGCATTACATCGGTAAGGATGCGTATTCCAACGACCCGGCTGACTACAAACTGGCGGCCGACATGCTTGCCAAGGTGCGTAAAGACGTGCGCTTGTTTAGCTCGACCATGATTGATGACCTTGCAGGTGGTAAGGCTTGCGTGGCAATTGGTTGGGCGGGGGATATCAATATCGCATCGACTCGTGCAAAGGAAAACGGTTCCAAAGACGTGATCGAAGCCTTGCTGCCGAGCACTGGTGCTCTGATGTTCGCTGACACCATGGCGGTGACCAAAGATGCCAAGCACCCAAATAACGCCATGACGTTCATTGACTTCTTCCTGCGCGCTGAAAATGGCGCGGCCATGGCCAACGAAATGAACTACAACAGCGCCAATTTGGCCGCTAAAGATCAGATCAAGCCTGAAATAGCCAACAATCCGTCCACTATTGTTTCCGCTGAATACATGGCCAAGATGATCCAGCCCAGCAGCTGGACCAACGAAGCCCGCGAATCCATGGCTAATGCCTACAACGCATTCAAAAAAGGCAAGTAAGTTCCTGACTTGAGTGGTATCAAGGGCTGTTTGTACGCGGGTATGAACAGCCTTTTTTGTTTCTAGAGACGTCATCAAAGGTCATCACATGGCAGTGCAACCCGACAATATGGGATATCTGGTAACCGAAAAGCTGGTCAAGCGATTTGATGAAGCGGTCGCTGTAGACGAGGTTTCGTTGTCCATTGGGCGGGGCGAAATTTTTGCCCTGCTGGGCAGCTCAGGTTGTGGCAAGTCCACCCTGCTGCGCATGTTGGCGGGTTTTGAGTCCCCGACCTCCGGCCGTATTTTGTTGGGTGGGCAGGATGTTGCCAAGCTGGCACCATATGACCGTCCCATCAACATGATGTTCCAGAGCTACGCACTGTTCCCGCATCTGGATATCTGGGAAAACGTGGCATTTGGTTTGAAGCGCGAAGGCCTGCCCAAAGATGACATCAAGCAGCGCGTGGGTGAGATGCTAGATCTCGTGCAACTAGGGGCTTACGCCAAGCGCAAGCCGCACCAATTGTCGGGTGGACAGCAACAGCGTGTTGCCTTGGCTCGCAGCTTGGCCAAACGCCCCAAGTTGCTGCTGCTCGATGAACCATTGGGGGCATTGGACAAAAAGTTGCGCGAGCAAACGCAGTTCGAGTTGGTCAACATCATTGAAAAGGTAGGCGTGACCTGCGTGATGGTTACCCATGACCAAGAGGAGGCTATGACCATGGCCAGCCGTATCGCCGTCATGAGCAAGGGTCGGGTGTTGCAGGTCGGTAGCCCTGAAGAGGTCTACGAGCACCCGGCCAACCGATTCGTCGCAGACTTTATCGGCAACGTGAATATTTTTGAGGGGCGCCTCAGTGTCGACGAGGTGGATCGATGTGCGGCTGTCACGGGCATTGGAGAAATCCAGGTAGGCCATGGGGTGAGTGGCACCCTCAACATGCCGGTCGGCATTGCGGTACGCCCCGAGAAAATAGAGATCAGCAAGACCCGCCCTGCTGCGGGGGTCAACGTGTTTACAGGCAAGGTCAAAGAGATTGCGTACTTCGGGTCGTACAACACGTACATCGTGGTGGCTACGGATGGCACCAAGGTGAAGATCACCGAAGCAAACACCTCACGTCAGGATTTGAGTGACATCACCTGGGAAGACAATGTGTTCTTCTGGTGGGGCGATAGATCCGGCATTGTGTTGCGCGACTGAGGACAGCTATGGCATCCACTCATTTCCCTATGCCTGGTCGCCGCTTTGTGATTGGCGTACCTTACGGCTGGCTGCTGATTTTTTTCCTCTTGCCGTTTCTCATCCTGCTCTACATCAGTTTTGTGGACATGGGAAACGATATCCATCCCTTCAAACCGATCTGGGATACCAGCACCGGTTTGCTACAGCTAAAGTATGAAAACTATTGGTCTATCTTCCGTTCCACGGAGGGCGGGCCCTTGTTTCAGACGCTGTATATCGAGGCGTATTTGCGGTCCATTTGGTACGCCTTGTGTACCGCCGTCCTGTGTCTGTTGATCGGCTACCCGTTCGCGTACTTTATTGCGCGGTCGGCCCCCAGTGTTCGTCCTGCGTTGTTGATGATGGTGATGTTGCCGTTTTGGACGTCGTTCTTGCTGCGCGTCTACGCATGGAAGGGCATCCTCGCGGACCAGGGCGTCATCAATCAACTCATGATGGCGGTCGGGCTCACGTCAGAGCCCGTGCAAATGCTCTATACCAATGTGTCCATGCTCGTGGGCATGACCTATGTGTACCTTCCGTTCATGATCCTCCCCCTGTACGCCAACTTGGTCAAGATGGATTTCCGGTTGCTGGAGGCCGCGTATGACTTGGGTACCTCGCCATTCAAGGCGTTTTGGCTGATTACTGTTCCGCTCTCCAAGGCGGGCATTGTGGCGGGCTTCATGCTCGTCTTCATCCCTTCGGTTGGTGAATTTGTGATCCCATCTCTCCTGGGAGGACCCGAAAACATCATGATCGGTCGCGTGGTCTGGGATGAAATGTTTACCAGCAACAACTGGCCACGTGCCAGCGCCCTCGCAGTGGTCATGATCGGGCTCATCGTCGTGCCATTGGCCATGTATTACCTCTACACCGGCGATGCCGCTGAAGCCAAGCATTGAGGTACATCATGAAAGTATGGTTTGAAAAGCACTTTGGCAAGTTCTGGTTGGCCGTGGTGTATGCCTTTCTCTACATGCCACTCCTTTTCATGGTGGTGTTCTCGTTCAACAGTACCCGTCAGGACGCCAATTTCACTGGCTTCTCGTTTCGTTGGTACGAGGCGCTGACCAAAGACACCAAGCTCGTAGAGGGTTTTTGGTTGTCGGTGCAGGTGGCCCTGGTCACCGGCGTATTGTCTGCAGTGCTCGGCACCTTTGCAGCCTTCGTGCTGGTGCGGTACCGTCGCTTCCTCGGGCGTACCGTTTTTTCCGGCATGGTCAATGCTCCGTTGGTGATGCCTGAAGTGGTGATCGGCTTGTCACTGCTTTTGCTCATGGTGGGAGCCCAGAATATATTTGGTTGGCCTGAGCGGGGGATGTTCACCATCATTCTCGGTCACACCTTACTCGGCATGGCCTATGGCATGGTGGTCGTACAGTCCCGATTGCTGGAGATGAACCGCTCCATTGAAGAGGCCGCCATGGACTTGGGCGCACGCCCACATGCAGTGTTCTTCTTGATTACGTTGCCCAATATTGCGCAAGGCATTTTGGCTGCGTTCCTGTTGAGCTTCACCTTGTCGTTTGATGATGTGGTGATTTCGGAGTTTCTGTCTGGCCCCGGCGTGAATACGTTGCCCCAAGTCATTTTTGGCTACGCGCGCAGGGGCATCAATCCGACTATTTATGCGGCAGCTACGTTGTTGATTGTGGCAGTCACCATCGTTATTGTCAGCTACAGCGTGTGGGTTGCCCGCCAAACGCGCAAGCGCGAACGCGAGATTGCTGCTGCCACCCGAGCGGGCTCCGCCGCGATCGCATCGGTTTGAACGATCGGCAATGCTCTCTGCGTCATTGAATTCATAGCTCGTCGCTTTGGTGCGGCGGGCGCCACAGGCTGATTTATGTACAACTATCCCGCCCTCATCACTGCACTAAAGGCGCGAGGCATTCATTCGCTGTTGCCTCAGTTTACCGACCTCCATGGCGTTGCCAAAGGGAAATTGGTTCCTGTCGAGAACTTGCAGGAATGGGTAGAAGTAGGGGCAGGCTTTGCAGGCCCCAGCATCTGGGGTACGGGGTTGCCGCGCTTCGGAGCGCGTAGCGAGTACTACGGGCGCGTGTTGCCGGAAACCATCCGTCCATTGCCGTTTATGCCAGGCGTTGCACATGCGGTGTGCGATGGGTTTGCCGGTGAGCAGGCCTTGCGAACCTGCTCGCGCCAACTGCTGAAAAGTGCGGTTGAAAAATTGAGTGAGCGTGGGTGGACGCTTTGGGTGGGTATTGAGCCCGAATTTTTCCTGCTCAATAAACGTGGCGGCCAATGGCAAGTTGCCGACGCACACGACAGACTCGATAAGCCTTCGTATGACCTTAAGTCCATCCATCGTAACGCAGCCTACTTGGAAGACATGCGCCAGACGCTTGCTGGTTTGGGTTTTGAGTTGCAGCAGATGGACCATGAGGACGCCACTGGTCAGTACGAAATCAACTATCGCTTTGACCACGCGCTGGCAGCGGCCGATCGCTTCATGTTGTTCAAACTGGCAGCCCATGCAGTCGCCGAGCAGCACGGCATGGTGTTTAGTTGCATGCCCAAGCCTTTGGCCCACGCACCGGGGAGTGGGCTGCATTTTCACTTGAGCATTACAGATGCCACGGGCGTGCCCGTGTTTGCCGATGCTGCGGATAGCGTTGGGTTGAGCAGAGCAGGGCATTCCTTTGCCGCTGGGTTGCTGGAGCACGCAGATGCATTGGCGGCGCTTTGCGCGCCTACGGTGAACAGCTACAAGCGATTGGCTAGTAGTGCCAGTGCCTCCGGGACAACATGGTCACCCGTGTGGAAGGCTTACGGCAACAATAACCGCACGTGCGTTGTGCGTACGGTGGCCGGGCGTATGGAGTGGCGTTTACCGGATCCCTCTTGCAATGTTTATGTCGCTCTGGCGGCAACCTTGCTCGCTGGGCTGGACGGGGTAGATCGTGCATTGGTGCCGCCAGCGCCATGTAATGAGGATCTCTACGTCGTTGCTGCTGGGGGCGGTGTTTTGCCCGATCAGCTGCCCCGAAGCCTGCAAGAAGCGTTAGCCGCCTTGGCAGCGGACGCGGTATTGACTACGTCCTTGGGCCAGGAATTTGTGGACCAGTTTTTGGCGATAAAGGGCGTTGAGTGGGATTCTTTTCATCAGCACATCAGTGTGTGGGAGTTAGAGCGCTACGCCACGTTGTACTGACCACCATTTTTATAAAGCGCATTGCTTTTTCGTAATGTGAATTTGTGAGTGGTGATTGTCTCTGTGCACTTATCGTATGGAGTAAATAGGTTTTGTATTGTGGAAATTGGTGATTAAGTACTTGATTTGATTAGGAAAAATTTATGTCTTATATAAGACATAAGATCAAACATGTGTCTTATATAAGACTTAGAATTCATCCATCGGCAAATGAAAACCGCCGAATCCATCATCCAATTAACCTAGGAGTGTTCTCATGCCGCAATCCATCAAAGAGCAATTGAGCCGCGAACAACAAATCGCAGCCTTGGAAAAAGACTGGGCGACCAACCCCCGTTGGAAGCTGGTCAAGCGTGGTTACAGCGCCGCCGACGTCGTGCG
>JARXAM010000044.1 GCA_029865845.1 Rhodoferax sp. | reverse complement strand
TAGCATGAAATTTCCGTTTCCTGGAGACTTCGTGTATGCAAGACTTTCTCACACAACTCAAGATCCAGCGCTGGGATGACCACCGCTATTACCACCACAGCCGCATCAACCAGTCGCTGCACTTGGTGAGCGCGATCAGCTTTTTGGTCGCCTACGCGCTGCTGTTCAAAGACCCGGCACTTGCCGCGCTGGTCGCCTGGCTGGTGTCCATGACATCGCGCCAAGCCGGGCATTTCTTCTTCGAGCCGTTGGGCTACGACGAGGTGAACCAAGCCACCCACGAATACAAAGAAGAGATCAAGGTGGGCTACAACCTGCAGCGCAAAGTGGTGCTGATGGCCATCTGGGCCGCAGCGCCGGTGCTGCTCTGGATCGACCCCACCCTGTTTGGCTATTTCGAGGCCAGCAGCGGTATCGAAGCCTTTGTGCGCCACACCGGCGAACTCTGGTTGGCCGTGGGCGTGGGCGGTTTGATTTTCCGCACCGTGCACCTCTTCTTCATCAAAGACATGATGTCCGGCCTAGTGTGGATGACCAAAATTTTGACCGACCCCTTCCACGACATCAAGCTCTATTACAAGGCCCCCTTGGCCCTGCTGCGCGGCGAGCTCATTGAGCCTCGCGGCAAGATGGACCACGCGCCCACCTGAGACCGGAACCCGTCGCCAGGTTCCGGCCCCACACGGCTTAGAACTTGGCGGCCAGCATCTCCCGCAGGATGCGGCGCTTGATCGCCTTGTGCGTCTGGGTGCCATCGGTCCACCACCAGCCATCCTGCTGCATCGCCTGACCCGCCGCCACGAACCGGCGGGTTACTTCCTCAAAGTCCGCATCGCTGAAATTCAGGCTGAAGATCATGCGACCGGTTCCCACCCAGCTCAAGGCCAGCCCTTGCGAACGCAAATAGTGCTGAAACAACCAGTGGTAGCAGCCAGGCTGCGTGTAGGTCACGGTCCAGATGGACGACAGATGGGCCACCCGCACCGGCAAGCCCGCCGCCACCATGGCCTGGTTAAGGTGGGCGGCGCGGCGGCCCCAGACCCCGTCCAGGTCCGCGTAGCGGGCCTGCACTTCGGGGGTGTCGAGCTTGCGCAAGAACGCATTCATAGCGCCCATCACGTAGGGGTGCGAATTGAAGGTGCCACGGGCAAAGCAAATGTCCGCCGGGGCCTCGTCGCGAAAGCGACGCATCCATACGTGCTTGCCGCACAGCACGCCGATGGGCAGCCCGCCGCCCAGTGTCTTGCCGTAGGTCACCATATCGGCACGCACGCCAAAGTACTCCTGCGCGCCGCCGGGCGCCAGGCGGAAGCCGACAAACACCTCGTCAAAAATCAGCGCAATGCCGCGCTCATCGCAGATGGTGCGCAGGGTGTGCAGCCAGGCGGTGTAGGCTGCTTTGTCAAACCCGGCTTTGCGCGAACCGTCCAGCAAAGAGCCGTCGCTGGGCGCGGCCATATTGGGGTGCAGGGCTTGCAAGGGGTTGATCAAGATGCAGGCAATGTCGCGGCGCTTGCGCAACACGCGCACGGTGCCATCGCCCATCTCGCTCAAAGTGAAGGTGTCTTTGGCCGTCATCGGGTTGCCAATGCCGGGCTGCACATCGCCCCACCAGCCATGGTAGGAGCCACAAAACCGCACCACCTTTTTGCGGCCGGTGTGGTAACGGGCCAGGCGCACGGCTTGCATCACCGCTTCGGTGCCAGACATGTGGAAAGATATCTCGTCCATGCCAGAGACCTTGCGCAGGCGCTGCACGTTGTCCACCATGACCGGGTGGTAGGCCCCCAGCACGGGCCCCAGGTCGCGGGCGATGGCAGCGCCTTCGTCAATGCACTCTTTGTAAAAGTCATTGCCCATCAAGTTCACGCCATAGGAGCCGGTCAGATCGATGAACACGTTGCCATCCAGGTCGGTCACTGTGATGCCAACGGACGACTGCAAAAAGGAGCCGATCTTCAAGCCCTGCTGGACCATCGCCTTGAACTGGTAGGGCACGCGGTAGGCGCTGATGAACTGCATGTCCGACAGGCCGTCGATGACCGAGGCACCCGCCGCCAGGGTTTGGCGGTAGCGCTGTGCAATGCCTTGCACCAAGGTGGCAAAAGCGGCCTGGCGCTGCGCAACCACATCGGCGGGGGCACCGTCCACCGCGAACACTTGGTGCTCGTCGTAGCTATAGTGGGGCAACAAAGACGCCAGCAGCCGCGCATGGCGCGGATGGCCCGCCAGCGAGCGGTGCTTGGCCAGCGACAGCTCGGCACGGGCCTTCAATTTACGCAAAGCCGCCACAGCGGCTGCCGTGCCGACACCGGCCAACAGCACGGTTTGGAGTTCTAGAGATTCATTCACCACATTCACCTTTCCATCCAACGTCACTACCCACATTCACCATGCAATTACGTGCACAGATTCAAAAAATCCTCAGCCAGGAAGACCTCAACTTCCTGCTCACCAACCGCATTCCGCGCCAGGCGCTCACCCGGTTTCTGGGGTGGTTCAGCAAGATCGAACAGCCGCTGGTGCGGGATGCCTCGATCGGTATCTGGAAGTTCTTCAGCGACCTGGATTTGAGCGAAGCCAAAAAACAGCGCTTTTCCAGCATGCATGACTGCTTCACCCGCGAACTCAAAGACGGTGCCCGCCCCGTGGCACACGACGTGGACGCCCTGACCAGCCCGGTCGATGCCATCGTGGGTGCCAGCGGCCCTATTGAGGGCACCCGCGTGTTCCAGGCCAAAGGCTTTCCCTACACCCTGGAAGACCTGTTGGGCCCGGACGCAGACACGCGCGAATGGCGCGATGGCAGCTTTGTCACCCTGCGCCTCACCTCCAGCATGTACCACCGCTTTCACGCGCCGCACCAATGCACGGTGGACGAAGTGCGCTACTTTTCGGGCGACACGTGGAACGTGAATCCGATTGCCCTTCAGCGGGTCGAAAAGCTCTTTTGCAAAAACGAGCGCGCCTTCATTGGCACCCGGCTGACCGGCCCCGGCCCGCTGCACGGGCAACGGGTGGCCTTGGTACCGGTGGCCGCCGTGCTGGTGGCCAGCATCCGACTGCATTTCTTGGATGTGTTGTTCCACCTGAAATACACCGGCCCCAAACGAATAGCCTGCAACGCGAACTTCGAGCGCGGGCAGGAAATGGGCTGGTTTCAGCATGGCTCCACCGTGATCGTGCTGGCACCCAAAGGCTTTGTGCTCGACGCGGGCTTAGCGCAAGGGTCGCGCGTGCGAATGGGCCAGCCGCTCCTTCGCTGGCAGGCCTGACGCACTCGCACGGCTGGCTGAGGCCGATGTAAATGGCCGTCCGTGGCGCTCCAGCACCGAGCGCAAGGTGTGCAAAAAGGTGTCGGCCACCGCGTCCCAACTGCGGTCGGCCACGGCCTTGGCTGCCGCCGACCGAAAACGCGCCATTCGTTGCGGATCAATGGCCAGTTGCACCGATGCGTTAACGAAAGACACATCGTCCCCCGTGGGCACCAACACGCCGTTGTCGCCGGTTTCTATCAGCTCCAGGGCCGCGGCACAGTCGTACGACACCACGGCCAGCCCGCTGGCCAAGGCCTCGGGCACCACATTGCCGTAGGTTTCGGTCATGCTGGGGAACAAAAACAAATCGGCCGAGGCATAGTGCGCCGCCAGGTCGCCCCCTTTTTGCACCCCGGCAAAATAGGCCTCAGGACAGGCCTCTGCCAGCGCCTTGCGTAAGGGCCCATCGCCCACAAACACCAGCTTTACATCTGGCACACGCGCTTTGATGGCCCGAAAGGCCGCGACCACCAGGCCCACATTTTTCTCTTTGGCTAGGCGGCCCACCAACAAGATGACCGGTTCATTGCCCTGCACACCCCATTGGCGACGCAGTGCGTCAGAGCGGTGTTGCGGGCCAAACTGCTCCAGAGCCACGCCCCGCGAGAGCAGGGTCACGTTCTCGTAGCCACGGGCGGTGAGGTCTTGCACCAGGCTGCGAGTGGGCACCATCGTGGCCTGGGTGCGGTTGTGCAGCTTGCGCAGGTAAGACTCAATGGGCGTCTTCAAGAGACCAATGCCGTAGTGCTGAGAGTAGCTTTGGAAGTTGGTATGAAACGAGCTGGTGATGGGCAACTGCAACTTGCGCGCGGCCGCCACCGCAGACCACCCCAGCGGCCCCTCGGTCACCACGTGCACGATGTCGGGGCGGCGCTCGGCCCAGAGCTTGAGCAGCCGGTTTTTGGAGGGCATGCCAAACCGCAGCTCGCCGTAAGCTGGCAAAGGCACGCCTTTGGAGAGCACTTCGTCCAAGCCTTCGTGCTGCACCACCGCTGGTTCGCGCGACTGGCGCGGTCGCACCACTTGCACCGAATGGCCTTTGTGCAGCAGGCCGTTGACAAGCCATCCCAGCGTCATGGCCACGCCATTGACTTCGGGTGGAAAGGTTTCGGTCACGACGGCAATCCGCAAGCTGGAGAGCTGCGGCGCGAAGGACTCGATCAGGAGGTCGTCGGAGGTTTTCACCCCCTCAAGACTAGGCACGCCACATAACAATTTGATGATGCTTTTTTGACAGTTTGGCGTCTTTCACACCACACGCACCCCCATCCACTGCCCGCGATAGGCGGCACACACCAGCACCATGCCCACCGTCACCAAAGCACCAAACCCCAGCACCAAGGTGCTGATCGGTAATTGCAGCGCCGTGGCCCCGGCATACACAGCCAACATGACCAGCATGCCCGCGTTTTCGTTGAAGCCCTGGACCGCTATCGAGCGCCCCGCCGTGAGCAAGGTGTAGCCACGGTGCTGCAGCAAGGCATTCATGGGCACCACAAAAAAACCCGCCATCGCCCCAACCAACACCATCAGCGCCGCCGCCATCGCAATGGAATGCACACAAAGCATGAGCGGGATCACCAGCCCCAGCAACAAGCCCAGCGGCAACAGGCGCACCGCCCGCTCCAGCGCCACGTAGCGGCTGGCCGCCATGGCACCTGCCACTACCCCCACGGCCGTTACCCCTTGCAAGTACGCCGCCTGGTCGAGTGGCAAACCCAGGGCCTCGTGGGCCCAGCGCAGCACCACCAGTTGCAAGGTAGCCCCCACGCCCCACAACAAGGTAGTCACCGACATGGACATGCCACCCACCGCGTCGCGCCACAGCAGCAGGTTTTCGCGCCAAAACCGCAATACCAAAACGCGGGGGTGTAGGGGCTGCCGGTCATACCGGGCACCACTGTCCGGAATGCCCAGGCACATCAGCATGGCTACCGTATTCAGGCCCAGCAGCACCCACATGCCCGCCAGCAAGGCGGTGCCCGTCGCGCCCAGCCAGCCGCCCCACATCGGCCCCGGCAGCACCGGCAAGAGCGGGCTGATCAACAGGCCGCCCAGCACCGTGCCAAAGATCACCGCACACACCGTGGCACCCTCAAAAAAGCCGTTGGCGCGCACCAGGTCATGCGGTGAGAGCAACTCGGTCATCAAGCCGTATTTGGCGGGCGCGTACAAGGCGGCACCCCACCCTGCCACCACAATGGCCAGCAAGGGATCGGCGCCCTGCAACAGCAAGACCATAGCCACCACTTTGAGCGCATTGGACAACACCATGACCCGGCCTTTGCGAATGGCATCCGCCACCGGCCCCACCAGCGGGGCCAGCACCACATAAAACAACGTGAACCCGATTTTGAGCAAGGGAATGCGCCAGTCCGCCTCGGCCAGCTCCATGACGCGTGCGATGGCCACTATCAAAAAGGCGTTGTCCACCAGGGTGGACAAGAATTGCACCCCCAGCAGCCCATAAAAGGCGCGGGGCAACGGTTGGGGAATGGCAGGCATAGGTCAGCACAAGTGGAAGTTGCGCATGCTGCCGCTCACATATGAAGGTCCGGTGACATGGCCTGTGAACGTGGGGTGTCACAGTTTTGCCGCGAAGCGTGCCTAGCATGGCGGCTCCACAAGGAGGGACTGCTTTGCGACAACCACTGGCACGATGGGCCGCCGCCGCACTGATTGGCTGTGCGTACGTCAGCATTCCCATTGCACCGGCCTTGGCCAGCCTGGTGTTTTGGCGCACGCGCTACCTGCGCGACTACCGGGGCACTATGCGCAAGGCACACCGCCACGTGCAGGCCATGGCCGCTGGACCGGCCCTGCATTACTTTCAGGACGTGGCCGGGCGCGAGCGCCAGGTGCCCCAGCACATTGAGGGCGAATGCGTGCAGTGTGGCAACTGTTGCATGAACCACCAGTGCATGTTTTTAGAGCCCGCAGGGCCGCAGCGCTTCCAATGCGGCATCTACCACTCGCCGCTGCGCAAGGCGTCCAACTGCGGCTCCTTTCCTCTGCATGGGCACGACATTGCGCGCTACCAGTGCCCGAGCTACTTTGTGGCGGGCAGCTCCAAGCCGGTGATTCCTATCCTTCCGACGACATCCTGACCAACACCCATGAAAAAAGCCGCTCAAGGAGCGGCTTTGGGCAGGGCAATCGGTGTCGGCGGCTTACTTGAAACGGCTCTGGGGAACCACCTTCAACTCGGTAGGCAAGCCGCCCACGTAGTTGGCAAGCTCTTTGAGTTCAGCATTACTAAACTGCTTGGCAATACCGCCCATGACCGCGTTGCTGCGCCCAATATTGGTATTGCCCTCTACCTTGTAAGCCTTGAGAGCAACATACAGGTAGTCGCTGTACTGACCGGCGATTTTGGGGTAGCTGGGGTCCACCGGATTGCTCAGGGATTCACCGTGGCACGAAGCGCAATTGCCTTTGGTCATCAAGGCGTTGACCCGTTCAGTACCGGGAGCCGCCTTGGCCAGCGCGGGAGCACCTGCGACCACGCCGCTGGCTTCGTAATATGCCGCCAAATCAGCAATGTCCTGATCAGACAGGGAGTCGGCAATACCTTTCATGGAAGGGTGCTTGCGCTCGCCCTTTTTGTAGGCATTCAGGGCAGTAGCAATGTACTTGCCGCTCTGGCCAGAGATTTTGGGAACCTTGTGAATTTCGGGGAAGCTGGCTTGGTAGCCCACGATGCCGTGGCAGCCGATGCACATGGCATTCTTTTTGGCACCCGCCTGCACATCCCCTTGCACGCCCTCGGCATGAGCTGCAAAAACGGTCACGGAAGCGACAAGCGCGGCGGACAGCGACAAGACAATTTTGTTCATTTTGCGAGGACAATCACTGAGTGATGGGGTGGTGGTTGTAGCCGCGCATTATATCGGCAAGGCCTTGCAGCACCCCTTTGCATTTGCACTTCCGCACGCACCTGAACCGACCCAATCGCCATGAAATTTTCCGGTACTGCCAACTACGTTGCCACCCAGGACCTGATGCTCGCGGTCAACGCGGCCATCACCTTGCAGCGCCCGCTGTTGGTCAAAGGAGAACCCGGCACCGGCAAAACCATGCTGGCCGAGGAAGTGGCCCAGGCCCTGGGCATGCCCTTGCTGCAGTGGCACATCAAGTCCACTACCAAAGCCCAACAAGGTTTGTACGAATACGACGCGGTGAGCCGCCTGCGCGACTCTCAACTCGCGGATATAGACGGTGGCCAACGCGTCAAAGACATCAACAACTACATCGTTAAAGGCGTGCTGTGGCAGGCCTTTACGGCAGAGCAGCCGGTGGCGCTGTTGATTGATGAAATCGACAAGGCAGACATTGAGTTTCCCAACGACTTGTTGCGCGAGATCGACCGCATGGAGTTTTACTGCTACGAGACGCGCCAGCTCATCCAAGCCCGGCACCGGCCGCTGGTGTTTATTACCTCCAACAACGAAAAAGAGCTGCCCGACGCGTTTTTGCGTCGCTGCTTTTTTCACTACATCAAGTTCCCGGACGCTGCCACCATGCAAAGCATTGTGGATGTGCACTTCCCCGGCCTGAAAAAAGATCTGGTCAGTGCCGCCCTGAAAACCTTTTTCGACGTACGCAACCTGCCCGGCCTCAAGAAAAAGCCCTCCACCAGCGAACTGCTGGACTGGCTCAAGCTGTTACTGGCAGAGGATATTTCGGCCGATACCCTGCAAACCCAAGACCACAAAGTGGCAGTGCCGCCCCTAGTGGGTGCTCTGCTCAAGAACGAACAAGACATGAGCCTGTTCGAAAAACTGATGTACATGCAACGCAACAACCGGTAAACACCATGCGCTCTACGTTATTGATTGAAGGTATTTCTGATGCGGTCGGCTTCGTGGGCGGTGCTCTCGTAGGCTTTTGGGCGGGCCGCTGGCTGGGCTTGGACCTTTTTGCCCCCGGCTATGGCAGCGCCAGTATTGGTGCCATTGTGCTGGTGAGCCTGGGCGGCGGCATCGGCTTGCAGCTCGCCCGCAAGTGGCGTAACCGGGCATCCAACACCCCCAAGGAATAAGCGTGGCATTCGTTGCACCCGTCACCCTGAGCGCACGTGGCGTCACGCTGCTGCCGCTGGCACTGGAACACGAAGCGGGCCTGCGCGCTGCTGCGGCCGACGGGGCGCTGTGGACCATCCGCGTGACCTCCGTCCCGGAGCCGGAAAATACCCGCAAATACATCGAAGACGCGCTCGCCATGCGCGAGGCCGGCCACCGCTTTGCATTTGCTGTCACTGACACCGCCACCGGCAAGGTGTTGGGCTGCACCAGCTACCACGACATCGTGCCAGCCATCCAGCGCGTCGAAATCGGCTGGACGTGGTACGCCCAAAGCAGCCAACGCAGCCACGTCAACACCACCGCCAAGCTACTGCTGCTGACCCACGCGTTCGAGACACTGGGCTGCCACGTGGTCGGCTGGCGGACCGACAACTTCAACTTTGCGTCCCAAGCCGCCATCGAGCGCCTGGGCGCCAAAAAGGACGGGGTGATCCGCGGCCACGCGCTGCGCCGCGACGGCACCATCCGCGACACCGTGATGTACAGCCTGCGCAGTGGCGAATGGCCCGAGGTGAAAGCGCAGTTGCTGTATTTGCTGGACAAGCCGCGATAAGGCGCGTTGGACTTTTGGTGCTCGCGTATATACACTCAAGATATACAAAAGGAGTTCGCGCCATGTCCACCCCCGCCAACACCCAACAACAGCGCGCCACCAGTTGCACCACCACCGTTTTCACCTCAGGCAACAGCCAAGCGGTGCGCTTGCCCAAGGAATTTCGGTTCGACACCAAACAGGTCACGATTGAACGCCGGGGTGATGAAGTCGTGCTGCGTGCGAAGAAACCCACAGTGGCCGACCTGCTACGCGGCATGTCCGAATTGAGCGCCCAAGACCGCGCCGAATGGGACAAAGCCATGACCTTGATTGACAAAGCCCCATCCCAGGAGCGCGATTGGGATGCGTTGTTTACCGACCCTGCCACCTCCAAATGATGTACTTGGTGGACACCAATATCGTCAGCCACTTTGTGCGTGCAAGCTCGCCGGAACTTACCCGTCGCATCTTGGAAAGCGAAGCTGACAGTTTGTGCATTTCAACCATTAGCGCGGGTGAGCTGCTTTACGGCTTGGGCCGCCTGCCCCCGTCACGCCGCGCCCAGACGCTGCGCCAGCAGCTCGATGCCGTATTCAACGCTATCGCTGTCGCACCAATGCCTACGGAAGCGGCTGCCCACTACGGCACCGTGCGCTCAGCACTGGAAAAAGTCGGCAACCCGATTGGCGCCAATGACCTGTGGATTGCCGCACACGCGCTGGCACAAGGCTTGACACTGGTCACAAACAACACCCGGGAGTTCAAGCGGGTCAAGGGACTAAAGGTGGAGGATTGGGTGTGAACCGGTTGAATTGGAAACAATGGTTCTTGGATTGGTGGCTGCTACTGGTGCCGGCCGTATTCGCCTTGGGTGCCATTACTGCCTACAGCATCATTTTCCGTTCAATGCCAGCTACCGAAAACCCCGCTGCCTGGGGCACGTTTGGCGACTTCATCGGCGGATTGATGAATCCCTTGGTTTCAGTGCTGACTCTGTTTGTGGCCATTAGCGTATGGAAACTTCAAAAGGCTGAGTTGGAACTCACGCGCAATGAAATGGCGCAAACCAAAGCGGCAATGGAAGACCAAGCCAAGACTGCGGAGCAACAACGTCGCGAGCAACGGTTTTTTGACTTACTGACTCTCTATCAATCAACCCTACAAACCATTAGCTTTGAAGAACGAGCTACTAACCTGTCCTCTCGCCTTTTGGATATAAAAAACTCATCAATGCCATCATCTGTGACTCGAAATGGAAAAGCGGCATTTCGAGTACTTACTTCGTCCTGGGCTTCTCCCATAAGGAGTCTCTCTCCAATATTTAACACAGCAGGAGTAAACGAAGCAGCAGCCCCCATTCCATCGGATGAAGACATTGTTAAAGAATGGGATGAGCATTCGCCGCTACTCGATCATTACTTCCGGACCGTCTTTACTCTTCTAAGAGAAGCGGAGCCCATTCTGAAAAACGACCACTTTCGCTTTATCAAGTTATTCCGAGCTCAGCTAAGCCGTGACGAAGTGAATTTGATAGCTGTCAACTTACTTTACGACCACGAAGGTGAAAAAATGCGTACCTTGGTCTCCCAGTACGGCTTACTCAAACACATGCCGAAGAATCCACTCCGGGAAATCGCGAAACGAGATCTGACTTCACTTTCTTTTGGCCGTCAGTGGGCAACAAACCATCTGCTAGCCTCACCGAAAGGTACTGATGCTCCTTGACTTCTTCTACACCCTGCGTTCCGCCAAGCTGCCCGTCTCGGTCAAGGAATACCTGACCCTGCTGGAGGCATTGCAAAAAGGAGTGGTAGGGCCGAACACCCAGCCTGCGGATGGAGAAACAGAAGTCAGCGGCTACAGCATGGACGACTTTTACTTTCTGGCCCGCACCACGCTGGTCAAGGACGAAAAGCATTACGACAAGTTTGACCGAGCCTTCGGTGCCTACTTCAAAGGCATTGAGCAGGTCAGCGATTTCACCCAAGGCATTCCGGCTGAATGGCTGCGCAAAAACCTTGAGAGGTTTTTGACACCCGAAGAACAAGCCAAGCTCCAGGCCATGGGTTGGAATAAGCTGATGGAGACGCTCAAAAAACGCCTCGAAGAACAAAAAGAGCGCCACGAGGGTGGCAGCAAGTGGATTGGCACGGGCGGCACCTCGCCTTTTGGCGCTTACGGGCACAACCCACAGGGCATACGCATCGGGCAGGACAAGAGCCGTAACCGCAGCGCCGTGAAAGTGTGGGATCAGCGCGCCTACCAAGATTACGACGACACCCAGGAACTCGGCACCCGCAACATCAAAGTCGCGCTGCGCCGCCTGCGCAAGTTTGCACGCGAGGGCCATGAGGACGAGCTGGACCTGCATGAGACCATCAGCAAGACGGCGGCCAACGCCGGCTTTCTGGACATCAAGATGCGCCCTGAGCGGCACAACAAGGTCAAGGTGCTGCTGCTGATGGATGTGGGTGGGTCCATGGACGACCATATCCAGCGGGTAGAGGAGCTGTTTAGCGCGGCCAAAACCGAGTTCAAGCACCTGGAGTTTTATTACTTCCACAACTGCGTCTATGACTACATGTGGAAGAACAACCGCCGCCGCTTTGCGGAAAAGTTTGACACTTGGGACATCATCCGCAAGTACAACAAGGACTACAAGCTGATCTTTGTGGGCGATGCCACCATGAGCCCCTACGAGATATTGCAGCCCGGCGGCAGCGTGGAATACCACAACGAAGAGCCCGG
>JARXAM010000125.1 GCA_029865845.1 Rhodoferax sp. | reverse complement strand
CGGTTAAATCGCCACTAGCTTGCGCACGCCGTCCACTTCCATGTTTTGCCCCCGGCCACGTGCGAGCACCGCGCCGCGTTCCATCACGGTGTAGTAGTCGGCCAGCTCTTGGGCAAAGTCGTAATACTGCTCCACCAGCACAATGGCCATGTCGCCCCGGTCTGCCAGCATGCGGATCACGCGGCCTATGTCTTTGATGATGCTGGGCTGGATGCCCTCGGTGGGCTCATCCAAAATCAGCACCTTGGGGCCTGCCGCCAAGGCGCGCGCGATGGCTAGCTGCTGCTGCTGCCCGCCCGACAAATCGCCGCCCCGACGATGCAGCATCTGGTGCAACACCGGAAACAGCTCGAACAGCTCTGCCGGAATCGGCGTGCCTGCGGGCTTGTAAGCCAGGCCCATGCGCAGGTTTTCTTCGACCGTGAGGCGGGCAAATATCTCGCGCCCCTGCGGCACAAAACCCAGCCCCAAGCGCGCGCGCTCATAGGGCGTGAGCTGTTGCATGTGTTGCCCGCCCATGGAAATGGTGCCCGACTTGATAGGCACCAACCCCATCAGCGATTTGAGCAAGGTGGTCTTGCCCACCCCATTGCGCCCCAACACGACATGCACCTTGCCGACCTCGGCCTCCAGACTCACGTCGCGCAAGATGTGGGAGCCCCCGTAGTACTGGTTGACGTTTTTTACTTCAAGCATAGTGTTCACTTCCATATGCAATTGTTCGCAGGGCTGCCCCAAGCAACATAAGCGCCCTTGGAGGGCAGCGGCCCCTGCAACGGTGGCGCGTGGGGGCTCTCATCGGCCCAAATACACTTCGATCACACGCTCGTCGGCCTGCACCTGGTCCAGCGTGCCCTGGGCCAGCACCGAACCGTCGCACAGCACGGTGACGATGTCGCTGATAGTGCGGATAAAGCCCATGTCGTGCTCCACCACCATCAGCGAGTGCTTGCCCTTGAGACTCAAAAATAGCTCCGCCGTGCGCTCGGTTTCTTCGTCCGTCATACCGGCCACCGGCTCGTCGAGCAGCAGCAGCTTGGGGTCTTGCATGAGCAGCATGCCGATCTCCAGCCACTGCTTTTGGCCATGGCTCAGGGTGCCCGCCAAGCGGCCCACGCTGTCTGCCAAGTGGATGGTGTGCAGGATGTCCGCCAAACGGTCTCGCTGCGCGGAATCCAGCTTGAAGAACATGGACGCCTGCACGCCCTTGTCGGTCTTCAAGGCCAACTCCAGGTTTTCGAACACCGAGAGTTGCTCGAACACGGTGGGCTTTTGGAACTTGCGCCCTATGCCCAACTGCGCGATCTCGGATTCTTTGTAGCGCAGCAGGTCGATGGTGCTGCCAAAAAACACGGTGCCGCTGTCGGGCCGGGTTTTACCGGTGATGATGTCCATCATGGTGGTCTTGCCCGCGCCGTTGGGCCCAATGATGCAGCGCAACTCACCGGGCGCGATGTCCAGCGACAAATTGTTGATGGCCTTGAAGCCGTCAAAGCTCACATTCACATCTTCGAGGTAGAGGATGCGCCCGTGGGTCACATCCACCTCGCCCTGCTGTGCCAGCCGACCAAAACCAGCCGTGCGCCCGCCCGATGCGGTTTGGGCAGTTTGTGCCGCCAATGCGGCCAGGCGGGCTTCAACGCGACGTGCACCTTGTTCCAACAGATCGGGGGTCATGCCCTGCTTCCCTTCAGTTTCTTGATCAAGCCCACCACGCCATCGGGCAGGAACAGGGTGACGCCAATGAACAGCGCGCCCAGAAAGTACAGCCAGAACTCGGGGTAGGCAACCGTGAGCCAACTCTTGGCACCGTTGACCAAAAAGGCCCCCACGATGGGCCCGATCAGCGTGGCCCGCCCGCCCACGGCAGCCCAGATGGCAATCTCGATCGAGTTCGCCGGGCTCATTTCGCTGGGGTTGATGATGCCCACCTGCGGCACATACAGTGCTCCGGCCACGCCGCACATCATGGCCGAGATGGTCCAAATGGTCAGCTTGTAGCCCAGGGGGGAGTAGCCGCTGAACATGACGCGGCTTTCCGCATCCCGCACCGCTTGCAGTACCCGGCCAAACTTGCTGCCCACCAGCCAGCGGGCCAGCAGGTAGAAGGTGAGCAGGGTCACGGACGTCATGACAAACAGGGTCATGCGCATGCTGCTGGTGGCAATCGGAATGTCCACAATGCGCTTGAAGTCGGTAAAGCCGTTGTTGCCGCCAAAGCCGGTTTCATTGCGGAAGAACAGCAGCATGGCGGCAAACGTCATGGCCTGGGTGATGATGGAAAAGTACACCCCCTTGATGCGCGAGCGAAAGGCAAAGTAGCCGAACACAAAGGCCACCAGCCCCGGCACGGCCACCACCAAAAACAGCGTGGCGCCAAAGCTGCCCGACAGCGCCCAGTGCCAGGGCAGCTCTTTCCAGTCGAGAAACACCATGAAGTCTGGCAGCGCACTCTTGTAGTTGCCATCCAGCCCGATCTGACGCATCAGGTACATGCCCATGGCATAGCCACCCAGCGCGAAGAACAGGCCGTGGCCCAGGCTCAAGATGCCGGTGTAACCCCAGATCAGGCCCATGGCCAGCGCGCAGATGGCGTAGCACATGATCTTGGCGGTCAGCGCCACGGCAAAGTCGCTCAGGTGCAGGGCGCTGCCCTCGGGCACCACCAGGTTGAGTACCGGCACCAGGGCGCACAGCACAGCCGCGGCGGCTGTGAAAGCGCACCAACCCATACCCGTGAGCAGGGGCTTCTTGGCCGGTAAAAGGAAGTCTGTCTTCATATCAAAAAGCTCCGCGAACAAACAAGGAGGGCAAGCAAAGCGACGCCCCTTCCAGAAGCACCGCAGAACCGGCTGCGCCGGGCTGCTGGTGTTGCCCCCTGCAAAGGGGAAAGCGGCCACACGCAGTGGGCAAGCCGGGAGGTGTTCATGCTTCCCGCCCCTTCATGGCAAAGATGCCTTGCGGACGCTTTTGGATAAAGACGATGATGAACACCAGCACCGCGATCTTGGCCAGCACCGCACCGGTCCAGCCCTCCAAAAACTTGTTCAAGATGCCCAGGCCCATGGCCGCGTAAACCGTGCCCGCCAGTTGGCCCACCCCCCCCAGTACCACCACCATGAACGAGTCCACGATATAGCCTTGGCCCAAATCCGGCCCCACGTTGCCCACCTGGCTCAGGGCGCACCCCGCCAAGCCCGCAATGCCCGACCCCAACGCGAACGCATAGGTGTCAATGCGGGCGGTGTTCACGCCCATGCAGCTTGCAATGGGCCGGTTTTGGGTGACGCCGCGCACAAACAAGCCCAGCCGTGTCTTCTCAATCAGGAACCACACCCCGGCCAGTACGGCCACCGCAAAGGCCACGATGATCAAGCGGTTGTAGGGCAGCGAGAGGTTGCCCAGCAGCTGCACGCCGCCACTCATCCAGCGCGGGTTTTCCACGCCCACGTTTTGCGCGCCAAACAGCGTGCGCACCAACTGCATGAGCATCAGGCTGATGCCCCAGGTGGCCAACAAGGTTTCCAGCGGACGGCCGTACAGGAAACGAATGACGCTGCGCTCCAGCGCCGCGCCCACCAGCGCCGAGGCCATAAAGGCCACCGGCACCGCCGCCAGCAGGTACCAGTCAAAGGCACCGGGCAGGTATTTTTGGAACAGCACCTGCACCACGTAGGTGGCGTAGGCACCAATCATCATCAGCTCGCCGTGGGCCATGTTGATCACGCCCATCAAGCCGTAGGTAATGGCCAGACCCAAGGCCACCAGCAGCAAGATGGAGCCCAGGCTGACGCCGCTGAAGATGGCCCCCAGGCGGTCGCCCCAGGCCAAGCGGGCTTCTACTGCCGCCAGGCTTTTTTGCAGTGCGACTTTCACCAGGCTGTCGGTCTCAACTTGCAGGCGCTCTACCAGCAAGGTTTTGGTCGTGGCCTGAGCGCTTTCGCCCAGTTGTGTGGCGGCCTCCAGTCGTTGGGCTACGGCGTCGCTGCCCAGCATGGCCGCAGCGCGCAACAACTGAAGTTTGTCTTTCAAGTCCGGGGCGGTCTCATTGGCCAGCGCTTTTTCCAGAAGCGGCAGCTTGCCGGCATCCACCTGCCCGCCCAGTGTCTTGATCGCTGCGCGGCGCACGGCCACGTCGGGCGACAAGAGCTTGACGGCGGCCAGCGCCGTGTCCAACTCGCCGCGCATGCGGTTGTTGTTCATTACATCTTCTGCGGTGTCGGGCAGCGTCACCTCTGCCTGGGTCACGGGGTCCACGCCCTTGCCATCCACCACCATCACCGGCACCTCGCCCACGAGCTTGACCGCATCGTCGGACAGGGCCTGAAGGAATCGCACCGTGCGTTCGTCGGCGTGCTCCACCGCTTTTTGCAATGCCGCCACGCGCGCATCGCTTTCGCCCACTGCCATGCCTTTTGCTTCGTCAGCGGTCAGTGCAAAGGCGCGGGATGCCAGTAGCAGCACCGCAAGCATCAGCCATTGAAGGTTTCGTTGTGGCATACGCCAATCTCTCCGGGGTAAAAACAACAAGCCGCCACGCCTTGTGCAAGGCTGTGGCGGCTCTTCTAGCAAAAAGCTAGCCTATCCCTGCCTATGCCTTATTTCTTTGCGGGCTCATCAGGCTTCTTGTCGTTGCCTTCGATGTAGGGAGACCATGGCTTGGCCTTCACAGGGCCTGGTGTCTTCCAGACCACATTGAACTGGCCGTCGGCCTTGATTTCGCCGATGAACACCGACTTGTGCAAGTGGTGGTTCTTTTCGTCCATCTTGGAGACGATGCCGCTCGGTGCCTTGAAGGTTTGGCCAGCCATCGCTGCGATCACCTTGTCCACGTCGGTGGACTTGGCTTTCTCCACCGCTTGCTTCCACATGTTGATGCCGATGTAGGTGGCTTCCATCGGGTCGTTGGTCAAAGGCTTGTCTTTGTGACCGGCAATGCCCTTGGCCTTGGCGTAGTCAGACCACTTCTTGATGAACTCGGTGTTGGTCGGGTTCTTGATGGACTGGAAGTAGTTCCATGCAGCGAGGTGACCCACCAAAGGCTTGGTGTCCACGCCGCGCAGTTCTTCTTCACCCACCGAGAAGGCCACCACGGGCACTTCTTTGGCCTTCAAGCCGGCATTGCCCAGTTCCTTGTAGAAAGGCACGTTGGAGTCACCGTTGATGGTGGACACCACAGCTGTCTTGCCACCGGCAGAGAACTTCTTGATGTCCGCCACGATGGTTTGGTAATCGCTGTGTCCGAAGGGGGTGTATTTTTCGTCGATGTCAGACTCTTTCACGCCCTTGGATTTCAGGTAGGCGCGCAGGATCTTGTTGGTGGTGCGGGGGTACACATAGTCGGTGCCCAACAACACCCAACGCTTGGCGCCGCCACCTTCTTTGCTCATCAGGTAGTCCACTGCGGGGATGGCTTGCTGGTTGGGCGCAGCACCGGTGTAGAACACGTTCTTGGACAGCTCTTCACCTTCGTATTGCACGGGGTAGAACAACAGGCCGTTCAGCTCTTCCACCACGGGCAGCACGGACTTGCGGGACACCGAAGTCCAGCAACCGAAGATCACCGAGACTTTGTCTTGGGTGAGCAACTGCTTGGTCTTTTCAGCAAACAGGGGCCAGTTGGAGGCGGGGTCCACGACCACGGGTTCGAGCTTTTTGCCGAGCACGCCACCCTTGGCGTTGATCTCGTCAATGGCCATCAACACGGTGTCTTTCAACACGGTTTCCGAAATGGCCATGGTGCCGGACAGGCTGTGCAGGATACCGACCTTGATGGTGTCTGCCGCAAACGCGGGCACAGCCGACAAAGTGGTGAGGGCGACGGCAGCAGTGAGCGCCTTCAAAGAAAAACGACGTTGCATGAGAGCTTCTCCGGGGTTGATACATCCAATTCACGGGTCGCATCGGTAGCCCCCGAAGGGGCTTTGGTGATGCGATGGAGTGACTTTAGGGATTCCGGTGCGAAACGAAAATACGCCGTGTGGCGTACGTTAAGGCGTGCGCCCTCAATGCGCGGCGCTGGGCCCGAAGCGAAAGCTGGACGCGGTCACGCCGCCAAACACCGCCTCGTCGTGGTAGACGCAGGCTGCGGGTTCATCTATCGCCGCGCCGACCGCCACCATCAAAGGCAGCAGGTGCTCTTCGCGCGGATGGCTGACCCGCGCCGAGGGGGCCGACTCCCAATCCAGCAAGCCCTGTGCACGCGCTGCGGGCTCAGCGGCCATGGTGGCTTGCAACCAGGCGTCAAACGCCTGGGAAGGCGCACGCGCGCCAGGTCCAAAGTTGCGCAGGTTGTGGTAGCTCAAGCCGCTGCCCACGATGAGCACGCCCTCGTCGCGCAGGGGGGCCAAAGCGCGCCCCAAGGCGATGTGTTCGGCAGGGTCCAGACCGGCCCGCAGTGACATTTGCAGCACCGGCACTTGGGCGTCCGGGTACATCACGGCCAGCGGCACAAACGTGCCGTGGTCGTAGCCGCGCTGCGGGTCCATCCGGGCCACCAAACCCGCACCTTCCATCAAGGCCGCCACCCGCTGGGCCAAGGCCGGTGCCCCCGGCGCGGGATACACCACCGAATAGGTGTGCGCGGGGAAGCCACCGTAGTCATACACCATGCCCGGCGCAGGATGGGTGCCCAGCGTGAACTCGCGCTCCTCCCAGTGGGCGGTGATCAGCAGCACTGCCTTGGGCTGGACTCCGATTTGGCGCGGAATGTCGGCCAGGCTGTGCTCCAAGGACGCCAGCGACTGGCGCATCTCGGGCATCCAGGGCCAAGGCCCTCCGCCGTGAGAAACAAAGTAGGTGGGCAATCGGGTGGGCATGGTGCGTCCTTGGCGGGTAGGTGGGCGGGCACAGCGGCCCGCAAGGCTTACTGCTTGATGGCTTCGAGCGCGATGGTGATGGTCACATCGTCACCCACATAGGGGGCGAACTTGCCGGCATTGAACTCGGAGCGCTTGATGGTGGTCACGGCCTCGGCACCGATCACGTCTTTCTTGTTCATGGGGTGGGTGGTGGCCACAAAGTTCACCACCTTCAAGGTCACCGGCTTGGTCACGCCCTTGATGGTCAGGTTGCCTTCTACGGCAGCAGGCTTTTCGCCCTCAAACACCACTTTGGTGGACTTGAAGGTCGCGGTGGGGAACTTGGCAGTGTCCAGAAAATCTTCGCCCTGGATGTGGCTGTTAAAGGCTGCAAAACCGGTGTCCACGGCCTTCATGTCGATCACCACGTCCACTGCGCCGGTCTTGCCTGCTTTGTCAAAGCTCACGGTGCCGGTGGTGTTGTTGAAGCGGCTTTGCTGGGTAGACAAGCCAAAGTGGCTATAGGCAAAGCGCGGGAAGGTGTGCGAAGGGTCGAGGTTGTAGGTGGCCGACTGGGCGCTGGCAGCACCAGCAAACGCGGACAAAGCCAAAGCAGCAGCAATAAAGGAAGTACGCATGAAAACTCCTAAAGAAAGGTTGGTTGAAAAAAACTGAAAACTGAAAACTAAAAACTTAAATCTTGCCCACGCCCGTCAGCGCCAGCTTGACCCGGACCTGCACCTCGTCCGCGACCATGGAGGTGTCGGCCCACTCGTTCTCGCCGATCTTGAAGGCCAGGCGCTTGAGCGCAAACGTGCCGGTCACGGTGGTGGTGGCACCGTTCTGGGCCAGGGCCACCGGCACCACCACATCGCGGCTGTTGCCCTTGATACTGAGCTTGCCGCTCACCTCAAACTTGCCGCCGCCCAAGCCCTTGACTGCCGTGGACTGGAAGGTGGCCTGTGGGAACTTGGCCGTGTTAAACCACGTGGGCCGGGGCAGCTCTGCATCGGTCTCGGGCACGCCCAAGGTGGCGCTCGCAATGTCTACGGTGAAGGCGATTTTGCTGGTCTCGGGCTTGGCGGGATCAAAGGCTATTTGCGCGTCAAACTTTTTGAAGCGGCCTTCCACCGGCACGCCCATTTGCTTGCTCACAAACACGATCTCGCTCTGGGCGGGCACCAGCTTTTGCTGCGCGAAGGCGGGGGAAGCCAGTGCAGCAGTGGCCGCGAAAACGGTGGTCAGAAATTTGCGAAACGCCATCATGTCAACTCCAATCGGTAAAAAGGTTCAGTCGCGGCCAGGCATCATGCGCCCGATCAGGCCGTCGCGGTCTATCCACTGGTGCTTGAGCGCAGCGGCAATGTGCAAACCGGCCAGCGCTATCAAGGCCATCGCACTCCATTCATGCAAGGGCTTGATCAGGTCCGCCAAGGCTTTGTCCACGGGCACAAAGTCGGGCAAGGGCAACACCCCAAACACCACAATGGGAAAGCCCGCCGCCGAGCTGTAGGCCCAGCCCATCAGCGGCACCACAAAAAACAAGGCATACAGCGCATAGTGCGTGCCGTGGTGGGCCCAGTGCTGCCAGGCGGGCATGGCCACCGCAATCTTGCCCGGCAATGCAGGCGGGCGATGCGTCAAGCGCCATGCCAAGCGCAGCGCCGACAAGGCCAAGATGGTGATGCCAGCCCACTTGTGCCAGTTATAGAACTTGAGGCGGGTGGGCGAAAACGGCAGATCCGTCATGTAGACGCCCACCGCAAAAATGCCCAGCAGGGCCAGCCCCAGCACCCAGTGCAACACGATGGCCGTGAGGCTGTAGCGGTGGGAGCCCGCGTCGAAAGAAGAAGTGTGATGTGATGCCATGCCCCGAAGTCTAGGGGGCCCTAAGTTGCTGATTTTTGAATCTAATTGATGACTCGATTCAAAAACCATGAACAGTCAAGCCACTCGGCACGCGCACGGCACCGAGCCAAACACCGCAAGGGGCGGGGCTTAGCGCCCGGTGCGGCGCACCTCGCGCAGCATAAACAGGTAAAGGCTCTCCACCTTGTCGCGGGCCCACGGCGTTTTGCGCAAAAACTTGAGGCTGGAGCCCACACTGGGCTCACAAGTGAAGCAGCGCACCGGGATGCGCTGGCCCAAGCCCTCCCAGCCGTAGTGGTCGGCCAACTCCGTCACGATGGCCTCCAGCGTTTTGCCGTGCAGGGGGTTGTTGGCCTGCTTGGGCGCGGCGGGTGGGGGGCTGTGGTGGGGCATGCGGCAATTGTCGCAGGCCACGAAATACGCAAGGCGCGGGAGCGTCGCCGTTCACATCGTTTCGAGAGTGTGAACACGCAGGCAAGCATGGTTGTAGCCGCCTGGGTTGGTGGCTAGCATGGCCCACGGCACTGTCTTCTGCCGTTCAACTTGAGAGCCCGATCATGAAAACCCACCTCACCCACGCCGCCATTGCACTGGCTCTGCTCACCACCACCTTCACCGCACACACCGCCCCACCGCTGGACGACCCGCGCACGGTGGTCACCGTCATGCAGTTCTCTGCGCGCAACGCTGCAGCGCGCGCACCCTTGCAGGAGCGCATGGCCGCCATACGCGACTACGTGCGCAAGCAACCCGGCTACATCGAAAACGCCCTGATGGAAAACCGCAACCCCGGCAACAAGCCCGAGTTCGTCGGGGTGACCCGCTGGAACTCGTTCAAGGATTGGGAAGCGCTCTGGCTCAAGCCCGAGTTTCAGAAACTGGTGGCAGCCGCCGGGGAATTTGGCGAGGTGAATCCGGGCACGTTTTCGCCTGTCAAGAAGTGAATGACTGTCTGGTTTTAACTCCACTCATTTCTATTTCTACTGCACCATGAACTCCACTCCCCATCGATACCACCCTGCACTGGTTGCGTTGCACTGGTTGCTTGCGCTGTTGCTCACCGTGGCACTTGGAATGGGTACCTTCGTACTCAAAACGATACCCAACGACTCACCCGAGAAGATAGCTGCGCTCCAAGGGCACATGATTGCGGGCGGCCTGATTCTGTTGCTCACCATCCTTCGCTGGGTGGTGCGATGGAGTACTGCGCATCCCGCCCCCGCGCCCACGGGGAGCGCAATGCTGGATCGCTTGGCCCCGCTAACCCATTGGGCGCTTTACGGCTTGGTCCTGTTGATGGCGGGAAGCGGGGTGGCCATGTCGCTGCTGGCGGGTCTACCCGATATCGTGTTCAAGGGCATGGGCAGTTTGCCGGTGAACTTCAATGACCTTCTGCCGCGCGCGGTGCACGGCATAGTCGGCAAATTGCTCATGGCCATGGTCTTTTTGCACGTTGCTGCCGCGCTGTACCACCAGTGTGTGCGCAGAGATGGCTTGCTTCGCCGAATGTGGTTTGGTTCAAGGTAGCACGCTGCACCAGGGCATGGTCCGTGGCACCCCCATCGATAGGGGGTACACAGGTTTAGCCACCGGCCGCATCGGTTTCACCAAGCGCTTACCTGACGCTCACCCCTCAAACTGCGGATGCAGTTGCCGGATGCGCGACATGGCCATGCCAGCGGCGGCGGTGCGGGTTTCTACGCCCAGCTTCACAAAGACCCGCTCCAGGTGCTTCTTCACGGTCATGGGGCTGCTGCCGAGAATGTCGCCAATGTCTTTGTTGGTCTTGCCTTTCACCACCCAGTACAGCACCTCAGCCTCGCGGGCGGTGAGCTTGAAGGACAGGCTCATGGCCTCAATGACGGCCGTATCCGATACCTCGCGCATCACGATCAGCCAGTCGCCACCGGCGTCGCTGTCGCCAATTTGCTGGTGCAGCCGAAAGGTCAAGCGCTTGGGGCCGCGCTCCAGCGTGAGCTTGGCAGGCTCGTCTCCCCGCGCGACGGTGTGCAGGCAGGCCTGCAACCAGGCCAACACCTCGGGCGGTGTGGTCGGGGCGTGGGTGCTGCAATAGCGCTCCAGCAGGTCGCGCGCCAGCGGCGTTTGCCACATGAGGCAGCCGTCGGCGGCGCGCACGGTGATGGTCGCGTAGCCAAAGGCGTCCAGTGCGTTGCGGGTTTGGCGCCGCTCGCGGGCACCGGCCAAATGCACGCCCATGCGGGCCAGTACTTCCTTGGGCTTGATGGGCTTGGTCACGTAGTCCACACCGCCGCACTCCAGGGCTGCCACCAGGTACTCTGTCTCGGTCAGGCCGGTCATGAAGATGATGGGGATGTGTGCAGTTTGCGGCGCGGCTTTGAGGCGGCGCGCGACTTCAAAGCCGTCCATGCCGGGCATCATGGCGTCGAGCAGAATCACATCGGGCAAGGCCTGCATGGCGCGCATCAGGGCCGCCTCGCCCGAGGTGGCGATCAGCACGGTGTAGCCAGACTCGTCCAGCGCGTCGTGCAGCACCGACAGGTTGTCGGGCACGTCGTCCACGATGAGCACCACATCGCTGTTGGCACGGTCTAGCGTGCCATGCAGATCGGCAGGCTCGGGCATGCCGTCCGCGTGGGCGGGCACAAGGGGGTCAGCGGACTTCATCAGCGGGGCTTGCATCGAGCACTTTCTGCAATTGTTCGGCCATGGTTTCAAACTGGTATTGGCGGGCCAGCGCCTCTTGCTGCGCGATAAATTCTGCGCACGCGGGGTGCTGCGCGCGCAGTTGCTGCAACTGGTTGAGCACCCCACGGTAGTAGCCCAGGCGGGCCACGTCCAGCAGGGCGCGGCAGGCGCTGGCGGGCAAGGCGGCGGATGTGCCTACACGCTGCCCAGGGCGCACCGCGTCTGCGGGGGCTGGCCGCGTGGGTGGGTCAACCCACACCAGTTCCAGGCGACGCTCCAACCAGTCCAGCAGCTCGCTGTGGCGCACGGGTTTCACAATAAAGTCTTCGGGCGGCAGGCCCAGCCCATTGTCCAGCCCCCGGTCAAAGGCGTTGGCAGACACGATGGCGACCTGCAAACCAAGCCCGCCCAACGCCGGGTTGCCCCGAATGCGGCGCAGCGTTTCCCAGCCGTCAATACCGGGCATGGCCAGGTCCAGCAACACCACGTCGGGCTGCAGGTCTGCGGCCAGCAGGTCCAGGCAGTCGTGGCCACTGGCAGCGGTGCGCACTTCAAAGCCCAGGGGCTGCAGCAGGCTGACCAGCAGGTCGCGGTCGGCCTCTTCGTTGTCCACCACCAGCACTTTGCGGCGCGCTCCCGCGTAGGCCACCCGTGGGGTGCTGTGGGGCGCACCAGGGTAGGTGGTGGCCGATGGCATATGCAGTTCGGGCAAAAACAAGCGCACCTTGAACACCGAGCCCTGCCCCAGCGCACTGGTGGCCGACAGCTCGCCCCCCATCAGGTCGGTGAGCATCTTGGCAATCGTCAACCCCAAGCCTGAACCCCCAGATGCCACAGCCGCCCCAGACGCTGCGGTGGAGCCCCGCGTAAAGGGCTCAAAGATGCGGTCTAGCTCGGCGGAAGCCATGCCGGGGCCGGTGTCATGGACATCGATGTGCGCCATCTCGCGGGCATAGCGCAGCACCAATCGCACGCTGCCCTTGGCAGTGAACTTGATGGCGTTGCCCAGCAAGTTGATGCAGATTTGTCGCAGGCGCTTTTCGTCGGCCCGCACCCACTCGGGCACGCTGCCCTGCACTTCAAACTGAAACTGCAAGCCCTTGGCGGCCGCCTGCAACTCGAACATGCCGGCCAGCTCGGCCATGCCATTGGCAAACTGCATGGGCTTGACGTTGAGCGTGAGCTTGCCGCTCTCGATATAGGCCATGTCCAGCGTGCCCTCGATCAGGGAGAGCAAGTGTTCCCCGCCCCGTTTGATCACGCTGACTGCCTGCTTGCGATGGGGTGGGATGGCGGCGTCTTCGCCCATGAGCTGCGCGTAGCCCAGGATACTGTTAAGCGGCGTGCGCAGCTCGTGGCTGATGGCGCTGATGTAGCGGCTCTTTGCCTGGTTGGCGGCCTCGGCGGCCTGGCGAGCTTGCTCAGCCACGCGCTTGGCCTCTTGCAGGGCGACATCGGTTTGGCGGTGCGACTCGATCTCTTGCAGCAACAAATGGCTTTGGCGGTTCGACTCCTCTTGCGCCACCTGACGGCTCTTGTGCGCCAGCACCAGCCACCAGGCCACGATGCCCGACATGAGCAACAGCGCGGCAAACGTTTTGCTAAAGCCCGAACGCAACGCCGCCTCCACCGCAGCCCGCTGCTCGGACCACGGGGCCATGGCCCCCAACTCCTGCTTGTAGAACATGGCAAACACGGTGGCCAACAAGGGCAGGATGACCAGCATCAACAGCAAAAAATGCCCCAGCCCCGTATCCAAATACGGCCAGACCTTGCGTGGCAGCAACCAGCGCAAGGCGCCAGACCATTGGGTGGCCAGGTGGGCGTGCGGCTTGCACATGTCGCCACAGCGCGCATCGAGCGTGCAACACAGCGAACAGATGGCACCTTGGTACGCCGGGCAATGGGCCATGTCGGGCCCCTCGTATTCACGTTCGCAAATTACACATTGGCGGGCCTGCAGGCGGGTGTAGCTCCCCTGAACAGCGGTGGTGACGGGTGAGCTGCCAGCGCCGGGCCGCCCCACGCTAAACGACGCCCCCTCCGCGCGTAGCGACCCGCTTTGCGGTGGAGCGTGGGGGCCTGTCTCTCGCGCCAAGTAGTACTGGCCTTGGGTGAGCCACGCAATCAGGGGCGAGGTCACCATGGCGGTGACCAAGGCCACCACGGCCGAGAACGCTTGGGCCAGCGCACCAAACACCCCCAGATATGCCAGGATGGACAAGAGCGAGGCCATGGCCATGGCCCCCACGCCCACCGGGTTGATGTCGTACAAATGCGCCCGCTTGAACTCAATACCCTTGGGCGACAAGCCCAAGGGCTTGTTGATCACCAGGTCTGCCACCACGGCCATGATCCAGGCGATGGCGATATTGGAATACAGCCCCAGCACCTCACCCAGCGCCTGAAACACATTCATCTCCATGAGCATGAATGCGATCACGCTGTTAAACAGCACCCACACCACCCGCCCCGGATGGCTGTGCGTCAGGCGTGAGAAAAAATTGCTCCAGGCCAGCGAGCCAGCATAGGCGTTGGTGACATTGATCTTGAGCTGCGACACCACCACAAACACCGCCGTCGCCGCCACGGCCCAGCCCAATGTGGGAAACACATACTCGTAGGCGGCCAGGTACATCTGGTTGGGATCTACCGCCCGGTCGGGGGGCACGCTGTGCTGGATAGCCAAATACGCAAGGTAAGCGCCCCCCAGCATTTTGAGTACCCCCAGCACCACCCACCCCGGCCCGCCAATCAGCACCCCGGACCACCAGCGCAGCCGGTTGCGCTCGGTGCGGTGGGGCATGAAGCGCAAGTAATCCGCCTGTTCCCCCATCTGGGTGATGAGGGCGATGCCCACGGTCAACGCAGCACCAAACAAGTGCAAATCAAAAGCGCCTGCCACCCCCGATTCACCTGAATAGTGCGTTATGCCCGCAAATGCTTGGGGGTCGCGCACCAAAACAAAAACAAAAGGCACCACCAGCATGACCAGCCACAGCGGTTGCGTCCATATCTGCAAAGTGCTGATGGTTGATACCCCATGCGTGACCAAGGGAATCACCACCACCGCACACAGCAAGTAACCCCAGGTAGGGGGGATGTCCAGCGCCAGTTCCAGCGCGTAGGCCATGACCGCTGCCTCCAGCGCGAAGAAGATAAAGGTGAACGATGCGTAGATCAGCGAGGTGAGCGTCGAACCAATGTAGCCAAAGCCGGCGCCACGGGTGAGCAAATCCATGTCCACACCGTAGCGGGCGGCGTACACGCTGATAGGCAGCCCCGCAAGAAAGATGACCAACCCTGTGATCACGATGGCCCAGAAGGCGTTCACAAAGCCGTATTGCACCAGCAGAGTGGCCCCCACGGCCTCCAAAATCAGGAAGGAGGCGGCCCCGAATGCGGTGTTGGCCACCCGCCACTCCGACCACTTGCGAAAGCGCTGCGGCGTGAACCGCAAGGCGTAGTCCTCCATGGTCTCGCTGGCCACCCAGTTGTTGTAGTCACGGCGAATTTTTACCACCCGCTGGGCGGGGGCAACGGGTGGTGGTGGGGGCGGCATTTCCATAGACAAGCGCAAGCGGGTGCAGTTTCCATGCCATTGCATCGGGGCGGCCTGCGCCCTTTGGCGTAGGAGTACGCGAGAGGGCACGGGGTTTGCTTAGGCTGTACTGACAGCAGGCGTGGCCTGCACTCCTAGGCGCTTCACGAGACACCCTTATGGAACTCACCCCCAGAGAAAAAGACAAGCTGCTCATCTTTACCGCCGCGCTGCTGGCAGAACGCCGCAAAGCCCGTGGCCTGCGCCTGAACTACCCCGAGGCAGTCGCCCTGATCAGCGCCGCCGTGATGGAGGGCGCACGGGATGGCAAAACCGTAGCCCAACTCATGAGCGATGGCCGCAGCGTGCTAACCCGCGCCGACGTGATGGAAGGCATCCCGGAAATGATCCCCGACATCCAGGTCGAGGCCACCTTCCCCGACGGCACCAAGCTGGTCACGGTGCACCAGCCCATCGTATGAGCACCCCCTGATTTGTAGGTGGACGCCACCACCGCCCACTCACCCCCACCTATTGGACACGACCATGACCAACACCCTGAAATCCGCTCTTCTTTTTTTAGCTTTCGGCGCAACATGCACCGCCGCCGGTGCCCATGTGGGTACGGATCTGCACAGCCATGGCAGCTTCATGGCCGGCCTGCTGCACCCCTTGGCTGGCATGGACCACCTGCTGGCCATGGTGGCGGTGGGGGTGTGGAGCGCAGTGTCCGCCCGCCGCGCAGGGCCCACCCTGCTGTGGGGCCCGCTCGCTTTTGCCAACATGCTGGTGCTCGGTGCCCTGCTGGGGCTGCGAGGTGTGGGCGCGGCTGTGGTGGAGCCCATGGTGGCGGCCTCGGTGCTGGTGCTGGGTCTGCTGGTGCTGACGCGCCAAGGTATGCACGCTGCGGCGTCGGTGGCCTTGGTGGGGGGCTTTGCCGTGTTCCATGGGCTGGCGCATGGTGCTGAGTTGGTTACAACCGGCAACGCATTTGCGGCGGTGGCCGGCATGTTTGTTGCCACCCTCGCGCTGCACTTGGCCGGTGTGGCATTGGGGTGGACATTGCGTGCCGCCAACGTATGGGCCACACGCGCCACCGGCGCGGCTGTAGCCGCCTCGGGCGCTGCCCTGTTAATGCAATTGGCGTAAAGGACAGCCCCATGATCCCCGGCGAACTCATTCTTGACGACGGCGAACACGCCCTCAACACCGGTCGCCGCACCGCGACGGTGGTGGTGCAAAACCAGTCGGACCGGCCCATCCAGGTCGGCTCGCATTACCACTTCGCAGAAACCAATCGCGCGCTTGGTTTTGACCGTGCGGTGGCGCAGGGCATGCGCCTGAACATCGCCTCGGGCTCGGCCGTGCGCTTTGAGCCCGGTCAACAACGTACCGTGGAGCTGGTGGATATTGCCGGGGACCGGTTGATTTACGGCTTTCGCGGACTCGTACAAGGAACGCTTTAACTATGGCAACTATCGGACGCCGCGCCTATGCGGAAATCTTCGGCCCCACCACGGGCGACCGCGTGCGCTTGGCCGATACCGGCCTGGTCATTGAGGTCGAGAAGGACTACACCCTGGCCGCAGGCGCGTACGGCGAAGAGGTGAAGTTCGGCGGTGGCAAAACCATCCGCGACGGCATGGCGCAAAGCCAGCGCACCAACGCGCCGAATGCAGGACCGGGAGACCGCACCGGAGGTGCTGTGGACTGCGTGCTGACCAACGCCCTCATCCTGGACCACTGGGGCATCGTCAAAGCCGATATTGGCCTCAAAGGCGGGCGCATTGCGGCCATTGGCAAAGCCGGCAACCCCGACACCCAGCCGGGTGTGGACATCATCATCGGGCCGGGCACCGAAATCATCAGTTGCGAGGGCAATATCGTCACCGCAGGCGGCATTGACTGCCACATCCACTTCATCTGCCCACAGCAGATTGAAGAGGCACTCTCCAGTGGCGTGACCACCATGATGGGCGGCGGCACCGGCCCCGCTACCGGCACCTTTGCCACCACTTGTACGCCGGGGCCTTGGAACATTGAGCGCATGTTGCAAGCGGCAGATGCCTTCCCCATGAACCTGGGCTTTTTTGGCAAGGGCAACGCGTCACTTCCCGCCGCACTGCATGAACAGATCAACGCCGGTGTGATTGGGCTCAAGTTGCATGAAGACTGGGGCAGCACGCCCGCCGCCATTAGCAATTGCCTGGATGTGGCGGACGAAACTGAGATTCAGGTGGCATTGCACTCGGACACGCTGAATGAATCCGGCTTTGTGGAAGACACCATCGCCGCGACCAAAGGCCGTGGCCTGTGCGCCTTCCACACCGAAGGCGCGGGTGGCGGTCATGCCCCCGACATTTTGAAAGTAGTGGGCCAGGCCAACTTTTTGCCTAGCTCCACCAACCCCACCATGCCCTACACCCAGAACACGCTGGACGAGCACGTGGACATGCTGATGGTTTGCCACCACTTGGACGCGGGCATTGCCGAAGATCTGGCTTTTGCCGAAAGCCGCATCCGCAAAGAGACCATTGCCGCCGAAGACATCCTGCACGACATGGGCGCGATTTCCATGATGAGCAGCGACAGCCAGGCCATGGGCCGGGTGGGCGAAGTCATCATCCGCACGTGGCAGACGGCCGACAAAATGAAGTCTCAACGCGGCTGGCTGACACCGGACTCCGCTCGGGCTGAGTCTGTCGAAGCCCTGCAACGCAACGACAACTTCCGCGCCAAGCGGTATGTGGCCAAGTACACCATCAACCCCGCGATCGCACACGGCATCAGCCACGAGGTGGGCAGCATCGAGGTGGGCAAGTGGGCCGACCTAGTGATCTACAAACCCGCCTTCTTTGGGGTCAAGCCCGCGCTGATTTTGAAGGGTGGCTTTATCGCCCATGCCGCCATGGGCGACCCCAATGCGTCCATCCCCACACCACAGCCGGTGCACTACCGCCCCATGTTTGGCAGCTTCGGCGGGGCGCTGCACCGCAGCTCGCTGACCTTTGTGTCGCAAGCGGGTTTGAACGCGGGCATCAAGGAACGCTTTGGCTTGGCCAAGAACGTGGCAGCGGTGAAAAATATCCGAGGGGTGCGCAAGCAGCACATGGTGCACAACAGCTACCTGCCCACCATGGAGATCGATGCGCAGACCTACAGCGTGCGCGCCGATGGGCAACTGCTGACGTGCGAACCGGCAGTCAAGCTGCCCATGGCCCAGCGCTACTTTTTGTTCTGACACTCCTGCAGGCACGCCATGGACATTCGCATCGATGATTTGCAGGGGGCGGCCATTGCCGCCCTGCTGCAAGTGCATCTGAATGCCATGCACCAGCACTCGCCACCGGAGAGCGTCCATGCCCTCGACCTCGACGCCTTGCGCCATCCGTCCATCACGTTCTGGACAGCGTGGGACGGCGATGCACTGATGGGCTGCGGCGCACTCAAAACACTCAGCACCACGCACGCAGAGCTCAAGTCCATGCGCACCGCAGCGGGGCATGAGCGCAAGGGTGTAGCGCGTGCACTGCTGCGTCATATCGAAGCCGCTGCACGAGCAAAAGGTGTGCAGCAAATCAGCCTGGAAACGGGTACCAACGCTCCGTTCTTTCCTGCGCACAGACTCTATGAAAGCGAAGGCTTTAAGGACTGCGGCCCGTTTGCCGGCTACCAGTTGGACCCCTTCAGCCGGTTCATGACCAAGGCATTGCCCTAAGGGCTCGCAGGATCAAGATGCGTACGAATCCAATGGGCAAAAACAGCCTCTTCCATGTCTCCAGCGGCGAGCCGGAGCATCGTCAAAATGCAGTCCGAGTCATCAGCCATCAATTCATGGCCATTCAAGGCCAGAAACAACTCGACAGCAACAAAAGCAGTGCGTTTGTTGCCATCGCTGAAGGGATGGTTGCGTGCGATGCCAAAGCCATAAGCGGCCGCCAACTCGGCAATGTCAGGCGTGCCATAGTGGGCCAACTGCTCAGGTCGCGCGACAGCAGACTCCAAGGCATTTGCATCGCGCACTCCGGCCAAGCCGCCATGCTCCGCAAGTTGTTCCTCGTGGACGGCGTACAGAACCTCGCTGGCAATCCAGCGCCAAGTGCGACCAGCCCGACTCATTTCGCCAGCTCATGCAACACAGCACGCCGTTTTTTCATGATGCGGCGAGCCTCTGTCATCTGCGCTTCAAACTCGGGGTCGTACGTGGACAAGGTGACGCCATTGGCAGCCTCGCTCATGAAAAGGGTGTCGCCCTTCTCTACCTTCAGCCGCGCCAAGACCTCTTTAGGCAGGATGACGCCTACCGAGTTACCAATTTGTGTGAGTTTGAGTGCTGACATGGCAGGCGCCCTGAAGTTATAACGTTTGTTATATTAACAGTCACTCCCTTTCTCCTCAAGCACCCATGCTCCAAGTCTCCAAATGCATCCCCCAAGGCCAAGGCCTGGCCCCGGTTCTGCTCAAGCGCGCAGCCACCGTCGAACTCGACTGGGACGTGCGCCAGAAAAGCCGGTTTGACGCCATCGACAGCCAGGGCCGCCAGATCGGCGTGTTTCTGCCCCGTGGTACCGTGGTGCGGGGTGGCGACGTGCTGGTGGCCGAGGACGGCTCGCTCATCGTGGCCCGCGCCGCGCCCCAAGCCGTGCTGAAGATCACCCATTGCAGCGCCCACGGCACGCCGTTCGACCTGATCCGCGCGGCCTACCACCTGGGCAACCGCCATGTGCCCATCGAGCTGCAGCCCGACCACCTCAAGATCGAGCCCGACCACGTGCTAGCCGACATGCTGCGCGCCATGCACCTGACCGTGAACGCGGTAGACGAAGCGTTTGAGCCAGAGAACGGCGCTTACGCTACAGGCGGTCACCACGGCGGACATCATCATGGACACGATCACGACGACGATGGGCATGACCACAGCCATTCCCATGCCGGCCACAACCATGACCACGCGCCCAAGCCTGCAGGTACCCTGAGCGGCATTCCCGTGGCAGTGCAAGTCAAACCGCATGTGCATGGCCCGGATTGCAACCATGGTCACGACCATGACCACCACCACGGCGACCAGTAGACCCCAAACGCCATGCTCGACAGCAGCCTGATGCAGCTCATGTGGCTGGCCTCCCCGGCCTTGCCCATTGGAGGTTTTTCATACTCGGAATGCCTGGAAGCGGCCGTGGATACTGCGCGAGCCGCTACAGAAAATGAAGCCTGCGTGTGGTTGGTCGACCAACTGCACATGACCTTGGCCCGCTCCGAGCTGCCTGCGGTGGCCCAGGCCATTGCCGCCTGGCGCGCAGACGACCAGCCCCGCATTGCCGAACTCAACGCCTGGGTGCTGCAGACCCGCGAAAGCGCCGAGCTCCGCGCCCAGACCGAGCAAATGGGCAAGAGCCTGCTCGAATGGTTGAAGAACCACACCACCGCCACGCCTGCACAAATTGCCCTCCTCGCCGCAAGCGGCCAAGGCACGCCGGAGCCCACCTACCCCATTGCCTTTGCGCTGGCCGCAAGTGCCACTCAGGCCCCTGTGCGCGAATGCCTGCTGGCCTTTGCCTTTGGCTGGGCCGAGAACATGATGCAGGCCGCCATCAAAGCCGTGCCGCTGGGCCAGAGTGCGGGGCAGCGCATCTTGTCTGCACTGACCGCTGAAATCCCCCACACCGTCGACTACGCGCTAGGCATAAACGACAACACCCGCCAAGCCTTCAGCCCCATGCTGGCCATCCTGAGCAGCCAGCACGAGGTGCAGTATTCGCGGCTTTTCCGTTCCTGATTCCACCCTTCATTCGCAACCCCTACCGACTGCCCCCACCATGACCGCACTTCATCACATACCCCATCGCACCAAAACCCTGCCCCCGCTGCGCGTGGGCATAGGCGGCCCTGTAGGCTCCGGCAAAACCACCCTGCTGGAAATGCTGTGCAAGGCCATGCGCAACCAGTACGACCTGGTTGCCATCACCAACGACATTTACACCAAGGAAGACCAGCGCCTGCTCACCGTGAGCGGTGCCTTGCCCGCCGAACGCATCATGGGTGTAGAAACCGGCGGCTGCCCGCACACTGCCATCCGCGAAGACTGCTCGATCAACCTCGAAGCCATCGACCGCATGCTGGTGGACTTCCCCAACGCCGACATCGTGTTTGTGGAAAGTGGCGGCGACAACCTGGCCGCCACCTTCAGCCCCGAACTCAGTGACCTGACCATCTACGTCATCGACGTGGCGGCCGGTGAAAAAATCCCCCGCAAGGGCGGCCCCGGCATCACCAAGAGCGACCTGTTCGTCATCAACAAAACCGACTTGGCCCCCCACGTGGGCGCCAACCTGGATGTGATGCGCGCAGACACCGAGCGCATGCGCAACACGCCCAAAGGCATGAAGCCCTTTGCCATGACCAACCTCAAGACCCAAGAGGGTCTGCAGCAAGTCATCTCGTTCATCGAAACCAAAGGCATGCTCACGTCGCAATAGCCATTGGCGAGCGTGTGGTGGCGCTCTTGGGGCAGACTGCACAAGGTGGATTGCAAGTCCATCCTGTGAGTGATGCAATCTTGATACGCGCCACCACAGGGTTTTCAATGCAGACTTTTGCAAAGGAATACGCCATGTCTGCCCATTGCTGCGCACACGAAGCCCCTGAGAAACATCAAATCGTCAACCTACCTCGCTATCGGAGCGTGCTGTGGACGGCTTTGGCCATCAACCTGGTGATGTTTTTGATAGAGCTCGGGAGCGGCATGGCCTCAGGCTCCTTGTCCCTGCTGGCCGATGCCATCGATTTTGCCGGTGATGCGCTGAACTATGGTGTCTCGTTGGCGGTATTGACCTCTGCGTTGGCCTGGCGCGCCCGGGCTGCCCAAGCGAAGGCATTGAGCATGGTGGGCTTTGGACTGTTTGTATTGGGGCAAGCCGTGGGGGCAATGTGGCATGGTGGAGTACCGGACGCACGGGTCATGTGCGGCGTGGCGGTGTTGGCACTGCTGGCCAATGTGTCGGTGGCCTGGATGCTCTATGCGTTTCGCGAAGGTGACGCCAATATGCGCAGCGTCTGGCTCTGCTCACGCAATGACGCCATCGGCAACGTAGCGGTCATGGTTGCAGCAGCCGGGGTCATGGGCACCGGAACCGCCTGGCCCGACCTGGCCGTGGCCACGGTAATGGCCAGCCTGGCACTGCATGGTGGCTGGTCCGTCTGGCGCCAGGCCAGCAAGGAACGGGCGCACCATCACTGAGCCTAAGCCCCACACAAGCACAGTTAGAATACGCAGCGCAGGAAGCTTGGCCGAGCGGTTTAAGGCACCGGTCTTGAAAACCGGCGAGGGTTTATCCCCTCCGTGAGTTCGAATCTCACAGCTTCCGCCAAACACCTCTTTGGCGCAGTGCTCAGGCGTCACACCGCCACTGCATGACCACCGACGCATCCCATCCTCCCCTCTCGGCGCTGTTCAAACACCAAGCCTTCGTTCGCTATTGGTTCGCCCGCATCGCCGGCATCACGGGCAACCAGATGCTCATGGTGGCGCTGGCTTGGCACATGTACGACCTCACCTCCAGCGCCTGGGACCTCGGGCTGGTGGGACTGTTCCAGTTCGTGCCCGCCTTGGTGATGACGCTGCCCGCCGGGCATGTGGCCGACCGCCTGCACCGCGGTCGCATTTTTGCAAGTTGCATGGCTTTGCAAGCTGCCGTGGCGCTCACGTTGCTCAGTGCCACCATGGGGCACTTTGCGTCCCGCGAACTGATCTTGGGCATTTCCATCCTGCTCGGTGTGGCGCGGGCATTTCAAATGCCTGCCCAACAAGCGCTGGTGCCGCTGTTGGTGCCCACCAACTTGCTCGGCCGCGCGGTGGCACTCAGCTCCACCGGCATGGAAATCGCGGTCATCAGCGGCCCAGCGCTGGGCGGGCTGCTCTACGCGCTGGGGCCTACCAAGGTGTATATCTGCTGCACCGCGCTGATGTTGTTGGCCACAGGCCTGATTTTGGCGGTGCACTACCGCCACACACCGTCCAGGTTGGCGGCCAGTTGGGCTAGCCTGTTTGCCGGTGTGCGCTTTGTGTGGGAGCGCAAACTGCTGCTGGGTGCCAGTTCACTGGACCTCTTCGCCGTGTTGTTGGGCGGCGCGACCGCCTTGCTGCCGATCTATGCGCGCGACATCCTGCACACCGGGCCTGCGGGTTTGGGGCTTTTGCGGTCTGCGCCCGCCCTGGGTGCGCTCACCATGTCATTGGTGATCACCCGCTGGCCCTTGCGTCGGCATGTGGGCAAGCGGCTACTGACTGCCGTAGCGGTGTTCGGGCTGGCCACCGTGCTGTTCGGGCTGTCCGAATCCTTCTGGTTGTCCATGTTCGCACTTGCGGTGACTGGTGCGGCGGACTGCATCAGCGTGGTGACCCTCAATACCTTGGTGCAACTGGAAACGCCTGACGCCATGCGCGGGCGCGTGGCGGCGGTGAACTCCATCTTTATCGGTGCCTCCAACCAATTGGGCGAATTCGAGTCCGGCGCGACGGCTGCCCTATGGGGACCGGTGGGCTCGGTGGTGGTGGGCGGTGTAGGCACGCTGGTGGTGGCAGGCCTGTGGTTCAAGCTGTTCCCGGCGTTGGCCCACCGCGACCACATGGAGAATCAAAGCGCCCGGTAGCGCTGTGCGGGGGAGGCTGTGCCGCCCACCGACAACACACCATCTGCCGGGGGGCTGAGGGCCCAATACGCCGCTTTTTCAGTCCCGTTGGTTCAAAAATATTTCCTGCAAATCGCTCAAAAAATCGAAGCCCTTGACGGTGGGTCGTACACGGGCAAAGTCCCGCTCGATGAGGCCTTTGCGCTCGGCTTCTTCCAAACCCTTTTGGATAGCCGTGATCGCCAAGCCGGTGCGCTCAGAAAAGTCGCGCAGCCCAAACCCATTACGCAAACGCAAGGCGTTGAGCATGTACTCAAAAGGAAGGTCCGCGCGGGCGACCTCCTCGTCCTGCGCCACGGCATGGCCGTTCAGTGCCTGCTCGATGTAGCGCGCCGGGTCGCGAAAGCGCACCTGCCGCACCACGCGGTGGGCAAAACTTAACTTGCTGTGGGCACCAGCGCCTATGCCCAGGTAGTCGCCAAACTGCCAGTAGTTGAGGTTGTGAAAACAACGGTGCCCTGGGCGCGCATACGCCGACACCTCGTACCGGTCCATGCCAGCCGCCGCTGTGGCCTCGGTGATACGGTCCAGCATGGCGTAGGCCGTGTCGTCCTCGGGAATCTGCGGCGGAAACTTGGCAAAGTAGGTATTGGGCTCGATGGTGAGGTGGTAAATGGAGATGTGCGGCGGCTGAAACTGCAATGCCACAGCGAGGTCTTCGTCCAACTGCGCCTGGGTCTGCCCCGGCAGGGCGTACATGATGTCCAGGTTGAACGTGTCAAACGCCGCAGCCGCCTCTTCGACCGCCGCCAAGGCTTGCGCCCGGTCGTGCACCCGGCCCAGGGCATTGAGGTGCGCATCGTTAAAGCTCTGCACCCCGACGGACAAGCGCGTGACGCCCGCGCTGCGGAAGGCCTTGAACCGGTCTTTCTCAAAAGTGCCGGGGTTGGCTTCCATGGTGATCTCGCAGTCGGCCTCCAGCCGCAAGCGGGCACGGATGTCGCCCAGCAAGCGGTCTATGGCCTGCGGTGAAAACAAACTGGGCGTGCCGCCACCGATAAAGATGCTGTGGATATTGCGGCCCCAGACCAGTGGCAAGGCGGCCTCGAGGTCGGCGATGACTGCATCGACATACCGCTGCTCTTGCGCGCCGTCTAGCAGCCCCGCGCTGGGCCGCGACAAGCCGGGAGCGCCCCCGTGGGGGACCGATGCCAACGGCATCTTGCGGGCTACTTCATGGGAGTTGAAGTCGCAGTAAGGGCACTTCTTGAGACACCAGGGCAGGTGCACATACAAGGACAAGGGCGGCAGCGCACTGAACTGCAGGCTGCCAGGACGCATGTAATGCTGGATGTCGCGCTGCACGGCGGCCGCGCCCTCGGTGGCGGGCGTGATGGGGATCATGCCGTTCAAGCCCCCAGCCAGTTTGTGCGGATCAACGTTGCCATGGTGGTGGCGGCGCGGCCCCGGTGGCTGTGGGCGTTTTTTACCTCGACAGGCAGTTGGGCAAAGGTCTGGCCGAACTCGGGTATCCACATCACCGGGTCGAACCCGAACCCGTTGCTGCCCACCGGCGCTGGTGCAATCTGCCCCACCACGCGGCCCACAGCAATCAGCGGCTCGGGGTCGTCCACACTGCGCACCGCGACTAGCGTGCTCACCAACGCAGCGCGGCGGTTCGTCACCTCTTTCATTTGCTCCAGCAGGGCTTTGACGTTGTTGTCATCCCCTTTGGCATAGCCAAATTGGGTGGCGTAATAGGCGGTGTCCACGCCCGGCAGTCCACCAAAGGCGTCCACACACAAACCGGCGTCATCCGCCAGTGCCGGCAAGCCCGTGTGCTGGGCCGCGTTGCGGGCTTTGGCCAAGGCGTTTTCCACAAAGGTTCGAAACGGCTCGGGTGACTCGGGTACACCCATGTCACCCTGGCGCACGAGCTGACAGCCCAATGGGGCGAACATGGCATCCAGCTCGGCGAGCTTGCCTTGGTTGTTAGAAGCAAGAACGATATGCATAGGTGTAAATAAACCACCGCCAAAAACCGCCACCGATACGCTCGGCGGCGGGCGGCTATGTTGACAAGGCTTGCTGTTGCAGCACCAGGAGTTCGCCCACGCCTTTTTCGGCCAGCGTCAGCAGTTGGTCCATTTCGCAGCGGGTAAAGGCCGCCCCTTCGGCGGTGCCCTGCACTTCCACAAAACGGCGGGTGCCCGTCATCACCACATTCATGTCGGTGTCGCAGGCCGCGTCCTCGGTGTAATCCAAGTCCAGCAAGGCCGTGCCTTGGACAATGCCCACACTGATCGCAGCCACCGCAGCGGTAATAGGGGTTTCGGTGATCTTGCCAGCCACCAGCAGCCCATTGACCGCGTCTTGGGCAGCCACAAAGGCACCGGTGATTGCCGCCGTGCGGGTGCCGCCATCGGCCTGGATCACATCACAGTCGAGCTGGATGGTGCGTTCACCGAGTTTCTTGAGGTCAAACACTGCACGCAGTGAGCGACCAATCAGACGCTGGATTTCCTGGGTGCGACCCGTTTGTTTGCCCCGGGCGGCCTCGCGGTCACTGCGACTGTGGGTGGCGCGGGGCAACATGCCGTATTCGGCAGTCACCCACCCCTCGCCGCTGCCACGCTTGTGCGAAGGCACTTTCTCTTCCACCGACGCGGTACACAGCACCTTGGTATTGCCAAACTCAATGAGCACAGAGCCCTCACCGTGCATGGTGTAGCGGCGGGTGATGCGCACCGGGCGCAGCGCATCGGCAGCGCGGTTAGAAGATCGGATAAAGGGAGTTATGGGCTGCATACAAGCACTGGCAATTCGGTGGTCATTCATTGTTTGCGGGCGGCAGACAGGCGTATGGCTTCTTTGATTTCGGCGATAGATCGCTCAATGGCCTCTTCATCCATGTCGTCCTCCACGGCGTCTGCCCAGGCGGCCTGCACGGTCGAGGCAAAGACGCCCTCGCTGATGCTGTCTGTGGAAATGGTGCCGTCGCTTTGGCTCAGCGGATCGGGGGTCTCCCATTTGAGGGCAATCACCGTCACGTTATCGCTGCGCGGCCCGCCGTTCACCAGCGCCAGTTCCACAAGATCAGGCGCTGCCTGCGACACCGACTTGCTTGCCATGTGATACACGATGTCCGTGTCATGCATGGGCCCCCAGAGCCCGTCCGAGCACAGCAGCATGCGGTCATCTTCATGCAGTGTGACCGGACCGGTCACGTCATATACCGGGCGGGTCGGAGAGCCCAGGCAGGTAAACAAAAGATTGCGGTTCACCGTGGCACCGCCTGTGCCATGCCGCTGCATTTCGTGTTGCTCGGCATACGAGTGGTCGCGGGTGCGAACCAACAACTCGCCCTTGCGCACAAAGTACAGGCGGGAATCGCCACAATGAACCCAGTGCGCATAGCCCCCCTGCAACACCGCCGCTACCAGCGTCGTGCGGGGGGTATCCAACAAGTTCTTTTCTGCCGCGTAGCGCAGTATCTGCCTATGGGCTGCCAGTATTGCCCGGTCAAAAAATTCCCGCACGTTGGGTAACTCGGGGCGTGCTTCCTTTTGGTACAGGGCAGAGATCACCTGCAGTGCCATCTGGGATGCCACCTCACCCTCCGGGTGCCCGCCCATGCCATCGGCCAGTAAAAAAAGCCCGGAAGACTTCGTATAGCAATAACCCATACGATCTTCATTTTTCTCGCGCCCGCCTTTGCGACTGAGTTGAAATACCGAAAATCTCACTTGAGCTTCCCTCTCGCAGGTGCGGCCGCACCGCCTAAATCTGTCCGCCGGCTCTCACCCACCATGGAGTCAAACTGCATGCGAACCTTTTCGCTCACCGTGAGTTTGGTGTAGCGGCGCTCGCCCTCGTTGGAAAGCACTTTTTGCAACGCAAACACGGATTGGGGGCGGGCTAGTGGGTCCAAGGCCATGCACCACTCCACCACCTCGATCAAATTGTCCGAATACACGCCGCGCAAGCGCGCAAAGGCGGTGGACAAACGGTCTTTCTCCAGACGTTGGGGCGCATCGTTGGGGGGGTAACCTTGCATGCAGGCGTATATGCAGGCCCCAATGGCGTAGATGTCGGTCCATGGCCCCATGGACGCGTCTCGACGGTACATTTCTGGCGCTGCAAAACCAGGTGTGTACATGGGGCGGATGAAGTTGCCTTCTTTGCTCAACACCTCCCTCGCCGCCCCAAAATCAATGAGCACAGACCGGTTTTCGTCGGTGACAAATATATTGGCAGGCTTGATATCCAAGTGGAGCATTTTGTGCTGATGAACAATGCGCAGCCCGCGCAAGATCTCATCAAACAACGAGCGGATGGTTGATTCCCGAAATACCTTGGTGTTTTTCTGGTCCCGTGCGATGACAATGAATTCTTGGAGCGAGGCACCTTCTAAATAGTTCATCACCATGTAGACGGTTTCGTTTTCCCGAAAAAAATTCAGAACGCTCACTACCGACGGATGCGAAATTTGAGCCAGGGAACGCCCCTCTTCAAAAAAACTTTTCAGCCCCAAACGGTAAAGCGACAACTTTTCAGGAAACACTTGGGGGAGCAACTCACCCGGTGCTCTGGAGGCTAGGGAAGACGGCAGATATTCTTTGATGGCGACCTGTTGCTCCTCGGAGTCCAGGGCCAAATAGACCAAACCGAAGCCGCCAGCAGCGACCTTTCGCACGATGCGATAGCCACCAATCATTGTGTCTGGAGGCAGAGGCGCTGGCTTAACCTTTGACATGGGCGGGCTTGGGGTGCTCACAAGAAACTGGCTGAAACGGGTTATTCTCGGGGCCGTTTCCAACGCATCGAAAGCCCTCAATGGCAGTTTACAGCATGACTGGCTATGCCAGTGCACAGCACAGCACAGCCCGACCCACCGCCGATAGCGAGCCCCGCAACCAGTCCAGCAGCCAAATCGGCCTAGAAATTCGCTCCGTTAACAGCCGCTTTTTGGACCTCACTTTCAAGCTGCCGGAAGACTTGCGGCAGTTCGAACCCGCTCTGCGGGAGCTGCTGGGCAGCAAGCTCAAACGTGGCAAGGTGGAGGTGCGCGCATCAATTGAAAACACCAGTTCTACCCAACTGCCAGAAGCCTCGCCCAAACTACTGCAAAAGCTCAATATCACGCAAGACTTTATCCGGGCATGGCTGCCGACCGCTGCACCACTGGCGGTAGCAGACGTCATTCGCCTTGCTGCTGCCGAGCAGTCCACCAAAACGGACTGGAGCCCCGAAGTTATGCCCTTGGCAAACAAGGTGCTGACGGACCTTGTGCAGGCCCGCCAACGCGAGGGCGCGCGCCTGACCACAATGCTGCTGGGGCACTTGGGTCAACTGCGTGCACTGGCGAAACAGGCACGCCCCTTGGTCCCCCAAACGGTTGAACAACAGCGGCAGCGCTTTTTGGAACGCTGGAGAGAGGCGATGGCGCTTACCGAGGGCAACACGCTGCCCGAAACCGCTCACGACCGCGCGCTCACCGAGGCCACGTCGTTTGCCATTCGTATTGATGTGGCCGAGGAACTCACTCGCATGGAGTCGCACCTGGATGAACTTGAACGCCTTCTCACCAAAGGCGGGGAGATCGGAAAGCGGCTTGACTTCATGATTCAGGAACTTCACCGCGAGGCCAACACCATGGGGTCCAAGTCTGCCGCGCTGGAGTTAACCCGAATTTCTGTGGATCTGAAGGTCCTGATCGAGCAAATGCGCGAACAAGTACAGAACATAGAATAGGTCCCCCGCAAACCCGCGTCTCTCTACCGTTTCATGGACTACCCCGGAAATCTCTTTGTTGTGGCCGCGCCTAGTGGGGCCGGCAAATCCAGCTTATGCAAAGCGCTACTGGAACTCGATTCGCGCTTGCAGCCCTCCGTGTCACACACGACGCGCCCCCCGCGTGGGCAGGAAAAGCATGGCCGGGAGTACTTTTTTGTGTCGCAGCAAGAGTTTGATGCCATGGTGGAAGCAGACGCTTTTGTGGAATGGGCCAACGTGCACGCCAACCGCTATGGAACATCGAAAAAGGCCATCGAAGACCGAATGGCCATGGGGGCCGACGTCATTTTGGAAATTGACTTTCAGGGTGCCGTACAAATAAAAAACACATTTGCCAACGCTGTGTGCATTTTCATTTTGCCGCCCAGTTGGGAAGAGCTGCGATCCCGACTCGAACGGCGCGGAGAGGACAGCCCCGACATCATCGACATGCGCATGAACAATGCCCAACGTGAGGTCGCCCAGGTCGGGCAATTCGACTTCGTTATAATTAACGAGTTGTTTGACCGTGCGCTTTTCGACTTGAAAGCCATTGTCCATTCACAACGACTCAAGATTTCTGCCCAGCGCCGTGCGAGAGCACAAATCTTCCAAGCGCTGAATATCCTCTAGCCCCCGGAGAAACCCCATGGCCCGCATTACTGTCGAAGACTGCCTTGAGCAGATTCCCAATCGCTTTCAACTGGTTCTGGCGGCCACCTACCGGGCGCGTATGCTGAGCCAAGGGCACACCCCCAAAATTGAGAGCAAAAACAAGCCGGGCGTGACAGCACTGCGTGAAATCGCCGCTGGCAAGGTTGGCGTAGAAATGCTGAAAAAAGTGCCGCTCTAACGTTTGCGCGCACCAGGCAAAAGCACCGCATGCGGTGCTTTTTTCTTTTCTGGTACCCGCTCTCACCAGCCGCGCTACAGTTACATCATGGGCAGTCCACCACCAAACACACCACACGCAATGTCCCCGGCTAAATCTGCCAAGACAGGGACACCCGCAGCCGCCGTGAATGCGGCCGCCGCCAGTTTTGCTGGCCTGACCGCAAAGCTAGACTATTTGAGTAGCAGTGATGTAGAACACGTCCGCTTGGCCTATCGGTTTGCAGACCAAGCCCACTTAGGCCAACTCCGCAATAACGGCGAGCCCTACATCACCCACCCCATTGCAGTGGCGGCGCAATGTGCGGAGTGGAAGCTCGATGCCCAAGCGCTCATGGCAGCCCTGTTACACGACGCGCTGGAAGACTGCGGCGTGACCAAAATTGAGCTGATTGAAACGTTTGGCTCCCCCGTGGCCGAACTGGTAGACGGACTGACCAAGCTCGACAAACTGCAGTTCAACACCCGTGAAGAAAACCAAGCCGAGTCCTTCCGCAAGATGTTGCTTGCCATGGCGCGCGATGTACGCGTCATCTTGATCAAACTTGCCGACCGCTCCCACAACATGCGCACGCTGGCGGACATGCCACGAAGCAAGTGGGGACGCATTGCCTCAGAAACCCTGGACATCTACGCCCCCATTGCCCACCGGCTCGGGCTAAACCAGACCTACCGAGAGTTACAAGACTTGGCGTTTCGCCATCTCAAGCCTTGGCGCTACGCCATTCTGTCCAAAGCTGTTGCCAAGGCGCGCAGCAGGCGGCGCGACTTGATCCAAAAAGTACAAAAAGAGGTAGAGGAAGTCTTTGCCCATGCCAGCATGCCCTTGCGCATTGCCGGGCGCGAAAAGACCTTGTTTTCCATCTACCAAAAGATGGACAAGAAACACCTCAGTTTTGCCCAGGTAACAGACATCTACGGCTTTCGGGTACTGGTGCCCAACATCACCGATTGCTACACCGCGTTGGGCTTGTTGCACCAACTCTACAAGCCCCTGCCCGGCAAGTTCAAAGACCACATCGCCATTGCCAAAGTCAATGGCTACCAATCGTTGCACACCACCCTGGTGGGCCCTGCGGGGATCAATATTGAATTTCAGATGCGGACCGAGGCCATGCACCTCGTGGCCGAGTCCGGCGTGGCTGCACATTGGTTGTACAAGGTCAACAACCCCGAGGACGGCAACGCCGACCGACTGGGAACCCAGTGGCTGCAGTCGCTATTGGACATTCAACACGAAACCCGTGATGCCGCCGAGTTTTGGGATCACGTGAAGGTAGACCTGTTTCCAGATGCCGTCTATGTATTCACGCCCAAAAGCCAGATCATGGCGCTTCCCAGAGGGGCCACGGTGGTCGATTTCGCCTATGCCATTCACAGCAACATTGGCGACCACACGGTTGCAGCGCGCATCAACGGCGAACAAGTACCCCTGCGCACCGAGTTAAAAAACGGAGATGTGGTGGAGGTAGTCACCGCGCCCGTTGCCACACCCAACCCCGCATGGTTGGGGTTTGTGCGCACGGGGCGTGCCCGCTCCAAGATTCGGCATCACCTCAAAACCATGGCGCAGGCCGAGTCAGAGGGCTTGGGCGCCAAGCTGCTCATGCAGGCACTCCGAGCTGAAGGCATTGAAACCTTTCCCGACAACGACCCGGCTTACGCCCCCCTGTGGGACAGACTGCTGCGCTTCACCGGCAGCAAAAACCGGCACGAACTGCTCACCGACATAGGCCTGGGCAAGCGCATTGCCAACATCGTGGCCAAACGCGTCGTAAACCTCCTTACCGAAAGCGGATATCGGCGTGACGCGTTGCTGCTAACCCGGGAGCGCTTTACTGCCCATGAAACCCAGAGCCAAAGCTCCATCACGCTAGATGGTAGCGAGAACGCATCCGTGCAGTTTGCACAGTGCTGCAGGCCCGTCCCAGGCGACGCCATCGTCGGTTACCTGGGGCGCGGAGAAAGCCTGGTAGTGCATGGCGCAGACTGTGGCGTTGCCAAAAAGCTCCTGCTCAAAGACAGCGAACGCTTCATTCGGGTGGAATGGGCCGACGAGCCCGTGCGCACTTTCGAAACCGGCATCGTGATCACGGTCAGCAATGGGAAGGGCGTGTTGGCCAAAGTGGCCGCAGCACTCGCGCTTGCGGAGGCCGATGTCACCCATATCGACATGGGACAAGACGGCGTGCGCGACGCCTCTGACATGCGCCTTTTGGTGGGCGTGCGCGACGTTGCGCATCTGGAGCAAGCGCTCAAAAACCTGCGCCGCACACCGTCGGTGCTGCGTGCACAGCGGACAACCAATGGCATTCACCATCCGTCGTCGCGCCACTGAGCGGCAGCCTCAATCCTTTCGCGGTGCCGGGTACTGAACCGCCAATACCTCGATGGTGCATACCCGCTCGGGCATGCGAAGCTGTAACTCATCCCCAACGCGTGATTTCAGCAGCGTGCGGGCAATAGGAGAAATCCAGCTCACCTCACCCGTGCTACTGTCGGCCTCGTCAATGCCCTTGATGGTGATTGTCCGCGTCATGTCCTGATCGTCCACATACGTGACGGTGGCACCAAAAAACACTTGGTCTTGACCGTAGTGAACCGCAGGGTCTGTGACCTCGGCAATCTCCAAACGCTTGCCCAAAAAACGAATGCGCCGGTCAATCTCGCGCAAACGCTTTTTCCCGTAAAGGTAGTCGCCGTTTTCAGACCGATCACCATTGCTGGCCGCCCAATGGACGACATCGACCACCTGCGGGCGCTCCTTGTCTATGAGCGTGAGCAACTCATCGCGCAACGTCGCAAAGCCCTGGGGAGTGATGTAGTTTTTTGCACCCACTGGCAACGGCGGCAAAGACAGGTCGTCATCGTCTGCGCCGTCGGACTCTTTGGAAAAAGCCTTACTCATGGATTCACCAGGTTCAGAATAAGAAAAAGGTCTGCAACCTTGCGATTGCAGACCTTTACTTTTTGGTGCGGCTGGCAGGAATCGAACCCACGACCCCTTGGTTCGTAGCCAAGTACTCTATCCAGCTGAGCTACAGCCGCTAAGCTTCGTATTGTAGCAGGCTTTTTCGGGCCAATCGCCAAGTGAGCAACACTTTTGAACAGAAGCGTGGGGCGCGCACAGGTGCATCCGATGCAACCGAGTGCGGCGAACTGTAAATCAAACCTTCACATACAGTACATTGCGAAGACTGCGTGGGCACGTCTTGTGCGTGCGGCGTAGCAGCTACCCCATGACCCCGACTTCACAAGAAAGCAGCAGCCACATGTCTTCTGTGCCTCACTTGGCCTCGGTAACCCCTCTTTTGCGCACAATCCGCTTCGTGTTGATGAGCGGCCTGCTGGCCAGCGCGCTCACTGGCTGTGCCATCTGGCCCAAGGCACTGACCTGGGGCCCACACGACACCCCTGCGCCGCCCCCGAGCGCGCAAGTGGCCGCACCGCCCCCGGTAGCAGCGGCTGTAGTTGAGGAGATACCTAACCTCGAACCCTTGCCCGTACCCGCGAGCACCGCAGACACGGCCCCCATAGAAGCCCGACCCGGGGTAATTGCAACGCCCGTGCCTCCCCCACCAACGCACGCCGCAGCCAAATCAGCCCCCAAAGGAAAAGGCAAGAAGCGCGACAAAGCAGCCGCACACCCACCCGCCCACAAAGCGGGAAGCGGCGACCTGGTGCCCGGCTTCTATATCAACGTAGGTTTGTTTGCCGTGCCCACCAACGGCACCAACGCCTTCCGCACCCTGGAGAAGGCCGAGCTGCCCGTGTTCACCGATGTGGTGAAGAGCAAAAAAGGCCCCCTCACCCGCGTGCGCGTAGGCCCCTACCTGAGCAAAGCCGTGGCCGATGCAGCGGCAGAAAAGATCAAAGAGATGAAGCTGGAAGCGGTGGTGTTTCAGCACTGAAGTTCTGATGCGCTTAGTAGATCAGCGCGGAATGAAAAAAGCCTGTAGGTCGTGAGACGCACAGGCTTTTTGCTTTTTGAACTGGACCTGTGAGAGACCTGTTCGTTGGTTGCTGAATCAACACACAGGAGCGGTTCGCTCGACCCTACAGGCATAAGAATTCTCGGTAAACACCTTGGTTAAGTGGATAGTCAGCAAGATCTTGCAAGTCTAGACGTGGGTTAATTGAAGCAAAACCATTTCTAACTAAAACTGCGCGAGGTGTACCGTCGGATTTTCTTCGAAGTAATTGCTGCACGAACTTCTTGTCAACTTCTAACTCACTACCCAAGTGATTGATAACTTCTTTAGAAGTGGCTACGGCCCCACCGGAGAGAAGTATTTTCACTAAATGGGCTTGAATCTTGTCGATCGCACTATTGGTCGCCTTTCGATTCAACTCAAACTTTTTCGCTCTTTCAATCTCGACCTTATCCTTCTTTAACTTTTCAGTGCGTAAAAAACTCGCTAGTGAAATCTCTGCCCGGAACCAAGAGCGACTCCCCATATGGATCAGACGCCATTTAAACTGAGTCTAGTGTCGTCAAATCTTCTTCACCACGCGTAAATGGCTCAGATGAGTGAATGATTTTTCCGCTACCTATCGCCGCAGTACTCTTTTGCTGCCACTCTCTATATGCATTTACAAAAAGCTTGTACCGCAGCATCCATTCAAAATATTCAGAAAGAACATATCTGGGTAAACGTCCAGCAACATCTTCTACCTCAAGAAATTCACTAGATATTTATTCTGAAATAAGCAATACATGCTCATGCTCTTTAAATACCTTACTTTTAAACAAAAAAGGCTCCAAAACTTATCTCTAGCAACTTTAAAATCTAAATTACGCACTACTTGAGATAGATACACATCGAAAACTTCAAATGCATCAGAAAGAGGATCCTTTGAAGATTGCTCAAGCTTCCTTTATTGACCATTAATCTATTTCTTTTTCAATGCTGCAGCCGCTGCCAAGTGGTTGCGACTGGCACGACAGATACTGGCAGATGCAGGATTGAACAAGCTTGCAGACGAAACGTTGATTAAGTTAATCACTCCCTGTAATGGCTCTGCACGCGACATAGTGAATGCCATCATTCAAGTCGTTTTAACAGTACAGCGACGCAAGAGCGTAGTCAGCTCATAACTGTCGTTTTAGACGACATAAAAAAAGCCCACTCGTTACACAGTGAGCTTTTTACTTAGGGAAACCCAGCACATCTGTATCACAGTGTGCACGATCATTACAGCTTACTGCTTCCAGCCAAATGCAGGTATTTCTACATTTTGGCGCTTCTCTTGTTCAAAACTTTTATATATCACTTCTGAATATTTTTCAGCCCACTCAGCCAACTCTTTTACAAAACGAGCTTTTTGAGGATCTGCTCCATAATTAACGCGATGCCATGCACTGGTTACAGGAGAGGCTGAAGTAGGTGCAGTCAGCCCATAGTTTGATGGAAATGTTGCAATATCAACGAATAAGTACTTTCCCCCACGGGTATAAGTCATAAATCTTACACTTATTGCATCAACATCATACTTTATACCCTGTTTTGCAAAAAACTCGCGCGCGATTTGTTGTACTTTATTATCAGAGTTTTGCATAAAGGTCGACTGCCTAATGGTTAGGCAACGCTGATCCCATAACTTCATACCATAGTCGTTCCTATAAAGGAAGTCTTCACCTTTACACGGCTCATCAAGCCATCGCGCTGAAGTGCCATCAACTTTCGCCCTAATGTACATAAAGGCATTCAATTTTTGTTTATCACTCGTTGCAAGGAACATTTCCTTCATTTTCGCACTAGTGTTATTTGTTGTGTATGTATTACCCCTTACCACAACCCACTCTCCCTCTGGCAGAGGTATGTTGTATGTAACGTTGCTACCATCTCCAATTGGATAGTTTTTTTGAAACTGCTGACCTTGCACATCTTCCAATTCAACGTTTTGGGCATGTACTGCGCATGCAACCATCAACAAAATTGGCGCTAAAAGTTTAGACAAAGACTTTCTCATTAATCCTCCCAAAATATTGGTTGTGGTGTCGTTTAGCTATTGAGCAACGTTGCCATTAAAAATAGGGGTCGCTCATTTCCAATAATACTGGAGCTTTAGCAGTACGCTCGTTCACAGGTATGCTGCGATGGAGTCCAAGTAGATGCTTTGACTTAACTTTGACTGGCTTTGCTACGCTGCTCTGGCTTTGCCACGTACAAGGTGTCTATCGCGCCCCCTGCTTTTAGAAGCTTCCGTGTCTCTTCACCGCGCAGTTGATCAATAGCCTGCACTACTTTCAAGTGGCTGTAGTGGCGCTCAATCATTAGCACGCTAGTTCCCATTTGCTTTGCGTGCGCATGAATTGGCACACCATCGTTCGTCAGCATCAGCGTTGCGTATGTATGTCGCAAGCTGCAAAACACGCGGTTACGCTCTGTTTTGGGGTCAACGAGCAGGTTGTGTTCTTCCAAATAGCTGCCAAACAACTTTTGAATACTAGTTGGTTTGGCTTTAGCTTTGGTTCGAAACACGTAGTCATTGTTTTTGGACGTTGCGACGTGCTTTAACGGCTCTGGTACTGTACCCACCGCTTTGTAATTACGCTGCGCTATGCGCTGCATGGCACGTACTGTGCGCTCCATTCCCAGCATGGTGGGTGAACCTGTTTTACCCGTTACCGTCAACTCACAACTCAAGCCCAAGTCGTGCATTTCAATCAACTCGCCATGCTCATCAACACCATCCTCAGCAACACGCGGCTTGATACTGACTTTGACCTGCTTCCATTTCATGTTCAGTGACTCGTCGTCAGGTCTTGCGCCAGTGTCAACAAGTGCATGCACGTAGTCACGCATCAGTGCACGTAACTCTTTACTGTCTTCATCGCGTCCACGCTCAATCCAATCATCAAAGCTATTCAGCAACGCCTTAAGTTCTGTGGCTGAAAAGTCAGCATGTCGCTCGCTCTTTTTGCCTTTTTCTTTGAGAACGGGCTTATTTGCTTGAACAAGAAAACCACGTATTACTGCTTCGTCAATCACTCTGTTCAACGCTACGTTTTGTGTCATCAATGTGCGTTTTGTGTCATCAATGTGCTTTTTGTGGGAGGTTTACCCATCATCAGCGTGCGCCAGTCGTCAAACTCAGCCAACACCTCGTAGTCAATCTTCGCAACGTTGCGATTGCCTAAGTACGGGATACACACGTCGTTGATGACGCGGATGTAGTCGCTGTAGATGAACTTGCCATTGCCGCTCGCAATTTCGTCTTTCAAGCGCTGCACTGCAAGCTTGACAACGTCTCTAAACCCTCGTGTAACAAATGGAAGGTTTTGCACCTTGCGGACCTCAGCAGCAATCATCAAGTGCTTGGCGCGTTCTATCGCCTTCTCAAAGTCGCGTTCTTTCGTTGTGGCACGTTGCCAAACTTCACCAACTTTGTAACGACACTGCCACACGCCGCTGTGCTCGCGCCTGTAAAGCACAAGCGTTCTGTCCATCAATACGTGTGTCGTGTCTATTTTTTCCGCCATGCACACACTGTAGTTTCATTTGCGTGACGGGGCAAAAAGTGTGTAGGCGGTGTGCAAGCAGTGCTTGCTACTTTTGTTGCAGCAGCAAACCGATGCGCAGCTTGAATAAAGTGGTAGGGCGTGAGTGACTTGAACACTCGACCAAAGGATTATGAGTTAGCTGTGTTGGTGATTTACGACCATTTGCATGGACTTTTGTAACATCACAAATACATATAAATCAATAACTTACGGCATTTTTTCGTACTATGTGCGTGCACGCAAATTTATCTGCACTTGTTACTTTTGCATTACACGGCCTTCTCTGAACCCTTGGAAAAGTGCGGACGGCTACTGCTCTAACAATTCCGCCCGCTGGTCAGAATCACATAGTCGAATAGGAAATGACAACATGCCAATAGTCCGCAAGACTCCAGCAATCAAGCTAACAAAAGCGAAGGTGGAAGCACTGCCACTACCCGATGGGAACAAGGACCAAGCTTTGTACTGGGATTCGGAAACAAAGGGCTTCGGCGTCCGTGTTACGGCAAGTGGGGTTCGCAGCTACATCGTGCAACGCCCAGTCCACGGCAAAACTCGCCGCTTCACCCTCGGACCTCATGGCGTTCTTACTTGTGACGAGGCACGTAAACGGGCGATGGAAAAGTTGCTGGAAATGATGGATGGCATAGACCCACAAACAGCAAAGAAAAGCTTAGCTGCCCAAGCTGAAACGCTCACAGACGTTATGGAGGACTACCTTGCAAACAAACGCACCAAGCATGGTCCACTCCGCCCCACCAGCCAAGCTGACATTCGGAAGTGTGTCGAGTCCACTTTCTCTGAGTGGGCACATAAGCCTGTCGCAACCATCACTCGTGAGGCTTGTATCAAGCGCTTCCGCGATCTTTCAAAAACTGCCCCTGTTTCCGCCAACGGCGCGTTCAGAAACCTAAGGGCACTGCTGAATTGGGCACGTGAAAAGAATTCAGCGCCAGATGGCACCTATCCCATATTGCCAATAAACCCAGTCGCGCAAATGTTCAAGCAAGGCGGGATGGCTAAGTGGAATCCGGAAAAGCCACGAGCAACACGCATCCCGAAAGACAAAGTTGGCGCCGTGTGGAACATCCTGGTGGAACACAGCAATAGTGACCGCCACATAACAACCACATGTGTCAGTGCCGACCTAATTGCATTCATGCTGTTGACCGGTTGCCGGGTTGGAGAGGCTAGCCAACTCACTTGGGACAGGGTCAACCTAAAAGGCACGCTGCCGACCTACCACTTAGCGATCACAAAAAATCACCATCCTGTGACATTTCCAATCAGCGAGGCGCTACATACCCTGCTGTCACGGCGCTACGCAGAGCGCATCAAGGATAACAACCACGTATTCCCTGCGTTACGAGGCAAGAAAGGATACCTTAGCGACCCTCGTGCAATGTTTGGGCACGTGACAAAGGTGGCGGGCACGCATTTGCATCCGCATGCGCTTCGTCGTACTTTTGAAGATGTAGCTCAGCTTGTTGGTGTCGATTCCGACAAGCGCAGGCAGCTACTTAACCACCTAGCATCAGATGTACATGGTGCGGCATATGCCAACAATCCGGACCCTGCTGTGCTAATGCCAGCCATGGAGGCTATAAGTTCTTGGATCGTGAAGCAAGGTGAGCTTGGAAACACGGTCTAACGGTGAAGCGCACCAGTAAAGTCAATGATTGCCTTTATCTCACCGACGGTTGTATCAAACCACTCGGTCCCCGGCACGCCTTCTCGCCACTTACCCCTAGCGGCCAGAACTTTGTGGATCGCAGACTCTACGAAGCCGACACGGTTAACTCTCCAGCTGTCCAGAACTTTGGGATTGTCAAAAATTGCTGACCCTTTGCATTGGCTAGCAACTCGCTGCTGGACATCATTCACGGTCATTCCGATTTTGATTGGGAAATCGCCTTGCGGCTTAATCAGCGCAGGAAATGAAAAGGCGTAAATGTAGCCTTCGGACACAGAAGCCTCGGATACGTCATCCTCAAGAGCCTCATCTTCAGCTTGAGCCTCGACTTCCTCAATATCGATCGCATCCGGCAATCGATACATGCCTTCACCCATCGGGGTGAGTTGCTTTGTGTTCTTTGCGATAAAGGGCACATACCACTTGATTGTGTTTATCACTGAAGCAGGTTTGCCTGTCTGCGCTCTTTGATAAATTGTTGCTTGCTGCTCAGGGGTCAAATGTAAGTCGGTGATTTTCTTAACTAACTCCACCAACCGGAATGGCTGTCCCGATTGCAACTCCTGCATCGCGATGATTGCAGGCAAGACCTGATAGCGCGAAAAGTTGTAGCAAAAGGAATTCGTAGGTTCGAACTGGACTGTCATTTAATCGTCTGCTATTTACAAAATTATCTGCCATGGTACAGCCCGGTGAACGCTCGTACACAAAACGGAACAATCGTTTTGGATGTGTTTTTTTACTTGTGCTTGCATAGCTTGGTAAACACACATATATTGCACTCACCTGCTTCTGAATCTGTAGCGCAAGGCTATAGAAGGACGTCCGTACATTGAATGGATGCGGCTGTAAAAAGCCAAACGAAAAAGCTCCGGGGCGGAGCGGCGATGGTGACCACGGTTATGAAAACTGTGGGATTAGGAATTCCGCCCAGCTTTCGAATCAGGAGTCATCTCAATGACAACAGCAACGTCTGAAGCGGTCTCATCCGCTTGCAAACTTCTCAACAACAACTCGACCGCCGAATGGCTTGGCATAAGCCATCGCACCCTACCGATCTGGCGGGTGCAAGGTAAAGGCCCAAAGTTCATCAAGATCGGGAAACTCGTCCGATATGAGCACACGGAGATAGAGGCCTGGATTCTGGCGAATACGCACTCAAACACCAGCCGCCAAGGAACTCAGTCCTACTGAACAAAATATTCACAGGACATGCGTTGACCCATCAATTCGCAACGTGTTTCAAGCGGCGGCTTCCGCTCCAGCTTGGTGCTGTAACTGATGCGGAAAAGTTAAGGACGAGTAATGAGCTTAGATCAAGAAAAGCGGGCGGAGAGCGCGCCCCCCCTGCCCGCAAATGAGACTACCCAAAACAGCCTCCTGAATGAAACTGTACAAAGCTTAGGTCAGGCAGCCCCAAAAAGCTTTGACAATTTGCGCGCACAGCAAGGCGCACCATGTGACCGATACCAACACAACGACAACCCCACGGTCGCGGCCCCTCCTGCCACATTACAGCCCGACTGTTGGGCACGTATCCCGCAAGAATTGCGCGAGCGTCCGCAATGGTGCCTTGCTGGTTCAGATAAGCGCCCACTGGCCGCCGATGGCCGCGCCGGAAGTGTTTCCGACCCGGGGACATGGAACAGCTTTGATGCCGTATCAAGTGTGGCCGCAGAGAAGGGGTTGCATATCGGGTACGTGCTGTCAGCCAACGACCCTTTCACATGCATTGACTTGGATGTGAAAGAAGACACAACACAAGAGCAGTTAGAGCGCTTCCAAGAGATCGTTTGTGCCGCTGACAGCTACACCGAGCGCTCGCGCAGTGGAAAAGGTCTGCATATCTGGCTTGAAGGTCAGGTGGGCAAAGGGCGCCGCCGCGATGGCGTGGAGGTCTATTCGCAAGAGCGATTCATCATCTGCACCGGAGATGTCTACATTGACAAGCCCATTAGGAACCGTCAGGAGATGCTTGGCAAGATGGTGAGCCTAATGACGGAGGAACAAGGGGCAGCACAACCACTTCCAGATGGACCAGAAGTGGAAACCGATGAGACCATTCTGCAACGTGCCACAAAAGCGGCAAACGGATTCAAATTCAACGCCCTATTTTGTGCCAACTGGCCAGCCATCGGACATGACGACCACAGTAAGGCTGACGCCCAACTGGTGCAGATGCTAGCCGGATACAGCCCAAACAATCTGAATCGCCCCGGGTTTCGTGGAGGCCCGTTGGGTTAAGTCAGACCGAGATGACGGCCTGACTGGCTAATTGCCGGTAGTAGTTTTCTTCAGCTTCGGCAGGGGGAATATATCCAATGGGTTCAAGCAGTCTGTGGTGG
>JARXAM010000077.1 GCA_029865845.1 Rhodoferax sp. | reverse complement strand
AATGATGCGCTCAGCAGCTGCGGCAAAGTCCTCCGGTTGCTGGGTGTGCAAGAAGGCTTGCGCTGCCTCCACCCGCGCTTGTAACTTGGCCAAGCTCTCGCGGTGCTCGCCGAAGGGTGGCACGGGCTGGCCGGCCAGCGGTGCACACGCCCGGAACACAAAGTTCACTGCAATTTCCACCTGCACACCCAGGGGCAGCATGTCGGGCGCCAGGCGGGCCTGCAGCAGAGCAGCTTCCGGGGTGCATTGCCGTACGCAGTGTGCGGCGGCCTTTGCTAACAAGCCTTGCAGCTGACCGAGGTAGCGGGCGAACACCGGCACGCTGGCGGTGAAAAGGGGCGGCAGCGCAGGCGGAGCAGCGGTGGGATCGGCGGCGGGGTGGGCTGGGGCGGGCAATGGCATGTGGCCAATATAGCGGCCCTTTGCTGGCGCATCATGGTTGCGGTGGTGGGGGCTTTTCCCCTATGGGTGTGACTTAAAAACTGAATAAGATCAAATGGCATGTACTTTGGGATGCATATCGAATGCAAATTGCGCAAATTCCAGTGAATGAACTGCAGCGTCTTGAGTCCCTGCGCAAGCTCGGCATTCTGGATTCTGTTGCTGAAGAAAAGTTCGATTGCCTGACCCGCGCCGCCGCATTAGTGTGCGGCATGCCCATCTCTCTGGTGAGCCTGGTGGACGCTGAGCGGCAATGGTTCAAGTCCAACTATGGCTTGGGGTCAGCCAGCGAAACCCCGCGCGACGCAGCGTTCTGTGCCCACGCCATCTTGGGTGACGACATTTTTGAAGTGAAGGACACGCTGACAGACCAGCGCTTTGTGGACAACCCCCTGGTCATTGGCAACCCTGGTATTCGTTTTTATGCAGGCGCCCCCTTAGTGCTTAGCGATGGTGCCCATGTGGGCACCTTGTGCGTGATTGGGCGTGAACCTGGCGTGCTGAGCCTCATGCAGCGGGAGGTACTGGGTAACTTGGCTCGTGCGGCGGTGTTGACCATGGAGTCCCGCCACATCACGCTGGAGAGGACGCACAGCGAAGCCCGGTTTCGGGCGCTGAGTGAGGCATCTCCATTGGGTATCTACGCCACCGATGCACAAGGGTCATGCGTGTACACCAATGCCAAGTGGCAGGCCATTTTTGGCCTGAGCGAGGCACAAAGCTTGGGAACCGGTTGGACCGCTGCCATACACCCCGAAGACAAGGCCACCGTGTTCGCCCAATGGCAAGCCAGTGCGGATTCCGGGCAACCCTTTGCGATGGAATTCCGCTTGCATCAACCCGGCGGCTCCTTGCGTTTGGTGTACAGCACGGCCCGCCAAACCGTGGATGAACATGGCGTGTGTACCGGCTACGTGGGCGCGGTGGAGGACATCACCGAAAAGTCCGCCGTCAAGTACATCAACGAATCGATGCTGGCGATGATCATGAAGCACCGCATCGTGTCCTTTACCGATTTGGAGGGCGCGATCACGGAGGTCAACGACGCGTTCTGTGCGATCAGCGGCTACAGCCGGGAGGAGCTGGTCGGTAAGAACCATCGCGTCATCAACTCGGGCACACACCCCGCAGCTTTCTTTACGGCCATGTGGCGTAGTTTGAGTCGCGGCGAGTCCTGGCAAGGAGAAATATGTAACCGTGCCAAAGACGGTCAGCTCTACTGGGTAGACAGCATCATTGCCCCACTGCGGGGGGCGGATGGAGCGATTGAGCGGTATGTCTCCATACGAACTGACATCAGCAAGCGCAAGCGCCAAAGCGAAGAGTTGCGTAAGAGTCAGGCATTTCTTGATCAAACCGGCCGCTTAGCCGGTGTAGGAGGGTGGGAGGTCGATGTACTTGCCGGTGCAGTTTTCTGGTCTGATGAAACATGTCGCATCCATGAAGTCGAGCCGGGCTACCAACCTGTGCTCGCCGAGGCAATTAACTTTTATGCACCAGAGGCGCGCCAGACAATTCAAAAGGCAGTTCAAGAGGGGATGGACTCTGGCAAAGACTGGGATCTTGAGTTGCCATTGATTACCGCAAGAGGCAAGCGCATTTGGGTCCGTGCGGTGGGGCACGTCGAGTTTGTAAACAGTGCTCCGAATCGAATCGTAGGCGCATTTCAAGACATAACCGAAACGTACTTACAGCGCCAAAAGATCAACAGTATCCACAATCGCTTTCAGCTTGCCACGCACGCAGGCGGTATTGGCGTTTGGGACTACAACCTGGTAGACGGTACCTTGTCCTGGAGCGCAGAGATGTACCCCCTCTATGGCTTGATGCCCACCGCTGCAACTGGTGCGTACGACCTTTGGTCCAAGCATCTTCACCCAGACGACAGGGCCAGCGCTGAAGCGGCAGTGCAAGCCGCGATACAAGGTACCAGCGACTTCCAGCCTGAGTTTCGCGTGGTCTGGAACGATGGCAGCATCCATTTCATACAGGCTTCGGCCATGGTGGAGCGCGATGACAGCGGCAAGGCCTTGCGCATGGTGGGGGTCAATTGGGATGTCACAGCGCAGCGCAACGCAGAAGCAGCGCTGGAACAAAGAAACGAGTTGCTTCGGGTCACGATGCAGTCCATCGGCGACTCTGTGATCACAACCGACGCCAAGGGGTGCGTCACTTGGCTCAACCCGGTCGCGGAGCGCATGACAGGCTGGACAAACTCAGAGGCCGCTGGCCGCCCCCTTGCCCAAGTCTTTCATATAGTGAATGAAGAGACCCGTTTGCCCACCGAAAACCCGGTGGAAACCTGTCTCAAGCAAGGCAAGATTGTGGGCTTGGCGAACCACACCTTGCTGATTTCCCGGCACGGTGAAGAGTTTGGCATTGAAGACTCCGCTGCCCCCATTCGCAATGCCGGTGGCGATGTTTTGGGTGTTGTTCTCGTGTTCCATGACGTGACAGAGCAGCGGCGCATGTCGGGGGAGATGACATACCGCGCCACGCATGACGAGCTCACTGGTCTGGTCAACCGCGCGGAGTTTGAAGCACGCTTGCGCAGGCTGCTGCAAAAGTCGCACGAAGACGGCAGCCACCATGCGCTGATGTTTATAGACCTGGACCAGTTCAAGCTGGTCAATGATGCCTGCGGCCACTCGGCGGGGGACCAGTTGCTGCAGCAAGTCAGCAAGCTGCTGGGTGAGGCAGTGCGCTCCCGAGACACGCTGGCGCGCTTGGGCGGAGATGAGTTCGGCGTGATTTTGGACCATTGCACAGGCGAGCAAGGCCAGCGGGTTGCCCAGCAGATTTGCGACCGCATGGAAGAGTTCCGTTTTCTGCACGACGGTAGGCGCTTTCGCATTGGCACCAGCATCGGCCTAGTCGCGGTGTCTAACGCGTTTGCGACCGTAGCCGCAGTGATGCAAGCTGCAGACACCTCTTGCTACGCTGCCAAAGAGGCTGGCAGAAACCGTGTGCATACCTGGCTTGACACAGATCAGGCGTTGCGAGAGCGGCACGGTGAAATGCAATGGACAACGCGTATCGAACAAGCCTTAGATGAAGATAAATTTGTACTGTATGCGCAGCGCATTACTGCTTTGGACGAAGGCAAGCACGGTACACACGCAGAAGTGTTGTTGCGCATGTTGGACCACGACGGCGACATCATTGGACCTGCAGCATTCATTCCCGCTGCAGAGCGGTTTAACCTTGCGTCGCGCATAGATCGTTGGGTGCTGCGCAATGCGACGGCCTGGTTAGAGAAAAATGGTGAAAGTGCCAACATGCACACCCTTTCCGTCAATTTATCGGGCCAGTCCGTGGGTGACAGGGCTTTCCATCGACAAGTGATCGAGAAGCTGGGGGCACTTGCGCCCAGTATTTGTCATCGCTTGTGTTTTGAGATTACAGAAACCGCTGCCGTCACCAATCTCGCGGATGCCGCGCTGTTTATTGAACGAGTGCGGGCTTTCGGCGTGCGTATTTCATTGGATGACTTTGGTGCCGGTGCCTCGTCGTTCGGCTATCTCAAATCTTTGCGCGTGGACTATCTCAAGATTGACGGCCAGTTCATCAGAAACTTGGTGGATGACCCATTGGACGATGCTGCTGTCAGGTGCTTTGTTGATGTGGCTCGCGTCGTGGGTGTGAAGACCGTTGCTGAATATGTAGACCGAGACGCCGTGTTGCAACGTGTGCACGCCTTGGGCATCGACTTTGCGCAAGGCTTTCACTTGCACAAGCCAGAGCCGATAGATCTCTTGCTTCCGCTACAAATGCACAGTACCCAATTGGTTTGAGGCTTTCCGTTTCGTGTCGGTGTGTCGTTGTCCGCCTGGGTGCTACGTCAGAAAATCCCGCGCCCTTACACTGGCACGCCTTTCGCTATCCATAAGCCATGAATCTGCCCACCCACCAACTCTCCATGACCGTGCTCATGTCGCCCGACATGGCCAACTTCTCCGGCAATGTGCACGGCGGCGCCATCCTCAAGCTGCTCGACCAGGTGGCCTATGCCTGTGCCAGCCGCTATGCCTCGCGCTATGTGGTGACGCTGAGTGTGGACCGGGTGCTGTTTTTGCAGGCCATCCATGTGGGGGAGCTGGTGACCTTTCTGGCCAGCGTGAATTACACCGGCAAGTCGTCCATGGAGGTGGGCATCAAGGTGATTGCCGAGAACATCCGCACCCAAGAGGTGCGCCATGTGAACAGCTGCTTCTTCACCATGGTGGCGGTGGACGACCACGGCAAGGCCGCGCCAGTGCCTGCGTTGCAGCCCGAAACCGACGACGAAAAGCGTCGCTTCGAAGCCGCCCAGATGCGCAAAGCCCTGCGCCACGAACTCGAAGAAAAATTCCGCAAGACCACCCGCCAGCCCGGCGCGGCCTGAGTCTTTTGTAGTCCGTGCTCAGCCGTCGGTGCTGAGCGCATCCGCGCTGTGGTGCGGCACGCGCAGCAGGCCGTCAGCCCCCGGAATGGCCTCGATGCTGATCACCGGGGTACTGCTTTGCACGGAGCCGAAGATCGTGGCAAAGGCCACGTCGGCCGCGTCGCGCCCGGTGGCAAAGCGCACCAGCCCCATGGGGATGGCAGTGCCCGAGGGGTCAAACAAATACCAGCGGTCGCCTACATAGGCCTCGACATAGGCATGAAAGTCGGTCGGCCCCAGCGCGGGGTCGGCCCCGTAGTCGATGCCGGTGGTAAAGCGGGCCGGCACATTGGCTGCACGGCACAGCGCAATCATCAGGTGCGCAAAGTCACGGCACACACCCACATGGCTTTGCAGGGTGTCTAGCGCCGAGGTGTTGCTGTTGGAGGTGTTGGGGCTGAAGGCGGTGTGCTGCAGCACCCAGTCGCGAATGGCCTGCACCCTGCTGTAGCCCTGCCAGCGCTGGCCGAACTCCCGCTGCGCAAACTGAAGCAGCAAATCCGACTGGCAGTAGCGGCTGGGGTACAGGTAGGGCAGTACGCTGGTGGGTAGTCGGCTGACAGGTACCTCTGCAATGGTGGCAGGCGCTGCCACCCAATGGTCCAGGTCCACTGTGGCCGCATAGGCCACTTGCAGCATGCCGGGCAGGGCGCTGGTACGCAGGACACGGTTGGTGGAGGGCGGGCTGCTCTCCAGCGTGTAGGCCAGGGGCTGGCTGAAGTGCAGCGACTCGGAAACCACCCGCTGGCGCGGCGTGAAGGCCGCGTGCAGGTGGAATACAAAGTCGCCGCCCGGGGGCTGCACTTGGTAGTGCAGCTGGATGGCAAGGCGAAGGCGGATCATCCCCCCCTTCTACGGTGGGCGTCCGTACTTGTCTGTGCGCTGCCGTACCAAGCAGCGGCGCGCGTTCTTAGGTGCCGGGCAGGCGCAGGGGCTGGTCTTCGAATTCGGTGTTCAGCACCACGGTGCTGGTGGTGCGCGCTACACCGGGGATGGCCTTGATCTGCAGCAGCACCGCCTCCAGGTCGCGGGCATGCGGTGTGCGCACCTTGGCCAGCAGGTCGTATTCGCCGGCCACACTGTGCAGCTCTTGCACCGAGGGCAGCTCGCGCAGGCGGGGTGCAATGTCGCGGCAGTGGGCGCCGCCATCGTTGCGAATCGCCACAAACGCGGTGAAGTTCAGCCCCACGGTGTGCGGGTCCACGCTGATGGAGAAGCGGCGGATTACGCCGCGCTCCAGCATCTTCTTGACCCGCTCATGCACCG
>JARXAM010000050.1 GCA_029865845.1 Rhodoferax sp. | reverse complement strand
AAAGTCATCGGTCATGGCGCTGCTTTCAAAAACCCCCAGAAAACAGGCTCCATTGAATAATTATTTGAGAGTTCTGACTATTCGGATTCACCCCAGATCACTAGCATTCATGCGGGTTGCGGGGGTTTTTCAGGGCCGACTCATTAAGTGCGCAGAAGCTTGCGGCGACGGGTAAAGGCGCGTTCCAAAGCTGGGGCCGGTTTCGGTGGCGAAAGAAGAGCTTGCGCGAAACATTCCTGATCAGCCACAGACAGACGGATGACTTCGGCCTGCTCGATGGCCCGATGCGCGGCATCCTGCACGGCAGCGACCACGAAATCAGTCATGGTGCGGCCTTGAAGTTCAGCGGCACGCTTGAGCATCGAATGCAAATCGGTGCTGATCCGGGCTTCGAGACGGGCGGTAGAGACGGGCATTGTTATATCCTCCTAGCACAAGCATACGGCATATTGCCGTACAGTACAAAGCGGGATTTTCAGCGGTTCCGGCTTACCGTGCTTTCTCCATTTTCTCAGACAACCGCTATCTGGTCAGTTTCTCTCTAGCTTCTGGTTTTTCTCAGTCAATCCGCAAAATCTGCCGCAACGTGCGTGGCCTCTTGAAATCGGTAAAAAAGCCTTTATGATTAGCACTCGCTGCTGATGAGTGCTAACAGCACCCACCAGCTCAGTTCCCGAGGGTTGCGGCGATGCTGCGGCTCTTATCCGTCCTTGTTTCCATTTTTAGGAGATTTCTCATGAAACTGCGTCCTTTGGCAGATCGCGTCATTGTTAAGCGCGTTGAAAACGAAACCAAAACTGCCTCGGGCATCGTGATTCCTGACAGCGCGGCTGAAAAGCCCGATCAAGGCGAAGTGTTGGCTGTGGGCCCCGGCAAAACCAACGACAAGGGCGAAACCAAGGCCCTGAGCGTGAAGGTGGGCGACCGCGTGTTGTTTGGCAAGTACTCTGGCCAAACCGTGAAGGTCGACGGCGACGAGCTGTTGGTCATGAAAGAAGACGATTTGTTTGCAGTGGTCGAAAAATAAATCGCTGCGCGATTGGTTTGCGGCGAAGGCTAACTTTGCAAAGCAGAGTTGAGGGGCAAAGCCCCGGCTGGAGCCAAAAGTAAGCCTTCCTACAAGTCCTTTTTAATTTTTAAATTTCTGGAGTCATAAACATGGCAGCAAAAGACGTAATTTTCGGCGGCGAAGCCCGCGCACGCATGGTTGAAGGCGTGAACATTTTGGCCAACGCGGTCAAAGTGACCTTGGGCCCCAAGGGCCGCAATGTGGTGCTGGAGCGCTCGTTTGGCGCCCCTACCGTGACCAAGGACGGTGTGTCCGTGGCCAAGGAAATCGAACTCAAAGACAAGCTGCAAAACATGGGCGCGCAGATGGTCAAGGAAGTGGCTTCCAAGACTTCTGACAACGCTGGCGACGGCACCACCACCGCGACCGTGCTGGCCCAAGCCATCGTGCGCGAAGGCATGAAGTACGTGGCCGCTGGCATGAACCCCATGGACCTCAAGCGCGGTATCGACAAGGCCGTGGAAGCCCTGATCGCCGAGCTGAAGAAGGCCTCCAAGCCCACCACCACTTCCAAGGAAATCGCCCAAGTGGGCTCCATTTCCGCCAACTCTGACTCCAGCATCGGCGACATCATCGCCAACGCCATGGACAAAGTGGGCAAGGAAGGCGTGATCACCGTGGAAGACGGCAAGAGCCTGCAAAACGAACTCGACGTGGTCGAAGGCATGCAGTTTGACCGTGGCTACCTGTCGCCCTACTTCATCAACAACCCCGAAAAGCAAGCTGCTTTGCTGGACAACCCCTTTGTGTTGTTGTTTGACAAGAAGATCAGCAACATCCGCGACCTGCTGCCTACCCTGGAGCAAGTGGCCAAGGCGGGTCGTCCCCTGTTGATCATTGCTGAAGATGTCGATGGCGAAGCCCTGGCAACTTTGGTGGTGAACACCATTCGCGGCATCTTGAAGGTAGTGGCGGTGAAGGCCCCTGGCTTTGGCGACCGTCGCAAGGCCATGCTGGAAGACATTGCCATCCTGACCGGCGGCAAGGTGATTGCCGAAGAAATCGGCCTGTCCCTGGAAAAGGTGACTTTGGCAGACCTGGGCTCTGCCAAGCGCATCGAAGTGGGCAAGGAAAACACCATCATCATCGACGGCGCTGGCGCTGCCGGTGACATCGAAGCCCGCGTCAAGCAAATCCGCGTGCAGATCGAAGAAGCCACTTCCGACTACGACCGCGAAAAGCTGCAAGAGCGCGTGGCCAAGTTGGCAGGCGGTGTGGCCGTGATCAAGGTGGGCGCTGCCACCGAAGTCGAAATGAAAGAAAAGAAGGCCCGCGTGGAAGACGCCCTGCACGCTACCCGCGCTGCGGTGGAAGAAGGCATTGTGGCTGGTGGTGGCGTGGCCTTGCTGCGTGCCAAGCAGTCGGCTGGCGAGATCAAGGGTGCCAATGCGGACCAAGACGCTGGTATCAAGCTGGTGTTGAAGGCCATTGAAGCGCCTCTGCGCGAGATCGTGTTCAACGCCGGTGGCGAAGCCTCTGTGGTGGTGAACGCGGTGTTGGCTGGCAAGGGCAACTACGGCTTTAACGCTGCCAACGACACCTACGGCGACATGATCGAAATGGGTATTTTGGACCCCACCAAGGTGACCCGCACTGCCCTGCAGAACGCTGCTTCCGTGGCTTCTTTGATGCTCACCACCGAGTGCATGGTGTCTGAAGCCCCGAAGGACGACGCTCCTGCAGGCGGCGGTATGCCTGACATGGGCGGCATGGGTGGTATGGGCGGCATGGGCATGTAAGCTCTCCTTGCCTGAGGCGCCATGCTGGCGTTGCAAGGGCTTGCCGTACCAAAGGTACTGTCTGCGCCCTTGCGCCTTGGCCTGGCACCTCATGCTGCGGCGTAGTTGCGTTGGTTCGCGCTACGGCAAAAGCCAAACAAAAAGCCCTGCAAGGTTTTGCCTTGCAGGGCTTTTTGCTGCGCGCCCACCTTACGCAGTCGGGGGGCGAGTGCCGGGATCGGCTTCGGGCTGGGGCACCCATGCGGCCATGTGCCGGGCGGCATCGGTGGGCTGCTGGGCCAGCGCGTGGCGCAGGCTGCGTTGGTTGGCGGCGGGCTGGTTTTGGCTGACTTTCCATTTGCCTGCCCATTCGTCCACCACGATTTCCAGCCCCACGACGGCGCTGACCATTTTGTCGGTGTAGTCGCGGGGGGCGTCGTCGATGGCCCAGGGTTGGGGCATGGGTGCTTCTTGCTGGGTGGTGAGTTGCTGCATTTGGCTGCGCACCCATACCGGGTCGTCATGCACCGTGAGCAGGCCCTTGGCATGCACTACGGCGTAGTTCCATGTGGGCACTACTTTGCCGTGCTCTGCTTTGGTGGCGTACCAGCCAGGGCTGATGTAGTGCTGCGGCCCCTGAAAAATAGCCAGCACCGGCACGGCCAGGTCGGTGTCTTTCCACACCGGGTTGGCGCGGGCCACATGCCCCACCAGCGTGGTGCGACCCGAAGCATGTGTGCGCAGCAGCAGCGGTATGTGGTTGGCGTCCAGGCCCTGGGCAGACAAGGTCACCAGTGCGGCCAGGGGGTGGCTACGCACCAGCGTGTGCAACACCTCGGGGCGGGTTTCTACAAAGTGGCTGGGCTGGTACATGCTTAGTCTCCGGTAATTTCCAATTCGGTTTGGGGCTTGGCGTCTGCGGCCGCACCACCGGTTTTTGCTGCCCCTAGAAACAGCCGCTCAGTGGGGATCTGCTTGCCCGCAAGGTACTCTTTGACGACCACCGCCCGCTGCAATGCCAAAGCGGCAAGGTCTTCGTCGGTGGCAGAGAGGGTGGGCAGAAGCAAGGCTTCCATGTCGGGCACCGCGATGTCTTTGGTCAGGCCCGCCAGATTGCGCGGTTTGGCAATGTCGGCACGCCGGTAGACCGAGCGCAACAGTGTGGGCATTTCGTCAGGGCGGTAGTCGGTGATGGCTGCGGGGTCTTGGCCCTGGCTGCTGGCCATGCGGCGCTTTTCGGCCACCAGCAGGGCCCGGAGTTTTTCACGCGTGAGGGCCTCTTGCTCGGCCTGCAGGTGGGCCTGGCCCACCATGGTGAGCCGTAGCGTGGGGCGCTCTCGCAGGGCTTGGGCCACGGCGTCCAGACCGGTGCGGGCGGCCTCGCCCAATGCGGCGCTGCCGGGGGCAAATGGCACGTTGCCCAGGTCTAGCCCCGCACCGCTGTCGCCCAGCGCACTGGCCAGCAGGCTAAAGGGCGCGGTGAGCGCTTTGCTCACCAGGTTGGTGATGACTTTCCAGATCACCGGGCCGAGGCGAAACTGCGGGTCGTTGAGCGAGCCACTAATGGGCAGGTCCACATCGATCACGCCGTGGCGGTCTGCCAGCAAAGCCACCGCCAGCTTGACGGGCAGGCTGGTGGCCGCGCCCTCTACCTTGTCGCCAAAGCTCAGTTGGTGCAGCACCAGCTTGTTGGTGGCGACGAGCTGGCCGCTGGGTTGCACGGTGTAGTGCACGTCCACCCGCAGTTTGCCGCGCTCTATGCCGTACCCGGCGTATTTGGCGGCATAGGGCGACAAGGGGGGCAACTCCAGATCGCGCACCCGGCCCTCAATGTCGAGCGCCAAGGGCTGCGCCAGCGGGTTGAGCTTGCCCACGATTTCGAGCGACGCGGTGCCCTGCGCCCGCCCGCGCAGCTCGAGGTCGGCCAGTGGCACCACGCCCCCCGTGGCGTGGCTGGAGAAGCCGCTGAGCCTGCCGTTCAGGTCGCTGAGGTTGGCGGTGTAGTTGGGCTGGATAAAGCGGTCAGAAAACAGCACCCGGCCATTGACCATGCTGATGGGCCCCATCTGGATAAGGGCCGGTAGAGCCGCTTTACCCTGCTCACCCGCTGTGGCTGTGGCTGTGGCCTCGGCGTTGGGCGGTGCGGTGCCGGTGCCGGTGCCCAGGTCTTGAAGGTTCAAACGCCCTTGCGAGCTGACGATGAGCCGGGCATAAAAGTCCGACAGCAAGGCCTCGCGCACCCGCACCTGGGTGGCGGTGCCGGGGGCGATGCGCAGGTCGATACCGGGCACGTTGAGGGCTTTCCAACTCAGCAGGTCTTGCCCCGAGGCGGGGGCCTCGGGGCCGCTGGTCTGGGCCCTGAAGTCTTCCAGCGCGGCATCACCTTGCAGGCTGAATTCGGGGCCTTGCGGCAGCGCGGCATAGCGCACACGGCCCTTAAAGTTGGCATCGGCGCGCAGCACATCGAGGCGCAGGCCGATGTCTGCATACGTCACGAGGGCGTGGGCTGGCACGTCTACCAGTTCCACATCGCCTGCCAGCACCATGGGGGCCCAGGCAACAGTGCCCCCGTAGCGCACGCTGCCCGCCGCCACATGGCCGGAGCCGATGCTGGCGGCCACTTGCACGCGTGTGGGCACACGGCCTTCGGAGTGGAGATCGCGGGCCGCCACATGCAGGTCGCGCAGCTCAAGGTGCACGGGGCGCGCGGGCAGGTAATCGGCAAACACGACCTGCCCACCGTCTAGCGTGAACGCGCCGACCTGTACGCGCCATGGCGCGGGCGGCACGATAGACGCAGGCCGACCTGCCTTGCCCCCTGCCACCTGTGGGGGCGCAGCGCCCGGCACCCGCCCCGCAGAGGCAGCCGCCGGTGCGGCGGGGGTTGCACCGGCACCGGCACCGGCACCGGCACCGGAGCCTGCACCCACTCCGGCCAGGTTGAGTTGGCCTTGGGCGCTGCGCACCACATGCAGCAGGGGCGCTTGCACGGTAATGCCTGACAACATGGCGCTGCGCTCCAGCGGGCGCACATCGGCCAGCGCCACCTGCACACGGTCGGCCGCAAACAAGGGCTTGCCCCCTGTGTCTTGCACGGCAAGCTGGCTCACCGTGAGCGCGCCCGACAGCGTCATCGCGGTCTGCGGGCTTTGCACAAAGCCCAGGCGCAGGTCGGCGTCCACCACCGCGCTGTGCAGCCGGACCGGCAGCGTGGCGGGCAGATAGGGCAGGTAGGGGGCGAGGTCGAGCTGGCGCACCTGGAGCGCCACATCGGCCTTGCGGCTGTGCGCAAACGGTGTGCCCTGCGCCTGCGAGTCAAAGGGGCTGCCATTGAGCACAAACGCAAGGCGCGGGGCAACCACCACCTCGCGTTGCGAATCGAAGCTGCTGACAAAAGGCAGGCTGAGCTGCAGATCGCGCACGGTGTGCTGGCGCGGTGCGCCGGTTGCCCGGTCGGTCACGTCCACACGGCCATGGTGCAGGCTGAGGTTGTAGAGGGCAAACCGGGGCACGGGGGTGTCGGGGGCGTCGTCGGGTGGGCGCAGGCGCTGCACGATGTCGTCAATGTCGTAGCGCCCCCCACCCAGGTGGGTGAGTTGCAGGGTGGGCGCATCCACCGTCACCGCGTCGATGACCGGGGCCCAGCGCAACAGGGACTGGGCCTCGGCATCCACATACAGGCGCTCTACCGCCAATTGCACGCCCTGCCCGTCGGCGGTGACCACCGCAAGGTCGCGCACAGTGATTTCGAGCGACCAGGGCGAAAACGCCATGCTGCCGACCGTGACCTGCCGCCCCAGCACCTCACTCAGGCGGCTTTGCACCAGGCGCGTGGCCAGCGGCGGCACCGCAGCCCAGGCCAGCGCCCACAGGGTCAAGAGCGCCGCAAGCCCCCACACCAGGCGGCGCAACCAGCGAATAGAAACAAGTGCGTGTGCATTCATGACAGCAAGTTCGTGGAATAAGGTTTGCCGGATAGTACCCAAGCACTTGGTCATGCAAAACACACTTGCCCCCGCCAAGCGTGCAGCGCGGTTGCGGGCACGCTTGGCGGCGTTGGGCGGGGGTGCACACCAGCTTGCCGTCTGCATGCATTTAAAAAGTTGTGAATTTCGGTAGGCCTATTGGTAATTTCGACACTTTGGACGTGAATGAAGGCCAAGTTCTAGGCATGATCTCCGCTGGCAAGCAACCCCTAGAAAAAGCGCAGGTGCACAGCCCCTGACGCATAGACAACCCGCTTCATGAAAACCACTGGTGATCAACAGTTAGTCAAACGCATCAACCGCAGCGTGCTCTTGCGCTTGGTGCGGACCAATCCTGGCCTCTCACGCGCCCAACTGGCGAGCCGCAGCGGCCTGACCAAATCCACGGTCAGCCTGTTGGTGCGAGAGTTGATTACAGAAGGGTGGCTGTGCGAAACCCAGGTCACTGCCACACACGGCCTGGGCCGCCCATCCACACCCTTGCACCTCAATGACCGCTCGCGGGGGCTGATTGGTGTGGAGGTAGCGGTAGAGGCCTTGCGCGTGGTGGGCGTTTCACTCGCCGGGCAGGTGCTGTGCGCCACCGAAGAGCCGCTCAAAAGCACCAAACCCGCCGACGTGTGCCGCCAGGCCGCGCGGCTGATCACGCGCACCCACGGCAAACTGCACACGCGGGGGGTGGCCTTGCTGGGCGTGGGCCTGGGCTTGCCGGGTGCTTTTGACGAGGCCACGGGCGTGCTGCGCTTTGCACCCAACCTGGGGTGGCGCAATGTGGACTTTGCGCGCCACATGGCCCAGGCTCTGGCGCGTGCCGGCCTGCCCGACGTGCCGGTGCATGTGCAAAACGAGGCCGACACTGCGGCGCTCAGCGAGTACGAATTTTCAGACGGAGACAGACGCCAAACCGTCATCTTTGTGACCTGTGGCGCAGGGGTGGGCGCGGGCATCGTGCTCAACGACCGCCTGTTTGCGGGCGCGCAGGGCATGGCCGGCGAAATCGGGCACAGCATTTTGCAGATCGACGGCCCGCTGTGTTCGTGCGGGCGCAAGGGCTGCGCCGAAACCTTTTTGGGCGCGCGCGCGTTGGCGAAATCAGCAGACCCAACCCCCGCAGGGCACTACCTGGGCGTGCTGCTGCAAAACCTGTGGACGACCTTCAACCCCGACACGCTGATTTTGGGGGGGCCGTCGTGTGACAACTACCCCGCCATGGTGCAGACCGCCCAGCAAACCTTGCAACGCTACGCCGCCGCTGCGGGCATGACCGCGCCCCGGGTGCGGCTGGCACGCTATGGGATGCTGGCATCGGCGGTGGGCGCAGCGGCATTGGTGCTGCACCATGAGCTGCGCCCCCTGCACTCCCGCGCCCCGGCTGCGCCGCCCCGGCCCGAGGTGCCAGTGGCCAACGCCCCAGCAGTGTGGTGAAGGCTGAGGTGGCCGACAGAGCGGCGGCCATGGGCGCGTTGCAAGTGAAAGAAGCCATGAACGCCACCCTGTCGGGCCACCGCATTGAGCACGAAATTGCCACGGCGATTGACGTGGGGCTATTTGGCTTCATAGACATGAACCGCGGCGACATGCAATGCAGCTGAAATGTATTTGCGCATGGCAATTCATCTGGCAGTATCTGAAAAATAAATAGGAAATAGAAAAAGCGATAAATATATATCCTCAGCACCTACGCGCGGTGCGAGATAAACGCAATATTGATACTGCGTGTGCGGTCGAATCCAGAGGGTGATTCGATGGCTTAAACGCAGTGTTTTGATTAATGAAATAGACGGGCACCAACAAGCTTGTCAAAATTCAATCCGATTTAGACGTTAAGCCCTTGCATTTCGGGCCTGTAAACACGCGAAGCCACGGACATTATCAATGACCGACCACGGCTGAGTCTGCAGGTTTTTAGCGCCCAATCACCTGAACACCCGGTAAAAAGCACATCAGTCAGCGCTGCGCTCATATTGCAAAGCCTGTATCGAGGTATCGCGGTGCAGTGACGGGTACAGGGTCGTCGCGGTGAGTTTGGTGCATTTTCATTGGCATGCTTTTGCCTGCGAACAGCCCGCTGTAACGCTCTCTACTGAAACCATATTCAGCATTATTTTTACGGCAAAAAAAAGGAAATTAGTATGAAGAAGATTGTTGGAGCGATTGCCACGGTATTTGCGCTTGCAGGACTCGGCATGGGCACAGTGCATGCCCAAGAAAATGGAACCCGTGATGAGGCAAAGGCTATGGTAGATGCTGCGGTAGAGCACGTGAAAAAGGTTGGCCCCGAGCAAGCCTTTAAAGAGTTCACCGACAAAGAGAACAAAACTTGGCACAAAAAAGATTTGTATGTATTTGCCTACGGCTTGGATGGCCTGAACCTCGCGCATGGAGCCAATGACCGGTTGGTTGGCAAAAACCTGCTTGACATGAAAGACCCCAACGGAAAGTTCTTGATCAAAGACCTGCGGGATGCCGCACTCAAGGGCGGTGGCTGGGTGGAGTATGACTGGCCGCATCCACAATCCAAAAAGATTGAAAGCAAGATCTCGTATGCACGCAAGCTCCTTGGTTTCGATGGGTTTGTCGGCGTGGGTGTCTATCGCTAACGTAGGCATTCCATCGTGGCTGGCCTTGGGGGGCCACCACCGTGGCGGCGGCTGGTATTCGAGGTTATGGAGATAGGCATGTTTGAACGGATTCGCAATTTTTCTGTTGCAACAAAAGTGGCCCTCGCGCCAGCGATTGCCATTCTGTGCCTGATACTCGTCGGCACCATCGGGTATATGGCCAATGGCAGTTTGAGTGAAACCATTGTTGATTTAGGTGAGAAGCGCGTACCGCGCATTGTGAATAACGCACAGCTCTCCGAACGAATCACCGGCATTCATGCGCTGGTCAATCAGAGTTTGGCCTGGGAAGGTGCAGGTTACAAAGCCAGCATGATCGAGGCGCTTGATCTGCATATTGTGAGTTTACTCAACCAGTATCTGCTTGATTTGCAGTACCTCCAGCGCAATGCCCAAGACGCCAGTGCCAGAAAACACTTGGGCGCTGCCGTGCCCGAGTTTGAGCGGTATGCAGATAACGCTCGCCAGGCCTTGGAGATCAAGACCGGCATGCTCGGCAATGCTGCGTCGTATATGACCACCATTGAAGGCAATTACAAGCAGCTCAAAACCGAGCTGGA
>JARXAM010000048.1 GCA_029865845.1 Rhodoferax sp. | reverse complement strand
ACTTGCTGTACCAGCGCAAAGCGTTGCGCTTCCTTCGTACTCATCATCACGTCCTTGCCCATGTCTTGCCTGTCCCATCCAACATAAAGGGGACACTTCTACTTGGGGCAAAGGGGACATTACCGTTTTGGGCTCACACTGCGCCTGCCGCAATGGGTCAGGGGCTAAAATGCCGCAACAGAGGACCGTCCCATGAACATCTTTCGCCGCCCCGACTACCGCTCTGATGCCACACAGTTCATCGACCAATTGAAGGTCGCCAAGCCCACGCTGGAAGCCGAGCAGCGCAAGGGCCGCGCCCTGCTGTGGGACAAGGTGGTGGACCGCCTGGCGTGGAAGGGTTTTCGCAACGCCCAGGTGGCGCAAAAGCCCTACGTCTACCAAACCCATAACGACTAAGTGCTTCACCAGGGAATGCCCCCGGCCTGAGCCGCACCGGCGTTTCCTGTTGCCCCGCCCCTATGACTACCGCCGCTGAAGGCGCACCATTCGACGCCGCCGCACTCGCGCACATGCCCGAGGTGGTAGACCAGGTGGCCTTGGCTCGCCTGTATGGCGAACCCCTGTTCGCACTACCGCAAGACCTGTATATCCCGCCCGATGCGCTGGAGGTGTTTTTAGAGGCGTTTGAAGGCCCGCTGGACTTGCTGCTCTACCTGATCCGCAAGCAAAACTTCAACATCCTCGACATTCCCATGTTGAGCGTGACCAAGCAGTATTTGGTGTACGTAGACCAGATTCGCAAACGCAATCTGGAACTGGCCGCCGAGTATTTGCTGATGGCCGCCATGCTGATCGAGATCAAGTCGCGCATGTTGCTGCCCCCCAAACGTAGCGCTGATGGGGATGAGGCCGAAGACCCGCGTGCGGAGCTGGTACGCCGTCTGCTGGAGTACGAGCAAATGAAGCTCGCTGCCGCGCGGCTCAACGCCATTCCCCAGCTGGGCCGCGACTTCGTGAAGGCCAACGTGTATATCGAGCAAAGCCTCAAGCCGCGATTTCCCGATGTGTCGGTAGACGATCTGCAAAGCGCCTGGCGCGACATCCTTAAACGCGCCAGGCTGGTACAGCACCACAAGATCAGCCGCGAAGAGCTGTCGGTGCGCGAGCACATGAGTATCGTGCTGCGCAAGCTGCAAGGGCAGCGCTTTGTGGCATTTGAAAACCTGTTTGACACCGGCCGGGGAACGCCCGTGCTGGTGGTGACCTTTATTGCCCTGTTGGAGCTGGCCAAAGAGACCTTGATCGACATCACCCAGGCCGAGGCATTTGCCCCCATTTACGTGCGCCTGGCTTATTCACCCACCTGAGTCGGGCTTACTGCGGCGCAGTGCCCCGGTGCGGTTAGTATTCGCCCCACTTTCGCCAAGCCCTTGGTAACCCTGCTTTTTGGAGTCCTCTATGGCCCTGAATCCAACCGGTGAGCAAGCCACCAGCGCAACCACTGCGACGCCTTATGGCACTTTGCCCCCGGCCTCTGAGCCTGCCAGCCGCAAGCCCATCAGCCTGCCCCGCATCCAAGAAATGCACACCCGGGGCGAAAAGATCACCATGCTCACCGCCTACGACGCCACCTTTGCCGCTGTGGCCGATGCCGCCGGCGTGGAGTGCATTTTGGTGGGCGACTCGCTGGGCATGGTGTGCCAAGGGCGGCACAGCACCGTGGGTGTCACCCTGCAAGACATGGCCTACCACACCCAGAGCGTGGCGCGCGGCCTGCGGCGCGCGCAGGCCACCGCCTGGCTGATTGGGGACTTGCCGTTTGGCAGCTACCAAGAGTCCAAAGAGCAGGCCATTCGCAGTGCCAGCACGCTGATGCAGGCTGGGGCCCACATGGTGAAGCTCGAAGGAGGCGGCTGGACCACCGAGGTGGTGCGGTTCCTGGTGGAGCGCGGCATCCCGGTGTGCGCCCACCTGGGCCTGACCCCCCAAACCGTGCACGCCCTGGGCGGCTACCGGGTGCAAGGCCGGGGCGACGCCGCTGCCGACACCATGAAAAAACACGCCCACGAACTGCAAGACGCGGGTGCCTCCTTGCTGGTGCTGGAGATGGTGCCCGCCCCCTTGTCGGCCGAGTTGACCCGTGCCCTGCCCCACTGCGCCACCATCGGCATTGGTGCGGGCAAAGGCACGGCCGGGCAGGTGCTGGTATTGCATGACATGCTGGGGGTGAACCTGGGCAAGAACCCCAAGTTCGTGCGCAACTTCATGCTCGAAGCCCGCAGCATTCGGGGGGCCATGGAAGCCTATGTGGCCGCCGTCAAAAACGGCAGTTTCCCGGACGACGCCATTCACGCCTGGTAAGCCACGATGCAACTGATTCACACCATTTCCGAGCTGCGCGAAGCGCTGCGCCAGTACCGCCACCCTGCGGTAGTGCCCACCATGGGCAATCTGCATGCGGGGCATCTGGCGCTGGTGCGCCAGGCCAAGCCGCTGGGGGATGTGACGATTTCCACCATCTTTGTGAACCGCCTGCAGTTTGCGCCGCACGAAGACTTTGACACCTACCCGCGCACCCTGGAGGCCGACTGCGAACACCTGGAAGCGGCAGGCTGCGACATCGTGTTTGCGCCCGCGGAGGCCGAGCTGTACCCGCAGGCGCAGACCTTCAAGGTGCACCCGCCCACCGAACTGGCCGACATTTTGGAAGGCCACTTCCGCCCCGGCTTTTTCATTGGGGTGTGCACGGTGGTCATGAAGCTGCTGGCAGTGACCCAGGCGCGCACGGCCCTGTTTGGCAAAAAGGACTACCAGCAACTCATGGTGATCCGCAACATGGTCAAGCAGTTCGCCCTGCCCATTGAGGTGATCGGTGGGGAGACCCAACGCAACGACGCCGGACTGGCCCTCTCCAGCCGCAACGGCTACCTCACGCCCGCCCAGCGCGAAGAAGCCCTGCTGCTGTCGCGCACCCTGCGCCACATTGCCGAGGCAGTGCGCCACGGCGAGACCGACCTGGCCCGCCTGGAGCAAGAGGGCATGCACGCACTGCGCGCGGCAGGCTGGTTGCCCGACTACGTGGCCGTGCGCCGCCAAAGCGACCTGCATGCGCCCCAGCCCCACGATGCCAAGGTGGTGTTGGCAGCGGCGCGCCTGGGCACCACGCGCCTGATCGACAACCTAGAGATATGAAGCGGCCCGGCGGTCGTGCACCGGGCGATCGCCGGATACAAAAATGCCCAGGCAAGCCTGGGCAAAAACCTTGGCGTATCAGGCCTCGTTTAGAAGCTGTACTTCAGACCCAGTTCTGCTACGTCGCCGTCGCCATTGGCCTTGTTCAAGCCTGCGAAATCCAGATAGAACTGCATGTTCTTGAAGGGGGTGTAGCCCACACCAGCGGACCACTCATCACGGCCGTTGGCATTCTCGGGTTTGACCTTTTGCAGGGACAGACCGAAGTCAAATTCACCCATCACATAGGTCAATGCAACACCCGTGTAGCTGGTCTTGACCTTGGTGATGCTCTCTACCTCGGCGACCAAACCACGGATACCAACGCTACCCATTTGGTAGGTTGCGGCCAAGCCGGTGGCGTAACGGTCGGTGTTGAGTTCACCCGTGGTTTTGGAGCTGTCGGCCTTGTATTTCGCAAGTTCGCTCCAGCCACCAGCCAGGGTGAGGCCACCCACTTTGTAGCTCACGCCAACAGCAAAGCCGTTCGAATTTTCAGAGTTGGTCGCGGTGGGGCCCATGGCCGAGGTGTAGTCCACTGCGAACGACAAGTCGCCCACTTTGTGGCTGTACTGCAAGTGGCGGCCGTCGTTGCTGGAGGCAGGCTCGCTCACGTAGCCGTTTTCGCCATGGCCCGTGCCCAACACTTCCATGACGTTGTCTTCAAAGAAACCGTCAAACTGGCCGGCCGAAAAACGACCCAACTGCTTGCTGGCGATACCGATGCGGGTGTCGTCAGACAAGAAGGTGGCGTTGTCTACTACGGGGTCGTAATCCACTTCGATTTCACCGAAGATGGACACGTCGGCGTTGATGGTCTTGGTGGCCTTGATTTCCACCTGGTTCAAGCCTTTGCCCTTGATCTCGTTGACCTGACGGCCCGCCTTGTCGTTTTGACCGACGTAGTAGGCTCCAACGTCCACGTTCACTTCGAACTTCACGTCTTTGTCAGTGGCCAACTCGCCTGCCTGAACACCCATGGCCACGGTCGCAACGGCAACGGCCACAACAGATTTTTTCAACATTTCACACTCCAAACTAGGTACTCTTTTGCGCCGCATCCACCCGGATGCAACAAGTCACGGAGTCTGGTTTTCGAAGGCTACAAATTCGTGTGATTTCGGTGAAGCTTTGATGACCTGATGCGCATTTGCAACAGCCACGGCACATGCGGCGCGGGCTACAAAAACCGGTCCAGCACCCGCTTGCTGTGGCCGTCCAAGGCGAACTGGTCGCGCACCAGGTACTGGATGCCATGGGCGTCTGCAATCAGGAGCGCGTGTTTTTTGCCGATGCGGCGGATGTCTTCATCCCCGCGCAGCACGAAGTCGGTGGTGCCCCGGTCGGTGTCCACCGTCCAGGTGCAGGGCGTGGAGTAGCTGGTAACGGACACGATGCGCTCAATCACCGGCATGAACTCACGGGTGGCAAGCTCCGCGCGGATCAGGTCTTGGGCGGGCTGCGGCACGTCGACCAACTTGTCCACCCAGGCGACTTCTTTGCCGTCGGTACTGACCAGCGAAATGCCGTCTTCGGGCGACTGGATCGGGAAGGCGCGCACGGGCACCACGCCCTCAAAGCGCTCGCCCGACGCATCGGTGAGCACGAGCTTGCCAAAGGGCGTGCGCTGCAGGGTAAAGGTGCTGGCGGTGACGGTGTGGAGCGCGCTCATGCGGCCTCCTCTATCAAATGGTTGCGGGCTTGGGCTTGGTACAGGTTGTAGTACGCGCCTTCGCGGGCCATGAGGGCGTCGTGGGTGCCTTCTTCCACCACCCGACCGCGGTCCAGCACCACCAGACGGTCGGCGCGGTGCAGGGTGGAGAGGCGGTGCGCAATGGCAATGGTGGTGCGGCCTTGCACCAGGTTTTCCAGGGCTTTTTGAATCTCTTTTTCGGTCTCCGAGTCCACCGACGACGTGGCCTCGTCAAGAATCAAAATGCGCGGGTCGATCAGCAAGGCCCGCGCAATAGAGATGCGCTGGCGCTCGCCCCCCGACAGGCCCTGGCCGCGCTCGCCCACCATGGAGTCGTAGCCTTGCGGCAAGCGCAAGATGAATTCGTGCGCGTGGGCGGCGCGCGCAGCCGCAATGATTTCGGCACGCGTGGCATGCGGCTTGCCGTAGGCGATGTTGTCGGCAATGGTGCCGAAGAACAAGAAGGGCTCTTGCAGCACCAGGCCGATGTTTTGCCGGTAGTCGGCAATGGCATACGAGCGGATGTCCACGCCGTCCACCAGAATGGCCCCTTCGGACACGTCGTAGAACCGGCATATCAGGTTGACCAGGGTGCTCTTGCCCGAGCCGCTGTGCCCCACCAGCCCCACCATTTCTCCGGGGGCAATGTGCAGGCTGATGCCCCGGTTGACCTCGCGGTTGCCATAGCGAAAGCCCACATCGCGCACCTCGATGCGGCCCTGCACCGTGCCCATGGGCACCGGGTGGGCAGGCTCGGGCACGCTAGAGACGTGGTCCAGAATGTCAAAAATGCGCTTGGCTGCCGAGGCAGATTTTTGCGTGACCGACACGATGCGGCTCATCGAATCCAAGCGCCCATAAAAGCGGCTGATGTACGCAATGAATGCGGTCAACACCCCCACCGTGATTTCGCCTTTGGACACCTGCCAAATGCCAAAGGCCCAGACCACCAGCAAACCGAGTTCGGTCAAAAAAGACACGGTGGGTGAAAACAGCGACCAGATTTTGTTGATGCGGTCATTCACCGCCAGGTTGTGTTTGTTGGCGTCATGAAAGCGCGCGGCCTCGCGGCTTTCTTGGGCAAACGCCTTGACCACGCGAACGCCGGGAATGGTGTCGGCCAACACGTTGGTGACTTCCCCCCACACCCGGTCTATCTTTTCGAAGCCGGTGCGCAGGCGGTCGCGCACGACATGGATCATCCAGGCAATAAACGGCAACGGGACCAGCGTCACCACGGCCAGCCATGGGTTGATGGAAAACAGGATGACAGCGGTCATGGTGAGCATGATCACGTCGGTGGCAAAGTCCAGCAAATGCAAGGAGAGGAACACGCAGATGCGGTCGCTCTCGCTGCCGATGCGCGACATCAGGTCACCCGTGCGCTTGCCGCCAAAGTACTCCAACGACAAACGCAGCAGGTGCTCGTAGGTGGTGGTGCGCAGGTCGGCCCCGATGCGCTCGGACACGAGCGCCAAGATGTAGGTCTTGGCCCAGCTCAGCACCCAGGCCAAGAGGGCCGAGGCCAGCAAGCCGCCCATGTACAGCCCCACCAGCATGGGGTCGATGTGCTGGCCGTTTTGAAACGGGATGAGCACGTTGTCCATCAAAGGCATCGTCAGGTACGGGGGCACCAGGTTGGCCGCCGTGCCCAGCAGGGTGAGCACAAACCCCAGCAACAACTGGCCCCGGTAAGGGCGGGCAAAACGCCACAGGCGCAGCAGCGTCCAGGTGCTGGGCGGGGTGTGGACCACCTTGGTACATACCGGGCACTCTTCTTGGTCTGGCTCCAAGGGCGCTTTGCAACTGGGGCAGACGTGGGTCAACACCTGGGCCAGTGGCTGCCCCGATGCGGCGCTTTCCCGTTGCGCTTGGAATTGGTCGACCAGCCGAATGGCCGCCAGGTTTTGCCCCAGGGTAAAGCGCCAGCTCCCCAACAAGGCGGTGGCGTCCTGCAAGTCCAAATGGCCGACGCCTGCGTGGTCGTGGTGCAGCAAGGTTTGCCGGGCCTGCAGTTCCCACGCCGTCCAGTGCCCGGTGGCACCGTCGCAGGACAGCAAGCGCTGGTGGGTCAGCACCACCAGGCCTTTGACAAAGCGCAGTTGGCGGTCCAGGTCAACCTCCAGCGAGGCCAGCACGTTCTCTTCAGGGTGGAGTTGGGCTTGGACCGCTTCACGCCACGCGGGCGGCACGTCGCCACACGGCGCGGGTAAAGCAAGGGCTTCAGGAGTCATGGATGGCAAAAAAGGGGTGAGTTTGATTCAAGTCAGGCCACGGATACTACGCGCTGGCACCACGAGGCCGCCGGGTGCCGCATCCGTAGGCGAAAATACACAACGCACGAAGCGTAACCATGGTGGACCGCTCATTTCCCGGATTCCAATGACTGCCAAGAAAAATATCGACATCCTGCGGGTGACCTACCTTCGCGGGCCCAACATCTGGACCTACCGCCCCGTGATCGAGGCCTGGGTGGACATTGGAGAGTTGGAAAATCACCCCTCGAACACCCTGCCCGGCTTTTATGAGCGATTGACCACATGGTTGCCCGGCCTGATCGAGCACAAATGCAGTCCGGGCGTGCGGGGCGGCTTTTTGGAGCGTTTGCGTGAAGGCACGTGGGCGGCCCACATCATGGAGCATGTGGCCCTGGAAATTCAAAACCTGAGCGGCATGCAAACCAGCTTCGGCAAAGCCCGCCAAATGTCCAAACCCGGTGTCTACAAAATTGCATTTCGCACACGCCAAGAGCAGGTTGGGCGCAAGGCGCTGGTGGTGGCACGGGACCTGGTGATGGCCGCCATCAACGACACCGACTACCCGTTGCAGGCGCACATCACCGAATTGCGCGACATGGTGGATTCGCTATGTCTGGGGCCCAGCACCTCCAACATTGTGGATGCAGCCACCGACCGCCATATCCCCTCTATCAGGCTCACGGAAGGCAACTTGGTACAGCTAGGTTACGGCACGGCCCAGCGGCGTATCTGGACGGCCGAGACCGACCAAACGTCGGCCATTGCCGAGGAAATCGCCAGCGACAAGGACCTGACCAAAAGCCTGCTCAAGTCCTGCGGCGTGCCCGTTCCCGACGGGGCTTTGGTCAACTCACCCGAAAAGGCTTGGGAAGCGGCCCAGGACATTGGCATGCCGGTGGCGGTGAAGCCGTATGACGGCAACCACGGCCGAGGCGTTTCGCTGGAACTGATGGACGAAGCCAGTGTGGTGGCCGCCTTCCACGTGGCAAAGCAGCAAAGCGGCGGCAGCGTGATTGTGGAGCGTTTCATCCAGGGCAATGAGCACCGCTTGTTGGTGGTGGGCAAGCAGGTGGTGGCCGCAGCGCGCGGCGAATCGGCCTGGGTGGTGGGCGACGGCGTATCCACCGTGGCCATGCTGGTCGACCAGCAACTCAACACCGACCCCCGCAGGGGCACCGGTGAAGATGCGCCGCTCAACCTGATCGACCTGAGCGACAACCCCGAGGTGATGCTCGAACTCGAACGCGCGCATCTCACGCCCCAGTCCATCCCCCACAAAGACCAGCGGGTGCTCATCCAGCGCAACGGCAACGTCGCCTTCGACGTGACCGACCTCATGCACCCGCAGGTGGCTGCGGCGGCTGCGCTGGCGGCACGGGTGGTGGGGCTGGATATTGCCGGGATCGACATGGTGCTAGAAGACATCTCCCGGCCCCTGTCCGCCCAGCGCGGCGCGGTTATCGAGGTGAACGCAAGCCCGGGCCTGCTCGCACACATCAAGCCCGCCACAGGCACCCCGCGCCACGTGGGCAAAGCTATTGTGGAGCACCTGTTTGCCCCGAACGCAGACGCGCGGATTCCCGTTATCGGCGTCACAGGCACCCAGCACACCGGGCGCCTGGCGCGCCTGATTGCGTGGCTGGTGCATATCAGCGGCAAGCATGTGGGCCTGGCCTGCAGCGAGGGTCTGTACCTTGATGGCCGCCAGATTGAGGCCCGCGACAGCGCCCATTGGGAGCCCAGCCAGCGCTTGTTGATCAACCGCTCGGTCCAAGCAGCAGTGTTTGAGAACGGCAGCCGCATGATCTTGGCCGAGGGCCTGGCCTATGACCGCTGCGCCGTGGGGGTGGTGACCGACATCACCTGCACACCTGACCTGGCGGAGTTTGACGTCCTCGACGCAGAGCAAACCTTCAAGGTGGCCCGCACCCAGGTGGACGTGGTCTTGCCCGGTGGCACCGCCGTGCTCAACGCCACCGACCCGCAAGTAGTCGAATTGGCCGCGCTGTGCGATGGTTCGGTGATCTTCTACGCCCCCGATGCGGACAACGCCGCGCTGGTGCGCCACCGTGCTAGCCAGGGCCGTGTCCTCTTTGTGCGGGACGGCGAAATTGTGTTGGCACATGGTGCGCAAGAAGTTGCCGTGCTGCCCTTGGCAACCCTCAAACCCGCCAAAGCGGCCAAACCGGACATGGTGATGGCGGCCATCGGTGCCGCGTGGGCGCTGGATGTTCCCGTGGAATTGATTGGTGCGGGTTTGCGCACCTTTGAGTCCAACCCTAAAAAAACCCCTTACTGAGCCCCCTATGGAAGTCACCCGAATTCGCGCCTTGCGCGGCCCCAACCTGTGGAGCCACCACACCGCCATCCAGGCCGTGGTGGTCTGTACCCCCCAAGAGGCAGCGGTATCGTCCATTGCCGGGTTCGAAGACAAATTGCGCGCCCGATTTCCCGAAATCAGCCCATTCCAACCCGTGGGGCATGTCGACAGTGTGTCGCTGGCCCGTGTATTGGAGTTGGCAGCGCTGGGTTTGCAGGCGCAAGCGGGCTGCCCCGTTACCTTTAGCTGCACGACACCCACGGTGGACGACAACACCTACCAGGTGGTGGTGGAGTACAGCGAGGAAGAGGTGGGCCGACTGGCCTTCGAGCTGGCAGAAAAGCTGTGCCACGCCGCGTTGAACAACGCCCCCTTCGACTTGCCCGCGGCGTTGGATGCGCTGCGCGAGTTGGACGAAGACGTGCGCCTGGGCCCCAGCACAGGCTCGATTGTGGATGCCGCGGTGGCCCGTGGCATTCCCTATAGCCGCATGACCGAAGGCAGCATGGTGCGCCTGGGTTGGGGCAGCCAGCAGCGCCGCATACAGGCCGCAGAGATGGATGTGACCAGCGCGATCGCAGAAGCCATTGCGCAGGACAAGGAGCTCACCAAAAAACTGCTCTCCGCAGCGGGGGTGCCAGTGCCTGGGGGACGCTCGGTCACCGATGCAGAAGACGCGTGGGCTGCAGCCCAGGACATTGGCTTGCCCGTGGTGGTGAAGCCCAACGACGGCAACCAGGGCAAGGGCGTCACGGTCAACATCACCAGCAAGGCGCAATTGCTCAAGGCCTTTGCGGTCGCCAAGGAGTTCCGGGACGACATTCTGGTCGAGCGCTTCATGCCGGGCAATGACTTCCGTTTGCTGGTCGTGGGCGACAAATTGGTAGCCGCAGCCCGCCGCGATCCGCCCAAGGTGGTGGGAGATGGTGTGCACACCATTGCGGAACTGGTCGCGCAGGTCAACGCGGACCCGCGCCGCGGATCGGGACATGCAACGTCGTTGACCAAAATCCGCTTTGACGAGATTGCCATTGCCACCCTGTCCACCCAAGGCTTTGATGCGGACTCGGTGCCGGCCAAAGGCCAGCGCGTGAACCTGCGTAACAACGCCAATCTGTCCACCGGAGGTTCGGCCACCGATGTGACGGACGATGTGCACCCCGAGGTAGCGGCACGCGCCATTGCCGCCGCGCACATGGTGGGCCTGGACATTTGCGGCGTGGATGTGGTGTGCGACAGCATCTTGCGTCCGCTGGAGGAGCAAGGCGGCGGCATCGTCGAGGTGAACGCCGCGCCCGGCTTGCGCATGCATTTGTCGCCATCCTTTGGCAAAGGACGCGCCGTGGGTGAAGCCATCATCAACAGCATGTTCAAAAAAGGGCAGGACGGACGCATTCCCATCGTCGCGGTCACTGGCACCAATGGCAAGACGACCACGGTGCGTCTGATCTCGCACCTGTTGACCTGCAACGGCCTGCGGGTGGGCATGACGAATACCGATGGCGTGTATGTGAACGGTGATTGCATTGACACCGGTGACTGCAGCGGCCCCAAGAGCGCCAAGAGCGTGTTGCTGCACCCCGACGTGGACGCGGCAGTGCTGGAAACCGCGCGGGGCGGCATATTGCGCGAAGGCTTGGCGTTTGACCGATGCGACGTGGCCGTGGTGACCAATGTGGGCAGTGGCGACCACCTGGGGCTGAACTACATCACCACCGTCAACGAACTCGCGGTGCTCAAGCGGGTGATCGTGCAAAACGTGGCCCCACAGGGTGTGGCCGTGCTGAACGCAGCCGACCCCATCGTGGCGGCCATGGCCGCGAAGTGCAAGGGCAAAGTCATCTTCTTTGCTGCAGACAAAAACAACGCGGTAATGGCGACCCACCGGGCGCAAGGGCAAGGCGTGGTGTATGTGGAAGGCAGCCACGTGATCGCCAGCAAGGGGGATATGGTGCAATCGATCGCCCTAGCGGATGTCCCCATCACCATGGGGGGAGCCATCGGCTTTCAGGTAGATAACGTGATGGCCAGCGTGGCGGCCGCGTGGTCTTTGGGGCTGGACTGGGATGTGATTCGCCAGGGACTGGCCAGTTTCTCAAACGACAGCCACAACGCTGCGGGGCGTTTCAACCTGTTCAAGTTCCGTGGAGCCACCGTGATTGCCGATTACGGCCACAACCCGGACGCCATGTTGGCGCTGGTGCAAGCCGTGCAGGCGCTGCCAGCGAGCCGGCGCTCGGTGGTGATCAGCGGGGCCGGTGACCGGCGCGACCAAGACATCCGCCAGCAAACCGAAATTTTGGGAGATGCCTTCGATGAAGTGGTGATGTTTGAAGACCAGTGCCAGCGCGGCCGCAGCGACGGCGAAGTGTTGGCGCTGCTGCGCGAGGGTTTGGCGAACGCCAAACGCGCCCGACAGCAAAGCGAAGTGTTTGGAGAGTTTTTGGCGATCGACACTGCCATGGACAAACTGCAAGCGGGGGAGCTGTGCCTGATTTTGGTGGACCAGGTAGAGGCCGCAATGGCCCACATCGCCGCCAAGGTAGCCGCACAACCGTAACAAGGCGGTGGGCAGCGAGGCTTAGTACACCTCTGCTGCCGGTCCCCGGCCCATCAGTGCCGTTACGGCCTGGTGGGCTTGCAATCTTCCATCCAACAAGTCAACCACACCCTGCGTGATCGGCATGGCAACCCCAAGGCTGCTTGCGCGTTGGCATACCGTGCGGGCGCTGTATACGCCTTCGGCCACATGCCCCAGCTCGGCGACTGCCTGCTCCAGGGTTTTGCCCTGCGCCAGTGCCAGCCCCACCCTTCGGTTGCGGGACAAGTCTCCGGTAGCAGTGAGCACCAAGTCTCCCAAACCACTCAGACCCATGAAGGTCTCAGCTTTGGCCCCCAGGGCCACGCCAAGACGCGTCATTTCGGCCAAACCGCGGGTGATGAGCGCGGCCCGGGCGTTCAGGCCCAAATCCAAGCCGTCGCACAGGCCGGTGGCGATGGCCAGCACGTTCTTGACAGCCCCCCCCACCTCCACACCCACGACATCGTCGTTGGCATAAATGCGCAACTCCCGGCTGTGAAAGGCCTCCACGAGTGCGTTGCGTACGCGCTCGTGGGTGCTGGCAGCCACCAATGCGGTAGGCATGCCGGCCGCCACTTCCTGGGCGAAGCTGGGGCCACTCAAGACGCCCACTTGCAAACCGGCTGCGACCGCCTGCTGCACTTCATGGCCAAGCAGACCCGTACCGCCAGCAACCGGCGCTTCAAACCCTTTGCATAACCAGGCCACCGGGCAATCAAGGTGGGCGACCTGCTGCAATATGCCGCGCAACGCGGCCATAGGGGTGGCAATGATGACCAAATCTGCGGCGTCTACGCTATCTGCGGGCCCGATCACCCGATGCAGGGGCCCAGAGGCGAGCTTCAATGCGGATGGCAACACGCAGCCAGGCAAATAGCGCGCATTGACCCGCGCGGTATCGATGGCGTGCGCTGCATCTGCGTCACGCGCCCACAATGTGACGTCGTGTCGCTGGCAGGAGTTGCGGGTGGCACTGATGGCCAGCGCAGTACCCCATGCGCCCGCACCTGTGACGATAATTTTCATGGCGGCGGTTGCGGCGGGGACGGACAGCCGTGGCCCGCCCGCCGGCAAGTTACTGGGGCAAGGTGGCTGCTGCCGCAGAGGCGTCGCCCTGTTGTTGCTCGTACATGGCCTGGAAGTTGATTTCCGACAAGTGCACGGGAGGGAAGCCACCGCGCTGAACCAAGTCAGCCACGTTGCCACGCAGGTAGGGGTACACGATTTGGGGGCAGGCAATGCCCATGATTTGGCTCAACTGCTCTTGCGGCACGTTGCGAATCTCGAAAATGCCGGCCTGCTTGGCTTCGACCAGAAAGACGGTCTTGTCGTTGATTTTGGTGTGAACGGTGGCAGTCACACACACTTCAAACACGCCGTCTGCCAGGGGGGCGGCCTCAACACCCAACTGAATATCCACCGACGGTTGCTCTTGTTCCAACAAGATCGCGGGCGAATTGGGCTGCTCCAGCGAAACCTCTTTCAGGTACACGCGTTGGATTTGGAAAACGGGGTCTTGCTCTGCCATGACGAATGTCTTTCTGGATAAATTGAAGCCCGCCGGCGCAATACCGACGGGCTGATAAAACGGATAGGCTCGCGGCGGATTATGTCAGGCGCCGGCGGCCAGCAAAGGGAGCAAGCCCCCCCTGCTATCGAGCGCCATCAAATCGTCGCAGCCCCCCACATGGGTCGAGCCGATGAAAATCTGGGGCACGGTGCGCCGTCCGGTGAGTTCCATCATTTTGATGCGCTCATCCGGATGGGTGTCCACACGGACCTCTTCAATGCTTTCCACGCCCTTGGACTTCAGAATGCGCTTGGCCTGCACACAGTAAGGGCAGACGGCGGTGGTGTACATCTTGACGGCTTGCATGCTCAACTTCCTCGCTTTGTGGGGGCGGAATTACGCCTTTTCAAGCGGCAGGTTAGCGGCTTTCCAAGATTTCAGCCCGCCACGCAACGAGTGGGCCTGTTCGTAACCCAGCTTTTTGGCGACATCCACGGCTTTGGCAGAACGTGCACCGCTCTGGCACACCAACAACAAGGGGAGGGTTTTGTTTTTGACAGCACCCGATAGCTTGGATTCGAGGTCGGCCACCGGCACGTTTTTGGATCCGACAATGTGCCCCACTGCAAACTCCGCGGCGTCCGATACGTCCACCACATGCGCCTTTGCGCGGTTGATCAACTGAATGGCAGCCGCGCTGTCCATACCCACTGCCGAGGCCCCTTGCAAAACCGGCCACAGCAACAAGCCACCCGAAGACAGGGCGATGGCGATCAACATCCAGTTGTCAATAATAAATTTCACTTTGATCCTTCTTGGTTACTTCACTCGAAGCTGCCATTTTAGAATGGCACGCCTTGACCCGACACGTCCAACGACGGGTTTCCTCAACCCTTGCAACCTGCACCATGTACAAACTTGTTCTCGTACGCCACGGCGAATCTACCTGGAACCTTGAAAACCGCTTTACCGGCTGGACCGACGTCGACCTGACGCCCACCGGTGTCGCCCAAGCCCAAACCGCTGGACGCTTGCTCAAGGCCGAGGGCTACGAGTTCGATGTGGCCTATACCAGTGTGCTCAAACGAGCCATTCGCACGCTATGGCATACCTTGGACGAGATGGACCGCACCTGGTTGCCGGTGGTGCACAGCTGGCGCCTCAATGAGCGCCATTACGGTGCTTTGCAAGGCCTGAACAAAGCAGACATGGCCAAGCAATACGGCGACGCACAAGTGCTGGTATGGCGGCGCAGCTATGACACGCCCCCTCCTGCGCTAGAGGCCCAAGACCCCCGCTGCGAACGCTCGGATATTCGCTACGCCAAAATGCCCGCCGAGCAAGTGCCTTTGACGGAGTGCCTGAAAGACACGGTGGAACGCGTAATTCCCTTCTGGAACGAATCGATGGCCCCTGCCATCAAGGCGGGAAAACGCATCGTGGTTGCGGCCCACGGTAATTCGATCCGGGCGCTCATCAAGTACCTAGACAACATTTCTGACGATGACATCGTCGGCGTGAACATCCCCAACGGCATTCCATTGGTCTATGAGTTGGATGCCGATTTGAAGCCCATCCGCCACTACTACCTGGGCGATGCTGAAGCCGCGGCCAAGGCTGCAGCGGCCGTGGCGTCCCAAGGCAAGGCCTGAGTCCGCACACGCCAGGCATCGGTACTGCTTGTTCTCGCTAAGGTTGCGAGGGGGAAACCGGGGCCTGGCACGCACGTGCGCCACCATCGGTGTATATTGCTTGAGCACAGGAAAGACTATGGGACACAAATTGAAAATCGTGGGTTGGGTCACGTTAGGCGTAGTTGCGGGAGCACTCACTACGGTTTCGTTGCAAACGGTCGCGCGCAGCGCACTGTCACCGCTGCCTCTCGAAGAACTCCAGCAGTTGGCCACGGTGTTCAGCATGGTGAAAAGCGAATACGTCGAGCCGGTCGATGAGAAAAAACTCATCACGGACGCCATCACCGGCATGGTCGGCAGCTTGGATCCGCATTCCCAGTATTTCGACAAAAAATCGTTCAAGGAATTCCGCGAGGGAACCTCGGGCAAGTTTGTAGGTGTCGGCATCGAGATTACGCAAGAGGACGGCTTGGTCAAAGTCGTCTCGCCTATCGAGGGTTCTCCTGCCTTTCGCGCGGGTTTGAAAACCAACGACTTGATTACGCGCATTGACGACACGGCAGTGAAGGGCCTCACGCTGAATGAGGCGGTCAAACGCATGCGCGGGGAACCCAACACCAAAGTGCTGCTGACCGTGTACCGCAAAGACGAGAACCGCACCTTTCCGGTGACGATCATTCGAGAAGAAATCAAACAACAATCGGTGCGCGGCAAAATGGTGGAGCCGGGGTACGCGTGGATTCGGGTAAGCCAATTCCAGGAGCGCAGCTTTGAAGACTTCGCGAAGAAAATAGACGATCTGTATCGCCAGGACCCAAAGATCAAAGGTGTGGTCTTGGATCTGCGCAACGACCCAGGCGGCTTGCTGACTGCTGCGGTGGCGATGTCCTCGGTGTTCCTTCCCGAGAATGTGACCGTGGTGTCCACCAACGGGCAAACGCCAGAAAGCAAGCAAGTGCTTCGGGCAAACGCCAGCGATATACGGGGTTTGCCGGGGTCTGAGGCACTCAAAACCTTACCCAACGCACTCAAAAAGGTACCTTTGGTGGTCTTGGTCAACGAGGGCTCTGCCTCTGCGAGTGAAATCGTCGCTGGGGCGTTGCAAGACCACAAACGCGCGACCATCATGGGCAGCCAAACATTTGGCAAGGGCTCTGTGCAGACCTTCCGGCCACTGGGACCAGACACCGGCCTGAAAATCACGACCTCGCGGTACTACACACCCAGCGGACGGTCTATCCAAGCCAAGGGAATCGTCCCAGACGTATTGGTGGACGACACCGAAGAAGGTAGCCCGTACGCGGCCCTGCGTATGCGAGAGGCCGACCTAGAAAAGCATTTGGCTAGCGGACAGGGCGAAGAGTCCAAAGACGCAGGCCGCGAGAAAGCCCGGGAAGACGCCCTAAAGCGTCTGGAAGAAGAATCTAAAAAATCCACAGCGGATCGCAAAGCGCCCGAGTTTGGATCGGACAAAGATTTTCAGCTGATGCAGGCTATCAACTTCCTCAAGGGTAAGCCGGTAGTGGCAAGCAAAACCCAGGTGGAGCGGAAAGAAGAAGTCAAAGAAAACTGAGTTTGCATGGAAGATGCGGAGCTGTTGCGTTACGCCCGGCACATTCTGCTGGACGACATCGGCGTAGAGGGCCAGCAACGATTACGCGACAGCCATGTTGTGATCGTGGGTGCCGGGGGGTTGGGGTCGCCAGCGGCCATGTATCTGGCTGCGGCGGGAGTGGGCCAGATGACACTGGTAGACCCCGATGTGGTGGATGTGACCAACCTTCAGCGCCAAATTTTGCACGCCACAGACAGCGTGGGTACTCCCAAGGTGGTGTCTGCGGCGCGCACCTTGCGCGCATTGAACCCTTGGCCCACCTTGCACACGCACTGCTGCGCGGCAGACGAACAGTGGTTAACCCAACACCTGCACGGCGTGGATGTGGTCCTTGACTGCAGCGATAATTTTGTAACCCGCCACAACGTCAACAAAGCCTGTGTCGCCTCCAAGACCCCTTTGGTCAGCGGCGCAGCCATCCGCTTTGACGGACAAGTAGCCGTCTTCGACAGCCGCCATCAGCAATCACCGTGCTACGCCTGCGCGTTCCCAGCAGACGACGCGCCGCCCGAAACGCAGTGTGCAACCATGGGCGTATTTGCTCCCCTGGTCGGGATCATCGGGTCCATCCAAGCGGCAGAGGCGCTCAAGTTGCTGCTGGGCTTTCCCATGGCCTCCCTGGGCAACATGTTGCTGCTGGACGGCATTGCCATGGAATGGACAACCATGCGTGTGGTTCGCGACGCCGCCTGCAGGGTATGTGGCGCGCACACTGCGTGATTGCGGCGTTTTGATACGCGTCGAGGGGTACACATTCTCTGGGGGACTTACTGCAGAAGGGTGGGGTCTTCCTGTTAGACTTTGAACACTTCAAACGAACTTGCGTGGCGATGCCATTTTCACCATCTATCGTCGATCTTCGGCACCTGCGTTTAGACGATGCGCGTGCCCTTCTAGAGCACGATGCCTTGGTGAAACTGCCAGCGAGCGAACCTTCTCCCGTTGCATTCTTGCAAGCCTTGATTGACGGGCTGTGTGAGCTCTCACTCAAGGACCCGCTTACCGGTCTTGCCAATCGGCGCCAGTTTCAGGCCGTACTGGAACGCTCTATCGATGTAGTAGCCCGCTCGGGTGAGCCTGCCCTGCTGCTGATGTTGGACATCGATCACTTTAAAAAGGTGAACGACACCTATGGTCACCAGGCAGGTGACTTGGTCTTGCAAGCCATTGCCAAAGCATTGACGGGCTGTGTGCGTCCGATGGACACGGTCGCCAGGTTTGGCGGCGAGGAATTTTCGGTGATGCTGCCCAGCTGTCACACCGGGTTTGGGGCTACCGTGGCAGAACGCATCCGCACCCATATTGAAGCAATGTCTATTCCCATCGCCCCGGGCTTGTCGATTCAGGTCACGGTCAGTATCGGGGGGGCGTTTGCACCCGAATGGGTCCGCTCCACGGCAACACTATGGACCGAGCGGGCCGATTTGCAGTTGTACCGGGCGAAAAGTCAGGGTCGGAATTGTTTTTTCCTGGATCAACCTCAAGAGATATATGTCAGCGCTGAAGAAAAAAGCCTTTTATTCGGGCATCTCTCATTGGGTGAACCTGCTTGGATTGACGGCGCGTCCATGGATACGTCTGGCCCCGCAGTGCCAGCGAGCTCGGCACTTAGGACCTCGTGATGACTGATACACCGAGTTTGTCAGGATCGCTGGAGGGCGCGCCAGGGGTTCCACTCAAACCCATTGGAAAAGTGATTGCAGTCACCAGTGGAAAAGGCGGCGTGGGCAAAACCTTTGTGTCAGCCAACCTCGCTGCTGCCATGGCCAAGCGCGGACAAAAAGTACTGGTACTTGATGCGGATTTGGGCTTGGCCAACCTGGACGTGGTGCTGAACCTCTATCCCAAGATCACTTTGCATGACGTGTTCACCGGGAAGGCCAAGTTGGAAGACGCGATCATCCGGGCTCCTGGCGGGTTTTCGGTGTTATTGGCCGGATCTGGCATGGTGGAGTACTCTAGGCTCACACCTGAAGTGCGGGACGATTTCCTGCGCATCATGGGTGGCCTGGTACCCCATTACGACGTTGTCATTTTGGACACGGGTGCAGGCATCTCTGATGTGGTGCTGTTTGCCGTCTCGCTCGCATCCGAGGTCGTGGTAGTCGCTACCCCGGAACCTACTTCGCTCACCGATGCGTACGCCACCATCAAGGTGCTGGTAGGGCAGCAAAAGCGGCAAACCGTGCGATTGGTGATCAACCAGACCGCTCGCTTGGGCGACGGACGGGCCATCACCACCCAACTGCAACAAGTGTTGGACCGGTTTGTAACTACCGACACCGGCAAGCCAGTTCGCTTGGTGCACATGGGCGACATCCCGGCAGATCCCGCAGTCCGGCAAACCGTGATGCGGCGTCAACTCCTGCTGCAAGCCATGCCGGGTAGCCCGGCGGCGTTGGCAATTTCGCAGCTTGCGGCCAAAGTGGAAGAGACGGTGGGCCTTAAGCCCGTCTAAGCCGACACGATCCAGCCCTCCAACGGGTCCATATCCAAGGGCAGACCATAGAGCGGATGTCCCTCCGCATGGCGTGCATGGGCCCATGCCGCCATGACCAGACACAACACGGCATCCAGACTGTCGCCGCTCGCGTCATCTGCCAAGGCGTCGCGTTGGGCGTGGCTTAACTTGAGCCGCAAATTCCAGCGGGTTTGCCCTGTTTCCAAGGCATGCAGCAGGTCTTTGCGGGCGATCAGTCGCTCCGGGGTCTGCTTGGCTTTGTCATCACTTTTGTAGCTGCGCTTGCCCAGCACGGCGCGTGCGATCAGTCCGGGGTAGGCCTCCAAGGCAACGCGCAATGGCCCCGCAGTTGCCGGCGCAGGCTGTAAACCCGGAAGGTAAGCCCCCACCTCCAACAAGCGGGGAACGCCCGCATGCAACATCCATGCTACCGGCGGGTTCACCCACTTCATGGAAGGGCTGGACTGCGCAGGCCGATCGGTGGCACGGTGGGCAAACTTGGCACCCACCGCACGCGCATCACAAAACCCCGCAAACAATGCCCTGATGTTGTCACGCGTCAGGGCGGCATAGTGCCGCATGCACGGCTCCCATTCCAAGGGCCAACCCAAGGCAGTAACGAGCTCGCGCGGGAGTCCAAAAGGAAGATCAAACGCACCCACCCATTGCGGGTACTTCAACAGCCATTGGGAAAACGCATCCAGCGAGTGCAGACGGTCCAGGCCATCAAGCTTTACCTGCCCGCCATGCCGCGTGCCCCGCGCGCACACAATGGCTTTGCGCGCGCTGGGACTGCTGGAAAAATCACACCCCACCAGCACGTCCATCGTCAGCCCCGGAGACACATTTCAGTGGTGTACGTTGAACGTAGCGCCCACGAGGCACGTAAACCACCCGCAGGGATCAGGCCCGACCAATGATGGAGGCGGTGGCCATCAACTCTTCCAGCAATGCGAGTGACACTTTGCCGGACACCGAGTAGGGGTCGAGCTCGGGACGCTCGGCATATTTCAGCAAAATATTGGTATTGATCTTGGACATGTTCACCTGCCCCATGGTCCACCCACCGAAACGGCGCTCGGTGATTTCTTCGTAATGCAATAGCACCACATCTTTGTGGCGAGCATCCTTTTGGATATGGCCATACAACTCACTGACCGCCATGCGACCACCTTCGATCGCCTGCAAAAAGATGCCCCCTCCGTAGCACAGGATGCCGGTGATGCCACACGTAGGGTTGTAGTTGCGCGACTGGGCCAGGATGGCTTCAATGGCGTCCGGGTTGGGGTCGGTAGCGCGGCTGGCGTAAAGCAAACGGACCAACATGGCATTAGCCTTTATGGGGAATGAGGGAGAGAAATTCACGACGCAAGTTGGGGTCTTTGAGAAAAACGCCGCGCATCACGGAGTTGATCATCTTGCTGTCCATGTCTTTCACACCGCGCCAAGACATGCAGTAGTGGCTGGCCTCCATCACGATGGCCAAGCCGTCGGGCTGGGTTTTTTCTTGAATCAGGTCGGCGAGTTGCACCACTGCCTCCTCCTGAATTTGGGGGCGGCCCATGATCCATTCGGCCAAGCGTGCGTATTTGGACAAGCCAATGACATTGGTATGTTCATTGGGCATGACGCCTATCCATATCTTGCCGATGACAGGGCAAAAGTGGTGGCTGCATGCGCTGCGTACCGTAATGGGCCCCACAATCATCAGCTCATTGAGATGCCCCACATTGGGAAACTCGGTGATGGTGGGCGCAGGCACATAGCGGCCGCGGAATACCTCGTTGAGGTACATCTTGGCCACACGCCGAGCCGTGTTCCCCGTGTTGTGGTCGTTCTCGGTATCGATGACCAAGCTGTGGAGCACGCCACGCATCTGGACTTCAACTTCATCGAGCAGCGCGTCCAATTCGCCGGGCTGAATGAAATCAGCAATGTTGTCGTTGGCATGAAAACGCTTGCGGGAGGCCTTCAATCGTTCTCGGATTTTGAGGGAAACTGGCGTCCCTTCAAATGCGTCGGAGGAGCTCATGGTGGATTTTTTCTTCATAAAGATGCGGTCATCCTACCAGCGATTAGCTTAAGGGGTATTTCAAAATTCAGGCCCCAAAACACAGAGAAAGCAGCTATCCATTTAATAGCGATTGCCACTAAAGAAGAGCAATACGCGCATCAAGCCGAAAGCCAGCCAGTCTTGCCAGCGCTGGTGCCAAGGGCGTTGGGCATCGGATTCCAGGTCCCACCGCCGCGTAGAAGTGTTGATGACAGTGCACAAATCGGCATCGAGGCGCTGCGCGAAACCTGCGTCGTACACAACGACATTGGCCTCGCGCGCCAATAGCAAACTCAAGGGGTCCAGATTGGACGATCCCACCGTCGCCCACATCCGGTCCATCACCGCCACCTTGGCATGTAGAAAACCTGGGATGTACTCGTAAATTTCCACGCCCGCCCGCGCCAGCTCGCCCAGTACCGGTCGGGTCGCGTGGTACTGCATAAAGTACTCGTATTGCCCTTGCACGACCACCCGCACCCGCACGCCTCGTTGTACTGCGTGCTTGAGCGCGCGGCGCAACCGGGCACCAGGCAAAAAGTATGCGTTGGCCAATACGATGTCGTGGCGCGCCGTCCCAATAGCTTTCAGGTACGCGCGCTCAATACGTCGGCGATGACGCACGTTGTCCCGCAATACCAATGCCGCCAAGCTCCCTGCTAGGGGTGGATGCCCGCCCTCTGCGACTGGCGACGGGGCCCGCCAGACAACCAGAGGCCAACGCTTGCGAATTTCGCGCCACCGCAATTGCTCCAACGGGAGTTTGGCCTCCAAACGCGCCCACAACTGCGCCATCACCTCATGACATTGCCTGACCAGCGGCCCCTGTACTTTCACCGCATAGTCCAAACGCGGCGACTGCAATGGACCCAAATAAGGATCTAGCCAGTCATCCACAACGTTGATACCACCGCAAAAGGCACACGCGTTGTCCACCACGCAGAGCTTGCGATGCATGCGCCGCCACCGTCCGGGTATGAGCAGACCCAGATGCCCCAAGGGGGCGTATTGGTGCCAATGGACGCCGCTGGCATTCCATCGGCGCTGCCAATCCGGGGGCACAAGCGGCGTGCCTACACCGTCCATCACCAGATAGACCGCAACCCCCCGTAGGGCGGCACGCTCCAGCGCCGCAGCCACCTCTGCCCCCTGGGCATCGAAGTGAAAAATATAGGTCTCCAGGCGCACCTCGTGAAGCGCGGCATCTACCGCTGCGATCAAGGCCGCAAAGTACTGCCCTCCTCCCACAAATAATGCGAGGTGATGACCGGCGACAAAGTTGGCCGACCTCAACATGCCGGCACACCCGGTGCAAGCTGCCACTCCGTGATGAGGGGCAAGTGATCCGACATGCGTGCCCAGCTCATGCCCCGTGGAACTTGCGCACCCAAAGGCACCAAGCCCCGCGCCAACACGTGGTCCAGTTGCACCAGCGGCAAGCGTGAGGGAAATGTCGCACAGGGTTTGACCACAGGTGCCACGAAGCCCACCGCCGCCAGGTGCCGGACGACCCAGGCAGGCACGTCATTGAAGTCACCCGCCACTAGCACGGGGGCAGTCAAGGGTATCTCCCGTTGGATGAACCGCGTGAGTTGTTGCAGTTGGCGCACGCGCCCCGCCCGGATCAGCCCCAGGTGCACGACCAACACATGCACACCTTGACCCGCCACGTCCAGCTCTACGTGCAGCAAGCCTCGTTGCTCCAACCGATGGTCTGACATGTCTTCATGCTGATGCTGCACGATGGGCCAACGACTGAGCAAGGCGTTTCCGTGCTCGCCGTGGCGTGTGATGGCATTGGTGCGATAAATGGCTTGGTAGCCTACCGGCGCGAGGTAATCTGCCTGCGGCGCTTGCGGCCAGTGGGGAAAATGTCGGGCCTCCCCATGGTGCATTTTGCGAACCTCTTGCAAGCACAGTACATCCGCGTCCATATGTGCCATTGCATGGCTGAGGTTATGGATCTCCAAGCGCCGCAGGGGCCCCAGCCCCTGCACACCTTTGTGAATGTTGTAGGTCACCACGCGCAAAGTCGTCACGCCAATTCCCCCCGATGTGACAACAGACTGTGCGTTAACTGCAATATGGCCTCTGCATTGGAGGGTGAAAAGCACAAGTCAGCGGCCGCCGCGTAAGGCCACCACCCATAGTGGGTGTGCTCTTGAGGCGCGAGCGTGACCTCGCACACAGCAGGCACACACAAACCGAACACCCGCTCGGTGTTGTGCGTCACACCGGGTGCGTAGCGATGCAACCAACGCGGATAAATGGGGTACACGTTCTCCAGCGCCCAATCACTCAGGCAGTGTTGCAAAGGCCCACCGGGGCGGCAATCCAAGCCTGTTTCTTCCCACACTTCGCGGGCGGCGGTAAGGGCCCACTCCTCGTCCATGGAGTCTTTGGCACCAGTCACCGACTGCCAAAAAGGGGGCGCGGCAGGGTCAGACTCCACCCGCCGAATCAGCAGCACTTCACGCTGCGGTGTGTGAATGACCACCAATACCGACTGGGGAATTTTGAAGCGTTTCTCCATGGGCCTCGCACAAGAAAAAGGGCACTTCACGAGTGCCCTTTCATTGTGCATGACACGACGAAAGTGTCTATGCGCTTGAGGCCGTTTTGGCCAGGTCCACGTTGCGCAAGCGGATATGCAATTCGCGCAATTGCTTTTCGTCCACCGGGCTGGGGGCCTGGGTCAGCAGGCACTGGGCGCGCTGGGTCTTGGGGAAGGCGATCACGTCACGGATGGATTCGGCGCCGGTCATCAAGGTCACGATGCGGTCCAGACCGAAAGCCAGGCCGCCATGCGGTGGCGCGCCGTACTGCAAGGCGTCCAGCAGGAAGCCAAATTTGAGTTGGGCTTCTTCCGGAGTGATCTTCAGCGCATCGAACACCTTTTGCTGTACATCGGCACGGTGGATACGCACAGACCCACCGCCCATTTCCCAACCGTTCAAGACCATGTCATAGCCTTGGGAAATGCACCTCTCCGGCGCGGTGACCATCCAGTCTTCGTGGCCTTCCTTGGGGGCGGTAAAGGGGTGGTGCACGGCGGTGTAACGCTGGCTTTCCTCGTCGTACTCGAACATGGGGAAGTCCACCACCCACAGCGGCTTCCAGCCGCCGGTGAACAGGCCGTTCTTCTTGCCGAATTCGCTGTGGCCGATCTTGATGCGCAGGGCACCGATGGCGTCGTTGACGATCTTTTCCTTGTCGGCACCGAAGAAGATCAGGTCGCCGTTCTGCGCACCGGTGCGCTCCAGCACGGCGGCCAAGGCAGCGTCGTGGATGTTCTTGACGATGGGGCTTTGCAGACCATCACGGCCCTTGGAGAGGTCGTTCACGCGGATGTAGGCCAAGCCCTTGGCACCGTAGATCTTGACGAACTCGGTGTACGCATCAATTTCGCCACGGCTGATACCGCCGCCTTCCACCGATCCGCCAGGCACACGCAATGCCACCACGCGGCCGCCCTTCATGGTGGCCGCACCGGAAAACACCTTGAAGTCCACGTCCTTCATGACATCGGTGAGTTCAGCGAACTGCAGGTTCACGCGCAAGTCGGGCTTGTCGGAGCCATACAAGCGCGCCGCGTCCTGGTAAGTCATGACCGGGAACTCGCCCAAGTCCACCCCGATGGTGTTCTTGAACACGGTGGTGATCATGCCTTGGAACATGGCACGAATGTCCTCTTCGGTCAGGAAGGATGTTTCGATATCGATCTGGGTGAACTCTGGCTGGCGGTCCGCACGCAAGTCTTCATCGCGGAAGCACTTGGTGATTTGGTAGTAGCGGTCAAAACCGGCCACCATCAACAACTGCTTGAACAACTGGGGCGACTGGGGCAAAGCAAAAAACTGGCCATCGTGCACACGGCTGGGCACCAAATAGTCCCGCGCGCCCTCGGGCGTGCTCTTGGTGAGCATGGGCGTTTCAATGTCCACAAAGCCGTTGGCATCGAGGAACTTGCGCACTTCCATGGACACGCGGTAACGCAGCATCAGGTTGTTCTGCATGTAGGGGCGGCGCAGGTCCAGCACGCGATGTGTCAGGCGCGTCGTCTCCGACAAGTTTTCGTCATCGATCTGGAACGGAGGCGTAACCGACGCGTTCAGAACGGTCAGTTCATGGCATAACACTTCAATCTTGCCGCTCTTGAGGTTGTCGTTGGTCGTGCCCTCGGGACGCGCACGCACCAGGCCCTTGATCTGGACACAGTACTCGTTGCGAATGTCCTCGGCCACCTTGAACATCTCGGCACGGTCGGGGTCGCACACCACCTGCACATACCCTTCGCGGTCACGCACATCAACAAAAATCACACCGCCGTGGTCACGGCGACGGTTCACCCAGCCGCACAGGGTTACGGTTTGGCCCAACAGGGCTTCGGTCACAAGACCGCAATAGTGGGAGCGCATGGCCATAGCTTGCTTTCAGTTCGCCGCCCCAAAGGCGGCGGGTTGGTAATAGGTTATTGGGGAGCGAGGGCTTCGGGCGCAGACGCCGCAGGAGCCACCGACCCCATGGAAATCACATAGGTCAATGCCTCGTCCACGCTCATCTCCAGCTCGATCACATCCGATTTGGGCAACATCAGGAAGAAGCCGCTGGTGGGGTTGGGCGTGGTGGGGACATACACGCTGACAAATTCACCGTGCAAGTGGGACGAGACCTCTCCGCTGGGAACACCCGTCTGGAAGGCAATAGTCCAACTGCCCGCACGCGGGTACTGGATCAACAAAGCCGTGCGAAATGCATTGCCGTTGCTGGAAAACAGCGTGTCCGACACTTTTTTGACGCTGTTGTAGATGGACTTGACGATGGGGATGTTGGTGAACAGCCGGTCCCACTGCTTGACCCACCAGCGGCCGGCCACGTTGGACACCAGCGCGCCTGTCACCAGCATCGCGGCAAACACCAGCAGTACGCCCAGACCAGGAATGTTATGCAGACGCTGGATGGCCGGCCCCATGGACTCAGGCGTTACCGCCGCCACGCCCGCCAGGAAACCTCCGAACACTGCGTCCAGCAGGCCGACCAGCCACAGCAACACCCAAATGG
>JARXAM010000040.1 GCA_029865845.1 Rhodoferax sp. | reverse complement strand
GCAGATGAAAGTCGACGGCCGCTACGACAACCGGAGTTACGACATCGACCTCGTCTCCACCAGCACCATCATGATGCCCCCCGCAGCCGGTGGCCAGGCAGTTCCCGTGAAGCTGTACGGCAAGTGGACAGGACGGATGGTAGGCGCTTGTTCCTAATAAAACTGGGCGAGAACGCAGAAGAATGTGTCCAAGCAGCTTATTCACTAATAGCAGTTTCGGGCAACAAGAATGTCAGCTTGAGGCTGGTACTACCATGGTCGATTGCGACCGGGAGCGTCTAAGCCGGCCGCTAGTGCTGCTACAGGTTTCTAATTGGGTTATCCTAGAATGACGACTGGAATACCTAGTTAGGTCACAGTCGCCAAGTCGAGCCGCTTTGGAGTTTATTCATTTTAGCCGGACACGATTGCTAGACCGGTCAGCCCCATCCAGTGACGCATGGCAAAGAGCCGCTTTCGACAGCCTATGTGAGCAGGTACGCACCTCAAATCCACGCAACATTCTGCTTCATATGGTTAAGTTCTCTATCCGTTTTGTAGCGATTGGTTTAAGTTGCAGGTTTGGCAGCCAGATGCCCGCGAAATCCGGTCGCCTCCCTACACCGTTTCTATTGCTGAGCGGCAAGTCTTCATTCTGATGCGTCGGGGGTATTCCCCTAAAGAAGAACGAATCCTTGCTGGACGCGGTTATTACTTTTTGTGAAGTGCGGGGCTCGCTTCCAAGCGACTTGGTAACCTAGTTCTTACTTGAACTCGGGCGCGGATGGGCTATTCGGGCACTAAAGTTGAAGCACATCGCCGAAGCTTAAAGATATGACCAAGTCTTGCCTATGATTCATGAGCCAAAGTTGATGAAAAAAAGCCCAGACTAGTCTGGGCTTTTCATTCTGCGAGTTCTTAACTGTCAATCAAATGATGGACAGATAGCATTCATTACGTACGACACCTCTGAGAAAGTAGTAGGTACGCACGCTGGAGCTGGAGTTTTCTTGTCCTTATTCGAGTCGTCTTGCACCACTGTTCCGTCAATTACTACGGCACCAACAACGAGCGCGGCAACAAGTGCATAGTTGATACCCGAAGTTCCCGTTGTCTGTTTGAGGTTAACCTCATCCGGACTCAGATTGAGGAGTGTGGCGTCTGTCAAAACATTCACACCATTCACATGCATGCTGTGAAGTGCTTTCGTATCTGCATCAAAACGTACATCAATCAGTTTTTTGGACTTATTCTCACTGAAGTTCAATTTTGGAATCACAAAATCAAAAGCCGGCCCATTCTGGGCCCGAATCACATTGACATTGAATCCGAAAGTGGGCGCAGGGGCCTTGGCCCGGGTACTGCCCCCCAAACTAATTCGGTATTCCACACCGGCACTTACTGCCCTAGGCTCGAAAGACTCAGCGTTTGACGCGGTTGATATGGTGGCTATCAGACCAGCTGCAATCAAGGCGAGAGGTTGGAATTTCATAAGATTTCAACTCAATGTAAAGGAATGTTAACGCCCATCCTAGTTTGATTCCCATCAATTCAGAGCAATTCAAACCTTTCATCCGCGAATTTTGCCTTGTACGTCAGGCGTTTTGTTGCGGAATAACGTCGCATGCGACTGCCCAACGACTAACCTTGTATGGGGCTATGTCTGACAAAGCCATTCCCAACGTATGAAAGCAACTGTGTAGCCCGCCGGTGTATGTGCCACTCACCGTCTGGCGTATAGGTTAGTCGGCAAGGGATTTAGCGTGGACTGGCGACAGTGAAGTGCTTTTCAGCCACTCGAAGCACCTCACGTTGAACGTCGATCGGGTCTGGTGCGCGACGCGTGTCCGCAGCAACAGCAAAAAGGCTGGCATCCAAAAAACGCTGCGGCGCACTGCGCAGCGTCAAGGCGTCAACCATTGAACTCGCTGAGGTGTTCCAACCCATAAGTTGACCTAACCGAGTCTCGTAACTTAAGCGACGTGCCAACTCAGATTGCGCCTCGAAAAAAGCAAGGATTTGAGCGGGCGAAAAAACGCGGCTCCAAAGTGCAATTTGACGCTCGGGAGTGACCAAACGACCTGGAAGATAAAAGCCGTGGGATGGAATGCTCATCCAACTGCGCACCAAGTCAAATGAACGATTGACACGCACCGGCTCAGGCATCATTTTGCTCCCCCCCCCCGCTTCAAAGGCAAGTGCCACCAGTTCAGAACAGTAAAGCTCGCTAGCGTCCGCACTGTTGAAGTGTGCATCGAAACGGGTGGCGCGCTTGAAATGCATTCTGACAAAGTCCAGCATAAGCTCCACGTTCACATCTTCGGGCGGGCCATACAGTCCATAGACACGATCAGAGAGCACATAGTCCTGATAACGAATGCGCCGCGTTCCCCCCGCTTCGGCGTCGGGCAGTGTTTCACCCCTCAACGATATCCGGATCGCGTTAGTGTCGTAGACCCAAACTCCATCCGATTCGACCGAAATGATGCCAATGTGGGTCCATGGTAGAAATTTATCGGCAAACAACCCCACAAACAATCCCACTGCTTCCCGATTAGCCCAAACCAGAACGCGTCCTGAAACCAGCTCGGACTCAGGGGGCGCGTGACTGCGGTGCTCGGCAGCAACCTCCCAGTTGCTCTTCGATAGAAAAATCGACGTCGGGGAGACCGCGTACGCGTCGGATTCACCCTCTTTTAGTGGCGCCAGCTCATTCACCACAGGGGCTGGCAAAGAGGAGCATCCCACCAGGGCAAGCGCACCAACGAATGCAAACGATTGAAACCAGCGAGCTATCATTGCTAGGTCACTCTCAAGATCGCACGCAAGGATAGAGAATTCGGCTTCATGAAACCAAGTATGGCACGTTACAACTTCCAATTTTGGCTACGTGCAGGCATATGCCCTAGCTTGAGATCAAGCCCAACTCGTTTAACGACATCCGAATAAGCGGGGCAATGCTCGATACAAAGCTTGACCGTAGGCATGGGCAAGATCCGCGGCACCATCAGTTGCGCCAACGAAAACCAAGTGCAGATGAAAGTCGACGGCCGCTACGACAACCGGAGTTACGACATTGACCTCGTCTCTACCGGCACCATCATGATGCCCCCCGCAGCCGGTGGCCAGGCAGTTCCCGTGAAACTTTACGGCAAGTGGACGGGGCGGATGGTAGGCGCTTGTTCCTAACCTCACAGAGCCCTAGCGCTCATGGAGTATGCGCAAGAAGCTATAGATTCAGGAGCATTCGAGGAATTGATGCTCGTCGAATGCGCTAACCCCGAGTGCTTCAGGCACGCTGAACACCACGAAGTGCAAGCTTGTGTGGGCTAACGCACATACCTGGACCACAGAGCCTCACTAACATTGACTCACATCAAGATTAGAGAGAGATATGGCCAAATTACAGAACACAGAAGAGCAGTCGATGCTGAAAATTTTGCAGCAGGCGGAGCTGGTGGCGTTGGATGTAGCAAGGGCCGAAGCCATTGTTGACCATGCACTTGAAGCTGCCGCGATGGCCATGGCGGCCAAAGGGAACGTTGGCACCCAAGAGACGACTGAGTACGCCAAGCAAATTTTGCAAGTTGCGAGCAGCGCTGCGAAAAAAGTTCTACAAGTGGCCAAGAAAGAAGCTCAGATTACGCTCGAGTTGGCCAGCAGCCTCGCCAAAGAACGTCTCGCACAGGAAGATCTCTCGCTGGCCGCGTCCGGAGCCACTTTCGGCATCGGAATGAATTCGTACAACTCAGCAAGCATTGCCACGCAGCCGGCTCTTCCGGCTGCTTCCCTCATCACTCCACCCGCGTAATCCGGTTCGGCTTGAAGCCCAAATCCGCCGCTTTACCTTTACGGCCACGGGCTGCGCGGGCGTTGTTCAGGCTGCGGATTTCCAGAGTTTCGTCACGCTCTTTGCCACCGCGGCCGATACCGTCGATGCGGATGCTGCGGGTGTAGGCGGCAGCGCCGGCCAGGGTGTCTTTGGCTTCTAGGTCAATCAGCATCAAACCGCGTCCACCGTTGGCCATGGTCTTGAGTTCGGTGATCTCAAAGGTGAGGATGCGCCCACCGGTGGACGCACAGCCCACGTGGGTCGCTGGTGCCACCACCGTGGCTGGAGTGCCCGCGACGGTGACCTTGCCTTGTGCGCCCGACACCACGGACGGCGCACACAGGGTTTCGCCCTCGCCCACGCCCACAAAGGCCTTGCCGGCCTTTTGGCGCGAGGTCATGTTCTCCACACTCGCAATGAAGCCATAGCCACCGCTGCCGGACAACAGCAACTGCGCGCTGGCCGGGCCGGCAAAATAGTACAGGATTTGAGTCCCGCTCTCCAGCTCCAGCAGCGTGGTGACCGGCTGGCCATCGCCCCGCCCGCCGGGCAGTGCAGACACCGGCACCGTGTAGATGCGCCCGTTGGAGCCGAACACAAGCAGCGTATCCACCGTACGGCACTCGAAGGTGCCATACAAGCCGTCACCTGCCTTGAAGGCGAAGGTAGACGCCTCATGGCCGTGGCCAGTGCGGGCACGCACCCAGCCTTTTTCAGACACCACCACGGTCACCGGCTCGTCCACCACTTTCACTTCCGCCACGGCCTTTTTCTCGGCCTGGATGAGGGTGCGGCGTGGGTCGGCAAACACTTTGGCGTCCGCCTCGATTTCTTTGACCATCAAGCGGCGCAGTGCAGCGGGGCTACCCAGAATTTCTTCCAGCTTGCCTTGCTCGGCGCGCAGCTCGGCGAGCTCCTGCTCGATTTTGATGGCCTCCAAGCGCGCCAATTGGCGCAAGCGGATTTCAAGAATGTCTTCAGCCTGGCGATCGCTCAGGTTAAAGCGGGCAATCAGCGCGGCCTTGGGCTCGTCGCTGTTGCGGATGATGGCAATCACTTCGTCGATGTTGAGCAACACCGTCTGGCGGCCTTCCAGGATGTGGATGCGGTCCAGCACCTTGCCCAGGCGATGGCGGCTGCGCCGCTCGATGGTGCTGGCGCGGAAACTAATCCACTCCACCAACATCTGGCGCAAAGACTTTTGCACCGGCTTGCCGTCCAGCCCCACCATGGTGAGGTTGATGGGCGACGAGGTTTCCAAGCTGGTATGGGCCAAGAGCGCGGTGATCAGCTCCTGCTGCTCCACGGCGCGGCTCTTCGGCTCAAACACCAGGCGCACCAGGGCGTCTTTGTTCGACTCATCGCGCACCACATCCAGCACGCTCAGGATGCTGGCCTTGAGCTGGGTTTGGTCCTGGCTCAGGGCCTTTTTGCCGGCCTTGACCTTGGGGTTGGTGAGCTCTTCAATCTCTTCCAGCACGCGCTGGCTGCTCACGCCGGGCGGCAACTCGGTAACCACAAGCTGCCACTGGCCACGGGCAAGGTCTTCAATCCTCCAGCGCGCGCGCACCTTGAGGCTGCCACGGCCGCTGCGGTAGGCGTCGGCTATGTCTGTGGCGCTGCTGATGATCTGGCCGCCGCCGGGGAAGTCGGGGCCGGGGATCAGGGTGAACAGTTCGTCGTCAGCCAGCTTGTCGTTCTTGATCAGCGCCACGCAGGCATCGGCCACTTCACGCAGGTTGTGGCTGGGGATCTCGGTGGCCAAGCCCACGGCAATGCCACTGGCGCCATTGAGCAGGCTGAACGGCAGGCGCGCGGGCAGCTGCTTGGGCTCCTCGGTAGAGCCGTCGTAGTTGGGCTGGAAGTCCACGGTGCCCTGGTCGATTTCGTCCAGCAGCAGTGTGGTGATTTTGGCAAGGCGCGCTTCGGTGTAGCGCATGGCGGCGGCGCCATCGCCATCACGGCTGCCGAAATTGCCTTGACCATCGACCAGCGGGTAGCGCTGCGAAAAGTCTTGCGCCATGCGCACCAGCGCGTCGTAAGCCGACTGGTCGCCATGCGGGTGGAAGCGGCCCAGTACGTCGCCCACCACGCGGGCACTCTTGACCGGCTTGGCGCCCACATTGCCATTGGCGCCGCCAAAGCCCAGGCCCATGCGTCCCATGCTGTACAAAATGCGGCGCTGCACCGGCTTGAGGCCATCGCACACATCGGGCAAAGCGCGGCCTTTGACAACGGACAGCGCATATTCGAGGTAGGCACGCTGGGCGTAGGTGGCGAGGTTCAGTTCGCCATCGTCACCGGGCGGCACGGGGCCTGTCGGTTCAGCGGGATCAGGGATTAAATCAAGCGTGGTTTGGTCAGTCATGTTTCTTCAGTTCAGTCCACTGCAATCCGGGAATCTTCAGGGGCCACAGACAGGGCCGGAGTGATCATGTTGCCGCGCCCGACAGCGCCGCCCGGCATGGCACCGGGCGCCAGCACATAGGCCGTGCGGGCGCCGGACAACACATAGCCGTCGCCATAGGGGTTGAGCACGGGCTTGACGCCCACCACTTGCGGCACGGGCGCACTGGTGGGTGCCGGTGGCTTGAGCGCGGCATAGAGCTCCGTTACGGTGGCGACGTAGTTCTGGGTCTCTTTGAAATTGGGCACTTTGTTGCCCGCCTTTTGCACTGCGCCTTCGCCGGCGTTATAGGCCGCGAGGGCCAGATCGGTGCGGCCGGGGAACATGTCGAGCAACAAGCGCAAATAACGAGCGCCAATGCCGACATTGATTTTGGGGTCGGCCAGCTTGGCCTCCACCGACATCCAGCGGTCGCTGTCGACCCCGAAGCGCCGCGCCGTATCGGGCATCACCTGCATGAGCCCGATAGCGCCTTTGGGCGACACGGCAGTAGGCTCAAAGCCGGATTCGGTGGTGACCAACGCTTTGAGCAGCTCGTAGTCCAGGCGGTACTTGCGCGCGGCCTCTTGCAACAAGGGCTGGGCTTTGCGGTAGCGCGGAGAGTTGTCGAAAAACGCCGCCAATTTGGGCGACAGCTCGGGGGCATCCGGAACTACCACTTGCGGCGCAGCTGCTTCAGCGCCAGGCTGGAGGCTACGGATAGAGGCGCGGAAAAACAGTGTGTAGCGCTCGTCCACTTGCTCGGTGGAAAGATACGTTTTACCCTGCGGATCCACATAGACCCACACATCGGCTTTGGCATCAAAAGCGGCGATAGCACACATCCATAGTGCGCAAGCAGCTACTTTTTTCATAGCAAAACGGGACGCGGCAGCACGCAGATGCATCAGACGTCGATCTCTACCGAGTCGCCGTGCAGCTCCATCAGCTCGCGGCGGGACGATGCCTCGCCCTTCCCCATGAGCTTGGTAATGAGCGCTTCGGTGTCTCCGAAGTTGATGGCACCCAGCATGACCGGCAACAGGCGGCGGGTGTCGGGGTTGAGCGTGGTGTCCCACAGCTGCTCGGCATTCATTTCGCCCAAGCCTTTGAAGCGGCTGATGGACCAAGCGCCTTCACGCACACCCTCTTTGCGCAGCTTGTCGAGGATGGCAGTGAGTTCGCCTTCGTCCAGCGCGTAGGCCTTGCTGGCGGGCTTTTTGCCGCGGGCCGGCGCATCCACCCGGAACAGCGGGGGGCGGGCCACATACACATGGCCGGTCTCGATGAGCTTGGGGAAATGCCGGAAGAACAGCGTGAGCAGCAGCACCTGGATGTGGGAGCCGTCCACGTCCGCATCGCTCAAGATGCAAACCTTGCCGTAGCGCGGGCCGCTCAGGTCGGGCGTGTCGTTGGGGCCGTGCGGGTCTACGCCGATGGCGACCGAAATGTCGTGGATTTCGGTGTTGGCAAACAGGCGATCACGGTCCACCTCCCAGGTGTTGAGCACCTTGCCGCGCAGGGGAAGGATGGC
>JARXAM010000032.1 GCA_029865845.1 Rhodoferax sp. | reverse complement strand
GTGCTCCTGCACCATGCGCACTGCGCGTTCGCGAACCTCTGGGGAAAACTTAGTTGACTTTCTCATGGCTCCATCTTCTCAGGTGTTGGAGCCTCCTCAAAAACCGGGGCGATTCATACTCCATTGGGCGGGCAACCAATTCAGCCGCTGCAGTTGTAGTTGTTTGGCGGCGGCAAGCCGAAGTTCATCGTCAAACCAGAAACGTACCCATGCTTGTAGGTATTCGGTGGGGCGGTATTCGCTTTGGGGGGATAGCCAAGCAACTTCCACATCCATCTCGTTGGCGGCGAACAGCGGTGTTCCGCCGCCACCGCAAAAACCTACTAGCACGCCTGCCTTGGCTATTTCACGCATCGCCGCTTGGGTGATAGAAGTACCCGGGCCCAGCAGGATGCTAGTGGTGTTGGCGATCGGAATATTCCAGTAAAGCTGCCGTTTCCCAGAGTCAGTTACGTATTCCACTCGGCCGCCGTTCACCAGTACACGGCAATGTTCCAGGAAATAGATATTGGCTCTTTTGGACATCAAGATTGATTTGATGTCTGTGGATGCAATAGGCTTCATTAACGGACTCAATCAGCTAGTTAATTGAGTCGATGAATCAGATCAAGAATGACTGATTCTGAGATCGGCGATTGGTATGAGTGCGACTAAATTGCAATGTCAGTGAAAGCGTAGCGCTGAGCTCCGCCCTTGGGGTAATGATCCACATCTTCGCGTCTCCTGACTACTAGCTCTTTGTCCAATCTTTTTTTGTCTATTCGTACGGATTGCAGTGTGGCAGAAATTTATTCTGTTCCTGATTAAGCCCTTCCAATACAGCGTCCAAGTGCACATGCTTACCCCGAATCTGCTGCACAACTATTGCGGCCCGGTCGAAAAACTGATTCTTGCGCTGTGGAGATCAGTCCGCAGACGGAGACGACAAGATGCCTCGCAAATTACGGATCTTGTCGCACCCATCCGAAACTTTGTGTGCAAGGCATGCCATGTCACCAATGAGCATGAATGCCGATCAAGACACGCAAACCCCAAGCAGCACCGGCGCTGCCCCGCATCGCCAAAGAACTCATTGACCAGTTTGTCAACGGCTCCATGAGCGTGGGCGGTGAACGCCGCCTCCATGGCGTTCAAGAAGGCACTGATTGAGCGTATGCGCCCGGCGAACCCTTCTTGAGTGTGGCTAACGCAGCTTTTTGACTCGCTTGTTTGCCAGGTTCATGTCGAAAGCTTTTGGATCGAAGGGGCCGCCAGTCCATGTCCAGTAATCAGCGAAATGGGGATGGGATTTGTCAGCCATGGCATCTCTGAACATTTCGTAGCCCGGAGGGCCGCCAACATCCTCAGGTGGACATGCATTTTCACCTGCGACGCACATGGCCCAGTTGTTCAATGCAGTGGCAGCCTCAATACGTTCGACAACGATACGGTGCATCCAGTCGTCGCCAAAGTCATACACGTAGCTGAATTCAAATCCGACCTCACCCAACACATCGCGAATGGCATAACGCTTTTCATCCAGCAAGTTGGCGTCCATGCCCCAGTCATCCTGCTCTTGGCTGCCATAGCGCTTCCCCTCTATGGTGAAGGCGTGTAAATGGCTATGGGTCCAGCCCATGGATTCCTGAATGATGCGGTCGAGCTTTTTGAGCTTGACGGTCTCTGGCACCCACACACGGCGCCAGACCAAAGGCTCCACGTTCAGCAGCTCAATGTGCAGGTGGAATATTCGGGTCGCAGAGGTGGATGGATTCAAGGACGTTGCCATGGCAGAAAGCTTAGCAGCCCACAGACCTTCCACGCTATTGCGATGTCCAGCGGTGCGGCAATCATTCGCCTACCCGGCAGGCCCGCTGTGTTGGCAAGCGTATCAGCACATCCTTCAGGTGGGCATACGGGTCATGCCCGTTGATGCGCGCCGACTGCACCAGGCGCATCCCGGCAGCCGCACATTGGCCGGCACGCAGCTCCCTACGATCAAACGCAATCCCGATGAGATACAGCTTTGGCACGCAAACGCGGCGTAGACGCCAGGGGGGTGTTACTGCGCGGCTTCAAGCTTCAGCGCTGCGGTCTGCTGGTGCGCCGCTTCGCCCGAGAGTTTGAATGCATTCACCGACATCAGCATGTCGGATGACTTGGCGTGTAAGTTCGCGGTGGAGTGCAGCACTCCCTCTACAAGCCCCGAATTCCTTTGGGTGGTGTTTTCCACGTTGGACATGGCGGTTTCGATGTCTGTCAATGCTGCTGCTTGCATATGGCTGGCTTGGGAGATGGCCTGTATCGCCTCGTTGGCTTGCCGTATGGCGTCTACCATGTTGACCACGTTGTGGCCTGCACGATCCGCCAGTTGCGCTCCCCGCTCGACAGTCCCCAGGCTGTTGTGGATCAGTGTTTTGATTTCGCTGGCCGCCTCGGTGGTTCGATTGGCCAAGGAGCGCACCTCGGCAGAGACCACGGCAAACCCCTTGCCATGTTCACCTGCACGCGCGGATTCCACGGCCGCATTCAAGGCCAATATGTTGGTTTGAAAGGCGATGCTGTCAATCACGGCAATGATCTCGGAGATGCGCTTCGACGATGCCGAAATTTCTTGCATGGCGTTCACCACGTCAGCCACCGTTTGCCCGCTGACGTTGGCCAGTTCGGTGGTCTGGCTCACCAAGTTGCGCGCGTGCTCCGCAGAGCTTTGGTTGGTGGTCACAATTTCCGCCATTTTATGAACGGTAGATGTGGCGTCGCGCACAAAGTACGTCTGCTGGTCGGAGCCCGCCGCCAGATCCTCATTCGCGCGGGCAATGTGTTCGCTTTCCAACTTCACATTGGAGGCCGATGCACGAACTTCTGCAACCAATCGCGCTAGGTTCTGCTGCATCATGGCCAGGTGGCCAATGATGCTGTCTGCATGCGGCGTGCGAGCGCTGTGCACGTTGCTAAAGTCTCCGTGTGCCACCGACTTGGCAATGGCTACGGCCAATGTGGGGTCGCCACCCACGCTGCGTACGATGCGGCTGCTCACGTACTGGGTGGCCAGCAAGCCCAAAACTCCAAAGCCCACCATGACCAAAACACTGAGTAGCTCTGCGCGGCGCGCAGTGGTGGTGGCGAGTTCACTGACGCGGCCTTCTTCGTTGCGTTGCAGCTCTACTGCTTTGTCCAGATGGCGCTTGGGCACTGTGTCTTGATCCGCCATGGCGGCGTCGGCTACCGCATTGTCAAAGCCAGAGGCATTGAAGTCCCACATCGCCTTCATGTAGGCTTTGCCCAGCTCCTCGTGGGCCGCAATGAATTGCTCAATGGCCCCGCGCACCTCACCGCCAGATGCTTGGGCAAGTGTCTTGGCCTGCGCTAACACCTCGGCCTGCTGGCGATCAAAGGCCTCCCGGTGTGTGTCCAGCGTCTCTTGCGATTTTGCTTTGAGCAGCGTGACCTTCCATTGCAGCATTTGGTCGTGGTACTTCGCTGCCAATGCATGCACCGCCCGCTCGGTTTGGAAGCTTTGACGAACGTCACGTTCATACAGGTCCAACACCCGTGAGAGGGAGTAAATGCCATAGAGCCCGGCGGCCAACATCAAGAGGATTTGCACACCAAACGCAACCAACGTGAATTGTTTTAGTTTCATGAGACTCTCGGCAAAAAAAATATGGGCCGGGAATCTGCCACTCGTTGAAGTGGCAAGCTACCGGCCCCCAAAACCCACCGCTGTCGTGCGGTGTTTACGTACGTGCTTTGCGGGTGTTCATCCAGTGGTCCAGTGACACTGCGAGCAACAAAATTCCGCCCTTGATCACATCTTGCCAATACACCGACACGTCCAAGAGGATCAACGAACTCGTCACCACCGACAACAGCGCCAAGCCCAGAACCGCGCCATAAATGGTGCCCGAGCCACCCTTCAGGCTAGCACCGCCGATCACCGCAGCAGCGATCACGTTTAGTTCCATACCCACGCCAAAGGTCGGGGTAGCGGCACCAAAACGAGCGGTGTAAATGACGCCAGCGATGCCTGACATCGTGCCGCACAGCACCGTCACCCACAGCTTGACGCTGTTGACATTGATACCGGCGTACATGGCCGCTTTTTCGTTGCTGCCGGTGTAAAACACTTTGCGGAACAGCGTGGATTTGCGCAGCACAAAGTCGCTGATCACCACGATCGCTGCGAAGATCAAGATCACGATGGGAATGCCCCCAATAGTGCCTTGGCCAATGGCCTTGAATTCGGGTGGCAAGTTAAACAAAGACTGGGGTGTACCCTGGGTCACGGCAAGGCTCAAGCCCCGTGCGATCACCATAAACGCCAGCGACGCAATAAAGTGGCTCAGGCCAATTTTGGTGACACACAAGCCCATCAATAGCCCAATGCCCGCACTCGCGGCAATCGCAATCAGGCTGGCAGACCATGGGTCCATACCCATCAGGAAAAGCGCCCCGACGATCACCATGGCCAGGCACACCACCGAGCCCACAGCAAGGTCAATACCGCCCACAATCAAGAGCACCGTCATGCCCACCACCACAATGCCCTCAATGGCAAATGACAGCAGCATGGCCCGGATGTTTTCCCACGTCAGGAAGAACTCCGACGCAAACGACATGGTGATACACAGCACGGCGATGATGACAATCAAACCGGCTTCGCGAAGGTTGTTTGTTTTGAGCTTCATAGTTGTTGTTCCTAGTTCATTCCAGATGCCAGACGCAAAATCGATTCCTCCGACGTCGCGCTAGCACTCAGTTCACCAACGACCTCACCGTGGCGGATCACGATCGTGCGGTCACACAGCCCGATGATCTCGGGCAGTTCCGAAGAAATCACCGCGATACCCACGCCCTCATTGGCCAGTTGCCGCAGCACCTGGTGGATCTCCGACTTGGCCCCCACGTCCACGCCGCGCGTGGGTTCATCCATAAAAATGACCTTGGGTCGGGTGGCCAGCAGTTTGGCAATCGCGACCTTTTGTTGGTTGCCGCCAGACAGGCTGTCCGCGTTGGCGGCCACGCTGCTGGCTTTCAGGTTCAGCCGTTTGCCCAGTTGCTGCGCCTGTCGGCTTTCCTTACCAGTGTCCACCGTAAAGAAGGGTGTACGCACCGTGTGCAAGGCCATGGATGCGATGTTGGACTGGATAGACAGTTCCAAAAACACGCCTTCGGACTTGCGGTCTTCGCTCAGGTAGGCAATGCCCTCGTTGAGCGCGTCTTTGTACTGGTGGGCCTCAATGGCAGCGCCATGCAAGCGTACCGAGCCACTGGTTTTGGGCGTGATGCCGCAAATCACTTTGGCTATCTCGGAGCGACCCGCGCCCATCAAGCCTGCGATGCCCAAAATCTCACCGGGCATGATCTTGAGTGAAACATTCTTCACCAAGGTATCGTCACTGATATTGCTGACCTCCAGGACGGGAACATCTCCCACCTTGGTGGCCTTTTCGGGGTAGTAATTACCCAACTCACGGCCCACCATCTTGCGGATGAGCTCGTCAGGAGTGGTGTCTTGTATGCGTCCGGCGTACACGCTTGAGCCGTCGCGCAGCACGGTCACGTGCGAGCAGTGCTCAAAAATCTCCGCCATGCGGTGGCTGATGTAAATCACCCCGATGCCCGAATCTGCCAACTCGTGCAACACGCGAAATAGTGCCTTGGACTCAATCTCGGTCAGCGCAGCGGTAGGCTCATCGAGGATCAAAATCCGGCATTCCAGAGCCAGCGCCTTGGCGATCTCCACCAGTTGCTGGTTGGACAAACTGAGCGACTCGACCAACAAGTGCGTGTCGATGTCTTTGCCAAGCCGCTGAATGATGGTGCGGGCCCTGCTTTGCAGCTCCTCGTAGTTCATCCATAGACGCTTGGACCGGTTGACCTCGCACATGAAAATGTTCTCGGCTACCGTGGCGCTTGGGCACAAAGATATCTCTTGGTGCACCAGCGAAATGCCCAATTGCGCGGCATGTCCTGGGTCCAAAATCTGGACAGATTCGCCTTCCAGCGAAATCCGCCCAGAATCCGGCTGAAGGATGCCGTCGATTACCTTCATCAGAGTCGATTTACCCGCCCCGTTTTCGCCACAGACCGCATGGATCTGTCCCTTTTCCAGGCAGAAATCAACTCCTGCCAGCGCTTGCGTTGCGCCAAACGCCTTTTTGACTCCGTGTAATTCGAGCAGCATCCTTATTCCTTACTCGTTAATGCCTTTGGTGCCGCGGCGGCTCAGGTACTTGTCCCAGTAGAAGTCGTCCGCATTGGCTTTGGTAACCACCGACAGACCATTGTCCAGGAATGGCACAGACATGGGGTTGCGGCCCGCACGTTTTGCGTCGTTCATGGGGTCGATCAACTGGGTGTTCTTTGCCATGAACAACAACATCATTCCCGCAAAGCCTTGCATGCCTTGGTTGGGGTTGATGGAGCCGAACACGTCGCCGGACTTGATCATGTCCAAGATCTTGGCGTTCACGTCGCAGCACATCACCTTGATGTCCTTCTTGGACTCCACCTTGGCCTGTGCGGCGCCCAGTGCGGTGTTGGCTTCTGGCATGAACAAAGCGCCCAGGTTGGGGTTGGCCTGAACCAAGCTTTGCACGGCTTGGTATGCCTTGTTGGCGTCTTGGTTGGTAGCAGCGCGTCCCACCAACTTCATGTTGGGGTACTTGGACTTCATGCGGTCCACGAAAGCCGTGATACGGCGGTCATGGTTGTCCTGGCCGGGGTTTTCCAACACAGCGTATTCGCCCTTGCCACCCATGGAGCTGGCGATGGCGTCAGCCGCAGCGGAGCCTTCACGAGCGTTGTCCGAGGTCACAAACGACACGCGCTTGGAGTTGGGGGAGTCTGCTGCAAATGTCACCACTGGGATACCCATGGCCGTTGCACGAGCGATAGGCTCGATGAACGGATCAGGGTTCATGGGGTGCAAGAAAATGCCAGCGGGCTTACGTGCCAACTGCTGCTCGAAAGAAGCCAGTTGCTTGTTCACGTCGTATTCGGGGGTACCGGAGTAACGTGTCTTCACGCCCAAGGATTGACCCAAGGACTTGAACATTTCATACACGGGGAACCAGTACTCCACGCCGCTCACCATGACGTTCATGACGTATGTGTCGTTGGGATTGCCCTTGAGCCCTGCTGCATTAGCAGCCTGCGCAAAAGCGCCCATGGATGCCAAACCAGCACCTGCAGCCGCAGCTGTCTTCAGAAAATCACGCCTCATTCTCGACTCCTTCATTGAAATGATTAACGACCGATTGAAACACTTTTTTTGACATGAAACATGATTTGTTGTCATGACAGGGGTGACTCTAATTGAGGAAAAATTGAACTGATATAAGGAGAAACCCGTAGACTTAATCAATTTGGATAAGATAAGATGTCATGACATGTTGAGCTTGTCATCGTACCGGGTGGCCAAGAGAAGCGTTAGCTGTGCGCTTGGCACAGCGGACCGCAAACACCCCCATCCTGCGGGATGGAGTGCAGCCCCGGTCAGCGTGTTCTCCGTCTGCAAGGCGCGCAGATGCAACTCAAGGTGAGCGGCGGTTTGTTTGCAAAAAGCGAACCGTGCAATGAACTTATCGGGAACCCAAAGATGACGATTACTGGACATTTCATTCAAGGAGCACACGCTCCCGCACCGGCCGGCGCCACGCAAGCTGTATTCAACCCTGCCACGGGCGAAGCAAGTGGGCAGGTGGCTTTGGCAACCGCTAGTGAAGTCGATGCTGCGGTTGCAGCGGCCCAAAAAGCCTTCCCCGCGTGGGCAGAAACGCCTGCCATTCGCCGTGCCCGCGTCATGAACAAGTTTTTGGGCTTGCTCAACCGCCATCGCGACGACCTTGCAGCCGCCATCACCAAAGAACACGGAAAAATCTTCTCCGACGCGCGTGGCGAAGTCGATCGCGCCATTGACATCGTGGAGTTCGCCTGCGGTATTCCCCACCTGATGCGGGGTGACTACACCGATCAGGTATCCACTGGCATCGACAACTGGACCATGCGCCAGCCTTTGGGCGTGGTGGCGGGGGTCACCCCCTTTAATTTTCCGGTGATGGTCCCCGCGTGGATGTACCCCATCGCCATTGCCACGGGCAACACCTTTGTGCTCAAGCCCAGTCCCCTGGACCCCACGCCCACCATGCTGACCGCCGAGCTGATGCGCGATGCCGGTTTCCCTGACGGCGTGTTTAACGTGGTCCATGGCGACAAGGCAGCGGTGGACCACTTGCTCGACCATCCCGATGTGAAGGCTATCTCCTTCGTTGGAAGCACGCCCGTTGCCAACTACATCTATGAGCGGGGCGCCGCCAAGGGCAAACGTGTGCAAGCCTTGGGTGGTGCCAAAAACCACCTGGTCGTGATGCCCGATGCCGATCTCGACAAAGCGGTGGACGCGCTCATGGGCGCAGCCTATGGCTCGGCTGGCGAGCGCTGCATGGCCATCTCGGTGGCCGTGCTGGTAGGCCCGGTGGCAGACCGCGTGGTGGAAAAGATCAAGGAGCGCATTGATGCCCTGTGCGTGGGCGACGGCATGGTGCCCGCCAGCGAAATGGGCCCCCTCATTTCTGCAGCGGCCAAGCAGCGCGTGACGGACTACATTGCATCCGGCGTTGCAGAAGGCGCCTCGCTGGTGGTGGATGGCCGCACGCACAGCGCCGCCAACGGCCCCGGTTATTTTGTGGGTGCGACCCTGTTTGACCACGTCACACCCGCCATGCGCATCTACCGCGAGGAGATTTTTGGGCCTGTCCTGGCCTGCGTGCGGGTGGACTCGCTGGGCCAGGCGATCCAGCTCATCAATGCACACGAATTCGGCAACGGCGTGAGCTGCTATACCCAAGACGGGCATACCGCACGCGAGTTTTCGCGCCGCATTCAGGTGGGCATGGTGGGTATCAACGTGCCCATTCCCGTGCCCATGGCCTGGCATGGTTTTGGCGGGTGGAAACGCAGCCTGTTTGGCGACTTGCACGCCTACGGTATGGACGGCGTCAAGTTCTATACCAAGCAAAAATCCATCATGCAGCGCTGGCAAGCGGGAATGGGCGCGGGTGCAGAGTTTTCGATGCCGGTGTCGCAATGACAGTCCAGTCCTTTGACTACATCGTGGTCGGCGGGGGCACCGCCGGCGCACTCATGGCCAACCGGCTCAGCGAAGACCCCAAGCACCAGGTTTTGCTGGTCGAGGCGGGTGGGCCGGACAACTACCACTGGATTCATATTCCGGTGGGCTACCTCTACTGCATCGACAACCCCCGCACCGACTGGCGCATGCGCACCGAGCCCGATCCGGGGCTCAACCACCGCAGCCTCATCTATCCGCGTGGCAAGACGCTGGGGGGCTGCTCCAGCATCAACGGCATGATCTACATGCGCGGCCAGTCGCGCGACTACGACGGGTGGGCGCAGGTGCTCAACGACCCGCAGTGGTCGTGGGAGTCCTGCCTCCAGGACTTCATTCGCCACGAAAACCACTACCGTCTGGATGCTGCGCGCAGCGAGCCGTTTGCCACCAGCCGCTACCACGGCTCCAAAGGCGAATGGCGCGTTGAAAAGCAGCGTCTGCGGTGGGACTTGCTCGATGCATTTGCCCAAGCGGCCCAGCAATACGGCATTCCGGCGACCGACGACTTCAACGCGGGCAGCAACGAGGGGGTGGGCTACTTTGAGGTCAACCAAAAGGCGGGCTTTCGCTGGAACACCTCCAAGGCATTCCTGAATGCCTCGGTCAAACGCCGGCCCAACCTGCACATCTGGACCCACACCCAAGCCACCCAGTTGCAGCTCCATCCCGCACAAGATGGCCTGGCCTGTGATGGGCTTACCGTGGTGCGCAAGGGACAAACGCTGCGACTACACGCACGCCGCGAAGTGGTGTTGTGTGCCGGTGCCATTGGCACACCGCAACTGCTGCAACTCTCGGGCATTGGCGATCCGGCATTGCTTAACCAGCACGACATTGCCGTGGTCAAAAACATGCCGGGGGTCGGTGCCAACTTGCAAGACCATCTGCAAATTCGCGCCGTCTACGCGGTCAAAAACGCCCGCACCCTGAACACCTTGGCCAACTCTTGGGTAGGGAAAATCAAAATCGGGCTGGAGTACGCGCTCACGCGCAGCGGCCCCATGAGCATGTCGCCCTCGCAACTGGGCGTGTTCACCAAGAGCGACGCCAGCCAGGCGTATCCCAACATCCAGTTTCATGTGCAGCCACTGAGCCTGGAAGCGTTTGGGCAACCCCTGCACGCGTTCCCCGCCATGACCGCCAGCGTGTGCAACCTGAACCCGACCAGCAAGGGCCATGTCTCCATCAAGTCGGCCGACTACCGGGTCAGCCCGGCCATCACGCCCAACTATCTCAGTACCCCGCAAGACCAGCAAGTGGCTGCGGATTCGCTGCGGGTCACGCGCGCCATCATGTCCCAGGAGGCCATGAAAAAATACAGCCCCACAGAGTACAAACCGGGCCCCAAGTACCAAACCGACGCAGAGCTGATTGCACTGGCAGGGGACATTGCCACCACCATCTTCCATCCGGTAGGCACCGCCAAAATGGGCCTGGCCACCGACCCCATGGCAGTCACCGACCATCGCCTGCGGGTGCACGGCGTGCGTGGCTTGCGGGTGGCCGATGCCAGCGTCATGCCCACCATCGTCAGTGGCAACACCAACAGCCCCACGCTGATGATTGCGGAAAAAGCCGCCGCCTGGATACGGGCTGGCCAGTAACTTCACAGGAGCACAACCATGGGTACCTTTTCTTTATGGCATTGGCTGATCGTCTTGCTGATTGTTGTGATGGTGTTCGGCACCAAAAAACTCAAAAATATCGGCGCTGATCTGGGGGGGGCCGTCAAAGGTTTCAAAGACGGCATGAACAACGCGCCCGCGCCGGGCACGGCAGTGGCCGATGCACGGCCCACTGCTGCCAAGGAGCCTCCATGCCCGTAGTCCACTTGCAGATCGTGGCGGGCCTGAGCGTGGAGCAAAAGCGCGCTATCACCCAAGAGATCACCCGCGTCCTCACCGAGCATGCGCACACCAAGCCGGAGCGCACCCACATCATCTTTAGCGACATCCAACCCGAGGACTGGGGCTTCGAAGGGCGCCTGGTTGTGGACCGGCGCAACCCCAGTCCTGCGCCCATTCCCAGTCCATGAACCGGCAACCTTTGCCATGCACCACATGACCCACCAGAAAGAAACGAGGAGTGCCCCATGCACATAGGCGTACCCGCTGAGACCCAAGCGGGAGAGACCCGAGTAGCCGTGACCCCGGAGGTTGTAAAGAAGCTCAGCAGCCAAGGCCACACGGTACACATACAAAGCGGGGCAGGCATAGCGGCCA
>JARXAM010000075.1 GCA_029865845.1 Rhodoferax sp. | reverse complement strand
GCCTCCATAGTCTTGAGAAACTCGTCACGCCGCGTGGGCTTGCGATAGCTCTCAAATCCTTGATCGGTGGCCATAGCTAGGGTCTGTTGCTTCATGAATCTATAACGTCTGATAGCCATCGGCGGTGGACTTATTCAGCATTGCCTTAGCCGCCCCCGCCAGACGCTCACCCAGTATTCCTGCGGCGATCCGATTGGGCAGCTTTACAACCCATTCCCCAAAGTGCTGGACGCGTGGGAATGGTCCAATCGAGAGGCGGATGCTATTTGCCAACGCGAGGGGCTCAAAAGCTGCCGCGACTGGACGTTTGAGTTGCGCAACCTCCAGCACTACCAATGGTGCTTGTGGCTGGTTTCGCTGGCTTTGCTGCTCCAAATCGACGAAGCACACTGGCAGCGACTGCTGGTGTTGGTGGGAGGGGAGAACGAAGACGCAGTGCTGGACCGCCTGATCGCCAGCCGCGAGCCTAAACGCCCGCTGGCGACCAAGGTTCTGCATCCCAAGCCCTATGCCCGCTTGTTAAAGGCTATTCAGGCTCCGCCAGACCAACAAGCAATGGCCTTGCGCGATTTTGTGGAGAACTGGTACGCAGAACTCAAGCGCCCACAGAGCAAATCCATTTGGTGGTACGACTATGGCGACCCAGATATCAACCCGCTAGAGAAGGGCAGCTACTTTGGCCGTTGGTGCGTTGAAGCAGCGGCAGCCGTGAAGGCCTTCGGGTTGGATGACTCGCTGTGCCTTGGGCATGAAAACTATCCCGGCGACTTTCTACGGCCCAATGGGCCGAGTACCCACGCAAGGCGAGGTGATTTGGCAGTATGGTTTAGGCGCCTTTTGCGACCGTACCAATCTTGAATGACCGAAGGGGTTTTTGAAACCACGCAACGCGGCTGCGAACCATGGTTTGTGGTTACCACGTTGTCACAATCTCTGCATTTTTCCAGGCCGCACTGTTGCCATGAAGCGCTATGGCATTACCGCAGGCACGTCAGGCTAGGCATGGGAAACACAACACGATCGATTCGACTACAAAAAAGAACCCAACGAATCCAACCGCCACGGCTGGATCGTTTAAATTGACTCTTTCGATGCCACATCGAAGCCCAAAAAACGCACAGCGCTGGGTCGTTTCAAGCATGAAAACGCGGCCTATGCATTCGCCAAAGACAAGCGCGTGGTGGTGTAAATGGGCGACGACTACATCTACAAATTTGTTTCGACCGGTACCTATGTGGAAGGCAACCAACGCGCCAATGCGAGTTTGTTGGACAGTGGCAAACTCTACCTTGCCAAGTTCAGTTTCTTGCGCTTGTGGGGGAGTCCATAGACGAAGGGTTAGGCGTCACTGTGTTTGCAAGTTGCGACCTGCCCCCTTGGTACGACATAGAGACTCAAGCGCGAAGCACCTTGCCCAGTGCCTTGCCTCGTGCGAGCTCGTCAATCAGCTTGTCCAAGTATCGGATCTTCCGCATCAATGGGTCATCGACTTCATCGACTTCGCTGCGCGTTCGACCCTTTTTCTCGGCCTGCCGGTGCGAGTCGGCTCGAACGACCGGTTCGGCCCCATGGCGGCGCTACACCGCTGAAGCATGGAGTTTGACGCCCAAGGCTTTTGCGACCTTCAGTACTGTGGAGAAGCTCGGATTGCCTCCCGCACCGAAAGCTCGGTACAGACTCTCCCGGCTTAGCCCGGCGTCCTTGGCCACTTGAGTCATGCCTTTCGCGCGGGCAATATTTCCAAGTGCTTTGGCAATTCCGGTTGCGTCGTCCGGCGCTTCTTCAAGCCAAGCATCAAGATAGGCGGCCATTTCCTCTGGCGTACGCAGATGCTCAGCTACATCGTATGAAGATGCCTTTGTTGGCTTCAATGTCGCGGTTCTAGGCATGATGGTTACTCCTTGAAATTCTTGGCCAGATGAATTGCCAGTGCAATGTCTTTCTGCTGTGTGGCCTTGTCGCCACCGATCAGCAGCAGCAGCAACCGCGTTCCACGCTGGGTGTAATAGATCCGATAGCCCGGACCGACATCGATCTTGAGTTCGGAGACGCCATCCGTCAGATCTCGGTGCTGTCCAGGATTGCCGTCAATCAAACGATCGACACGCACCAGAATCCGCGCTCTTCCCATGCGGTCCTTCAGACCGTCAAGCCAGTCCCGGTACTCGTCTGTTTTCTCTACTCGCATCGCCCAAGTGTAGCCCAAACGATACAAACGTCAAAAGGCGTGTCTTGCTGGGGCCGAACGCCTTAGGTAAGCCGCCCCGTGGCGGGGTGGCGGACGCGTGCTAGCGTAGCGCGTGCACGCGGCTGACGCCACGACACGGGGTCGGCTTGAACGAATTGTTAGGCCGCAGCCACTGACCACAGCCAACTAGAAATTTCATGGAGGAATACTCTGGTGCAGCCACCAGGACAGGCAAGACACTAGCATTGGGCCAATTAGAGCACTTGCGGCGACGTAGGACAGGAGCCGTGGTTTGCGGAGGCGAAGGATAAAGCAGCCGAAAGTAGTTGCGATGAGGCCGACCAGCCATATGGCTAAGCCGGAGTAGGCAGCTATAGTCAGGGTGCCATCCCAGAAGTCGATACTGCCGGTTCCACGGCCGATTTCGAGTAAATCGTATCGGTACGATGCGTATGCCCAAACAATAGCGAGCACTGCCGTAACCGCGTTGTTGATTAATAGAAAGCGAGTGAAATGGTCTCTCATGCGGCCTAACGCAAAGTTAACCGGGCGGCAACGGCAGGATGCCAGGCCCGGGCCGCAGACAATGTACCGCGTACCTGCGGGCCGGGCCTGGTGGCCTGCCGTTGGCGCTCCGGTTGAACGATATGTTAGGCATCACTCGCCCCAGCGCTCTTGATAAGGTGCCATGCGTCCTTGAAGGGCCTCATCTCTGACTCGGCCACGTTCACAGCAAGGTTTCCCAACTTTCTTTGACCGCCTGTCTTGATCAGAGGCCTTGCATGCTCTCGTTTCAACGCCGCCAGGTACAGCGCATTCGCTTGCTCTCGGGGCACGATGTAGAAGCTCAGGTGGCGAAAATCTAGCGAACCATCGTGCGTGTGCTTTGTGCCTGCCTGCTTGTCCAGGTTCACGAAGACTACGAAGTCAGACACAAACTTTGGATAGCCGAGCTCTTCTTCTCCTGAGCACTGAGTCATGTAGACCCAGTCAGGCGACGGGTTGTAGCCGGTCTTTACCTGAACGAGCAGCTTGCGCCTTGGGTCACGCGTATCTACCAGCAGGTCGCTTCCAGCGAAGTTGGCTCGCAGACCGGCTGTGTTGTATGCGGGGATTCCGTGCATCCAGCACTTGGCGGAGACGGCAGCCTCCCCGATCTTGCCGTGGGACTGCTGTTTACGAATATCCATGCTGAGGCTGCAAGTAGGGTGTTCTGTGATGCCTAGCGTGTTATGGAAGTGAAACGCGTCTCATGAACAAAGTGAGCTGAACCCACGATTTCCTCCCGTGGTTTTTTAAGTGCTTGATTTATATCCGATTCTCCACTTTCAGAAGTACATGGCTGTCTATAAAAATGACGGCAAACCCTGCAAACCTGCTTATGAACAAGGCGACTTGCTGATGAACAACTTTGGCAATTGTTCCGGGAAGGCTTGATTTGGCTCGTGATTTTTGAATTACTGTGCGTATGAACAGCATTATCAAGTTCCCAAAAACCGCCGCTCCACCCCATCCCCCCTTGAAGGCAACACGCTTGCTGGACCAGATGCGCGAGCGCCTGCGTTACATGCACTACAGCTTGCGCACCGAGCAGACTTATCTGTTCTGGGTGCGTTGGTTCATCCGATTCAGTGGGTTGCGCCACCCCAAAGAGATGGGGCAAGCGGAGGTGGAAGCTTTTCTGACCATGCTGGCCAATGAACGCAAAGTTGCCCCTTCTACCCACCGCCAAGCGCTGAGTGCGCTGCTGTATCTCTACAAGGAAGTGCTTTGCCAGCAATTGCCTTGTCGGTGCACACCCTGCGCCACTCGTTTGCCACGCACCTACTACAAGCAGGCACCGACATCCGCACCGTGCAAGAGTTGCGGGGCCATAGCGATGTGTCCACCACCATGATCTACACCCACGTGCTCAAGGTGGCGGCGGGTGGCACGGCCAGCCCGCTGGACTCCTTGCTGCCGACGCAATAGCAAAGCACTATCAAATTGAGTGCTGCTCACGAACCGGAAAAAAAGCCCGCCGAAGCGGGCTCAAGCATCTCAGACCGAAGAGGTCTGAGGAAAGCTTTAGGCCTTGAGCTTGGCAGCGATAGATGCCACGCGTGCGCCGTAGGCGCGGGCGGTGTCCAGATCGCCTTGGGGGATGTCGGCAGCGGGGCTGGTGGGGCCGACTTGCGCCATCACACCGGAGTTGGAACCGATGCGGTTGATGGTGCCGTCGTTCATGGCGGGCTGGCCCACCCACACCATGCCGTGCTGTTGCGACAAGGTGATGAAGTACTGGATGGTGGACAGCTTGTCGCCGCTGGGGCTGCCCGAGATGGTGAAGCCGCCGGCCACTTTGTCTTTCCAGGCGCTGGTGAACCAACGCTTGCTGGTGGCATCGGCAAACTTCTTGAACTGCCAGGACGCCATGCCCATGTAGGTGGGCGAGCCGAACACGATGGCGTCGGCCGCGTCCAAGGCGGCCCACTGTGCTTCGGTGATGTCGCCATTGGCGTCGATGGCGATCACTTCAGCGCCTGCGCCTTCTGCCACGAATTGCGCCACGCGCTGGGTGTGACCATAACCCGAATGAAACACGACTGCTACTTTTGCCAAGGTGAAAACTCCTTAAAAAAACACACAAAAAACGATGCCCACCTATGGCGCGCACCAGAGAAAAATCAGGCTGGCAAACTCACGCTTGCAAATCAAACACCAGCACTTCCGCATCCTGCGCTGCATCCAACACCACGGCATGCTCCGCACTGAGCAGGGCGGCGTCACCGGCCTGTAGCGCCGTGCCATTGACGGACACCGCGCCGCGCAGCACCTGCACATAGCCCTTGCGCGCGGGGTCCAGTGCCAACGTGGCGGTTTGCGCACCGTCGAGCAAGCCGCTATAGAGCTTGGCGTCCGCATGGATAAGCACGCTGCCCTGCGCACCGTCGGGCGACGCCACCAACTTGAGGCCGCCTTGCTTGTCGGCTGCGGCAAAGGTTTTTTGCTCGTAGCTGGGCGCGATGCCGGTTACGTTGGGCTCAATCCATATTTGGAAAAAATGGGTCGTTTCATCGGGCGCGTGGTTGAACTCGCTGTGCATCACACCGGACCCTGCGCTCATGCGTTGCACATCGCCTGGGGGAATGCCTTTGACGTTGCCCATGCTGTCTTTGTGAGCCAGGTTGCCCGCCATGACGTAGCTGATGATCTCCATGTCACGGTGGCCGTGGGTGCCAAAGCCAGTGCCGGGGGCAATGCGGTCTTCGTTGATCACGCGCAGATTGCCCCAGCCCATGTGCGCGGGGTCGTAGTACCCGGCAAACGAAAAACTGTGAAACGACTTGAGCCAGCCGTGGTCGGCATAGCCTCGGTCCTGCGATTTGCGTACGGTCAACATGTCAATAGCCTGTGGTTTGGTATGGGTGAAACTGTAGGCCACCAAGGGCGGGTTTTCGTCCATGCCGTTTGATGGCATCATTCAAAAAAACTCAACTTAGTGGTACTGATCATGCAAACCGCACGCGACTTTCTGACCCCAGACGCCCTGTCCATGTTGCAGTCCATCGCGCAGGCGGGGAGCTTCGCCGCTGCCGCCCGCGAGATGGGCATGGTGCCCAGTGCGCTGACCTACCGGGTGCGCCAAATTGAAGACGCACTCGATGTGCTGCTGTACGACCGCAGCTCCCGCCAGGCCCGACTCACCGCTGCCGGAGCCGAGCTGCTGCGCGAAGGCGCGCGCCTGCTCGAAGAAATTGACGCTGTGGCCAACCGGGTCAAGCGGGTGGCTACCGGCTGGGAGCCCCAACTCACGATTGCGGTGGACACCATCATCTCCAAGCCCGTCATGATGGAGCTGTGCGAGAGCTTCTTGAGCCAGTCGCCCCCCACCCGCATCCGCCTGCGAGAAGAAACCCTGTCAGGCACGCTGGAGGCGCTCACCAGCGGCCAGGCCGACCTGGCGCTGGGCGTGGGGCCCGACTCTGCACGTACCGCCGGCGTGCACAGCAAACCCTTGGGCAGTGTGACCTTTGTCTACGCCGTGGCACCCCACCACCCGTTGGCACAGGCACCCGAGCCCCTGAGCGATGACGTCATCCAAAAGCACCGCGCCGTGGCGGTGGCTGACTCCATCCAGCGGGGTGCCGGGCAGACCTATGGCTTGCTCAGTGGGCAAGACGTGTTCACCGTACCCACCATGCACGCCAAGCTCGATGCGCAACTGCGCGGTCTGGGCGGTGGCAACCTGCCCCGTTGCATGGCCGACAGCTACATCAGCACTGGCCGCCTGGTGGTGAAAAAAACAGAGCGCCCCCTGCGCACCGTGCCACTGCATTACGCCTGGCGCTTGTCCAAAACGGTGAACCAGGGGCAAGCCTTGCAATGGTGGTTGAACCAACTCGAAAGCGAGACCACCCGCAGTGCCCTCATCGCAGAACACCGCACGGCGTAAGCGACGGACGAAACGATGAAACGTGCGCTGCTGCGTGTATAAAGGAACGATCACTATTCCAAGGAGACAGCGCCCATGATCCACTCTCGACACATTGCCATCGTGGGCGCCGGCATGGCCGCCATCACGTGCGCCCGCACCCTGGTGCAGGCGGGGCACACCGTGACCGTGTTTGAGAAAAGCGCTGGCCCCGGCGGGCGCATGGCTACCCGAGACAGTGCCTTTGGCACCTTTGACCACGGTGCCCAGTACTTCACGGTGCGCGACGCTCGCATGACCCAAGCGCTACAAACCACCCCGGGCCTGTGCCGCCCTTGGAGCGCCAACACCGTGCGTGTGCTGGACTCCCACGGCAGGGTGGCTGCGGCTGCCCTGCCAGGGCGCGACGCCCATTGGGTGCCCGCGCCCGGGATGAACGCCCTGCTGCGCGCCTGGTCGCAGCCCCTGCTGGATGCGGGGCAGTTGCTGGTCCACACCCAGGTCACCGCGTTGGAACAAGATTCCTTGCACAAAAAGAAATGGCAGTTGCGCACCTCGGGCGAGGCGGGCACCAACCACGTCTATGGCGGCTTTGACGAGGTGGTGCTCGCCATTCCCCACCCGCAAGCACAAGCGCTTTTGGCGACCACCCCCCACGGGGCGGCGCTGTCCAAAAAAACCGCCAAGGTATCTGTGGCACCTTGCTGGACGCTGATGCTGGCCTACCCCCAAGCCGTGCAACCCGGCCTGACCACCCTGGGGCCGCAATGGAATGCCGCCCGCAGCACCCACCACCGCGTGGCGTGGCTGTCACGTGAATCCAGCAAACCCGGTCGCGGCAAGGTGGAGCGCTGGACGGTGCAAGCCAGTGCCGCCTGGTCGCAAGAGCATTTGAACGACGCCCCCGAGCGCGTGCAGGCCAAGCTGATCAAAGCGTTTGCCGAGATCACCGGCATCCATGCGCAGCCATCGCACGCACAGGTGCACCGCTGGCTGTACGCCAAAACCGAGGCCCCTTTAGGTGAACCCTTTTTGTGGGATGGCAAGGCCCGGCTTGGCCTGTGCGGCGACTGGTGCATTGGCCACCGCGTAGAGGACGCGTTTGTGTCCGGCCTGGAACTCGCGCTGCGCCTTGCCTGAGGCCGTTGACGCCACAGAGGCCACTGCAGCAGTGCCCGCGTCGCACGCCCCCTACCGGGGCCGCTTTGCCCCATCGCCCACCGGACCACTGCACGCCGGATCGTTGCTGGCGGCCTTGGCCAGTTGGCTCGATGCGCGGGCACACCGGGGCCAGTGGCTGGTGCGCATGGAAGACGTGGACACCCCCCGCTGCGTGCCGGGCGCGGACCACCTCATCCTGCACCAGTTGGCGAATTGTGGGCTGGTACCCGACGAAGCGCCCGTGTGGCAAAGCCAGCGGCAGGCGCTGTACCGCCAGGCGCTCGACCGTTTGCTAGACAGTGCGCTGGCCTACCCTTGCGCCTGTTCGCGCAAAGACATCGCCCACGTGTGGGCCGCCCGCAACCACGACAAGCCGCGCCATGCGGAGTTGGTGTACCCCGGCACCTGCCGCACAGGTTTGCAAGGGCGCGCGGCACGCGCATGGCGTTTTAGAACCGACGGACTGCGAAACACCCGTGCCGACGCCGGACCACGTAGCGACGGGCTCTGGCACTGGAGCGATAGACGCTTGGGCCAGCAGGCGCAAGACATTGCGCAGGAGGTGGGCGACTTCGTGCTGCTGCGCGCCGATGGGCTCTGGGCTTACCAACTGGCCGTGGTGGTGGACGATGCGGCGCAGGGCATCACCCATGTGGTGCGCGGGGAAGACCTCGCCGACAACACCCCCCGGCAACTGGCCTTGCAGCGCGCCCTGGGAGCCCCTGCACCCCAGTACCTGCACACGCCCTTGGTACGGGGTGCCGATGGTGAAAAGCTCAGCAAACAACACGGTGCCCCTGCACTGGATGTACGCCACCCGCTAGATGCCCTGAACCGCGCCGCCCAAGGCTTGGGACTGGGTACCCACAGCGGCAGCGTGGACGCGGCATTGGCCTGCTGGACCCGCGAGTGGGCACAGCGCTATGTGCGCGATAGTGCCTGGTGCGCCGCCCCTTGCACCTGAAACTGCGACATTTGGTTCACCAACTCTGCGGCCTGCATCTTCAGGCTGTCGGCGGCGGCTGCCATTTCTTCGACCAAGGCAGCGTTTTGCTGCGTGACCTGGTCCATTTGCTTGACCGCGTGGCCCACGCTGGCGATGCCCTCGGACTGGGCACGGCTGCCCGCGCTGATCTCTGCCAGCATGGTGCTCACCCGCTGCGAGGCTTGCAGCATGTCGTGCATGGTGGCACCCGCGTTGTCTGCCAAGGCCCTGCCATGCGAAACCCGCAGCACGCTGGCGTCAATCAGGTGCTTGATCTCCTTGGCCGCCTCGGCGCTGCGTCCGGCCAGTAAGCGGACTTCAGAGGCCACTACCGCAAAGCCCCGACCCTGCTCCCCGGCACGGGCCGCCTCCACGGCGGCATTGAGCGCGAGAATGTTGGTTTGAAAGGCGATACCCTCGATCACGTTGACGATGCCCGTGATTTGATGCGCCGAATCGTTGATTGTGCGCATGGTCTCCACCACCTGGGCCACGTCCGAGCCACCCCGCTGGGCCACATCCGCCGCCTGCTTGGCGAGCTGGTTGGCGGTTTCGGCAGACGCCGTGTTCTGGTTCACCACCACGGTGAGGGCATCCATGGAGGCGGCAGTTTGGTCCAGCATCTTGGCCTGCACCTCGGTGCGTACCGACAGGTCCTGGTTGCCCTGCGCTATCTGCACGCTGGCAATCGACACGCTGTGGGCGGCATCGCGCACGGACGCCACGGTCTGGTTCAAGTCACTGCGCATGGTGCGCAGCGCGGTTTGCAATAAGCCCAGGCTGTCGGTGCGCCCGTGGTCGAGGTCCACGGCGCTCACCATATCGCCCTGCGCCATTTGTTTGGCGGCCTGCGTGCTGCTGCGGATGGAGCGCTGCAAGCTGGCAAGCACCAGCCGGTACACAAAAAACACCAGCACCGCTGCCAACACCGCCGTCAG
>JARXAM010000024.1 GCA_029865845.1 Rhodoferax sp. | reverse complement strand
CAGGCGATGTAAGCGTCGCCATCTGGTGGCCGCCCGGCGCGTTGGCTTTCCCACAGCATCTGCCCCAGGCACTCCATGGCCTCATGGTGGGCGTGGTGCAAAGAGTTGCGCTTGTGGGTCAACAACTCTACGGCCTGGCGGATGCCCCGGGGCTGGTCGATGCTGCACTGCTCGCTGATGGACAGATGCATGCTCAGGTGCAAAAAGGGGTTGGTACGCCCCTCGGTGGCCTCGTACATGGTGGCCAAGGCCGTGTCTACGTCGGCAAAATCGGCATGGTATTCAGGGTGCTCGTCGATCCACTGGGAGGCCAGCGTTTCTACCGCTTCGAGCGCCTGCCCCGCGCGGGACTTGGCATACACAGCGCAAAAAAATCGACGTACGTCTTCTTGGGATGGATTGAACATGTGTGCAGGTTAGCACGGCCGATTTACCGTCCGCTCCAGTCAGGGCGTGCGTGTTTGTCGCGTTCGGCGCGCTCTTGGGCCATTTGCTCTTCGAGCTGTTGACGGCCTTGTTTGGCCGTGGCGATTAACTTGCCACGGTCTTTGAAGTGGGGCCGCATTTTTTCAAATAACTGCAAGTTGTGCTGGCGAAACCGCATGGCACTTTGGCGCGCGCCATGGGCGCTGTGGCCCAGCACCTCCAGCACGCTGCGGGCACTGCGCAGGCTGGACTCGAACAGCTCGCGCTCGACCAGCGTGACCTCGCGCTCGCGCAATTGGTTCCAGTGGGTCACATCCCGTGCGCGGGCCACGATGGGCAGGGTGGGGAAGTGTTCCCGAGCCAGGTCGACGATGGCCAAGGATTGCTCTACATCGTCCACCGCCACCACCAGCACCTGGGCTGTGGCGGCACCGGCAGTACGCAACAAATCCAAGCGTGTGGCATCCCCAAAAAACACACGATAGCCGAAACTGCGGGCGGCCTCCACCATGTCCGCATCGTGGTCCAACACGGTGGCGGGTATGCCCTGGGCGAGCAACACGCGGCCCACGATTTGCCCATAACGGCCGTACCCGGCGATGATGACGGGCGCACTCTGGGGCTCCGCAATTTCTTCCAACGCAGGTCCGCTGCGCCCGGCAAAGCGCGCAAGCACCCACCGGTCCATCGCCACCAGTACCAGTGGGCTTAGCAGCATGGATACGGCCACCGCGCCGACGAGTAACGATGCAGTAGCGGCCGAAAACACATGCGCGCCTGCGGCAGCCTGGAACACCACAAAGGCGAATTCGCCGCCCTGTGCCAACAGCAGTGTGAAAACGGGTCGCTCAGGCGCGGGCAATTGGATATGACGGGCCAGCCCGTAAATAACCACGGCTTTGATAAGCAAAAAACCAGTCACTACCAGCGCCATGGTGCCCGGTGAGGTCAGCAAGACGCCAAAGTCGATGCTCATGCCCACGGCAATAAAAAAGAGGCCCAGCAGCAATCCTTTGAAGGGCTCGATGTCGGTTTCCAATTCCCGCCGGTACTCGCTCTCTGCCAGCAGCACGCCCGCAAGAAATGCACCCAGCGCCATGCTCAGGCCGACCCACAACATCAGGGCAGAGATACCCACCACCAACAGGAGGGATGCGGCGGTAAAGATCTCCGGCGTGCGCGAGCGGGCGATCCAGCGGAAGACGGGGCGCAGCAATACCCGCCCGCCCCACACGATTCCCGCGATGACTGCCATGATTTCCAGCGCAGCCTGCGCATACCCCAGGGTGCCCATGGCTTCGCTGCTTGCGCCCTGGGTGCCCAGCAGGGGCAACAAGGCTAGCACCGGAATGGCGGCCACATCCTGAAATAGCAAGATGGAAAAGGCGGCGCGACCACTTTGGGTGGGCATCAGGTTGCGTTCGCCCATCACTTGCAGAGCGATGGCGGTGCTGGACAGGGCCAGTCCCAAGGCACCCACCAGACTCAGGCGCCAGTCCACCCCGCAGGCCAGTGCCGCCAGCATCAGCATCGCTGCGCAGCCCATCACCTGAAGAGAACCCCAACCGAAAATGGACCGCCGCAAGCTCCAAAGCCGCCGGGGCTCCAGCTCCAATCCCACCAAAAACAACATGAGCACCACGCCGAATTCGGCGAAGTGAAGAATGTCCTCCACGTTGTTGACCCATCCCGCGCCCCACGGACCAATCGCAATGCCGGCCGCCAAGTAGCCAATGATGGACCCCAACCCCAGGGCCTTGGAGAGGGGCACTGCAATCACCGCTGCAGACAGGTAAATCAGGCTGTTGATCAGCCAGGCTGGTGCGTGTTCCATATCATTGGTCTCCGGGCAAAGGGACCGACGCATTCGGGCGGTCGGCGCGGGGTACTTCGCAACTACAGCCGATGCCCAAGTCCTCCAATTCCGGCCAGTTCGGATAGCTGCGTAGCCGTTCTGCAAACGTGGCGATATGGAGGTCTATCTCTGCCTGCGGTACGGTGTGGGCACCGTGCAGCACCATGGGGGGCAAGAATCGCATGCCGCACAGCGCCGCGGTTTGCTCATACGGCGGAAGAAAGGCGTCAAAAAAGTAGCGGTTGTAGCCCTCGGGGTGGTACGACGCTTCGGGCCCGCCGGTACTGGCAACCAGCCACAAGTCCTTGCCCTGCAATGCACTGGCCCCGGTGCCGTAGGCCCAGCCGTGCGTTAAGACTTCGTCGACCCATAGCTTGAGCAAGGCGGGCATGGAGTACCACTGCACTGGATGCAGCAACACCACCAGTTGGGCAGAAGCCACCTTGGCTTGCTCGGACGCGACGTCAATCGCGTAATCAGGGTAGGTTTGGTAGAGGTCGCATAACCGGACGGAGGGTATGTCCAGCGCCACTTGCTTCAGGGGTAAGTTCACCTTGGAGTGTTGCCAATCGGGGTGGGCTGCCAACACGTAGGTGGAGGGTGCTTGGGTTTCGGTGCGCATGCCGATACCATATCGCAACTCATTCTTGGAGGTTTCTATGCCGGTCGTTGTCGTTGCGAATCCCAAAGGTGGAGCAGGAAAATCCACGTTGTCTACCCATATCGCGGGTTACTTTGCCACCAGCGGGCACGCAGTGTTGTTGGGCGACATTGACCGACAGCAGTCTTCCAAACTTTGGCTCAGTTTGCGTCCGCCTGCAGCCAAGCCCATTGGTGCGTGGCCCCTGGATGCTGAATCAGTGGGCAAGCCACCCAAGGGAACGACCCACGCAGTGCTCGATACGCCCGCTGGCCTGCACGGAAAATCCCTCAAAGATGCACTCAAAGTGGCGACCCATGTGGTCGTTCCCTTGCAAGCCAGCGTGTTTGATATTTTTGCCACCAAGCCTTTTTTGGATGAACTGGCAGCGAGTGCGCGTGCCGGACAGTTCAAAGTGGCGTTGGTGGGCATGCGGGTGGATGAACGCACGCGGGCAGCGGACCAATTGCAGCAGTTCGTAGAGGGTGTGGGCGTGCCTGTGCTGGGTTATCTGCGGGATACCCAAAACTATGTTCAGGCCAGCGCCCACGGGGTGACTATTTTTGATCTATCCCCCAGCAAGGTCGAGCGCGACTTGCAGCAGTGGCAGCCGATTTGCAGGTGGCTGGACGGCGCGGCTTAAGCCCATTGGGGCCCGGCTTGAGGGACGGTCTCAGGGGCCAAAACCGTTCTGTCGCCACGCCTCAAACACCGTAACTGCTACCGCGTTGGAAAGATTAAGGCTGCGCTGGCCGGGGCGCATCGGCAACCTCAGGCTGCGCTCGGGCGTGAAGTAGCTGCGTACTGCGTCTGAAATGCCTTTGGTTTCGGAGCCGAACACCAACCAGTCACCCGGCTGAAACGATATGTCGTGCGGGCTTCGCGTTCCCCGTGTGGTGAGTGTGAACAAGCGGTCGCTGGGCGGGCGTTCTGTGGCCATAAAGTGGTCCCAGTCCGCGTGGCGTTTCAAGGCCGTGTATTCGTGGTAATCCAGTCCGGCACGTCGCATGTGCTTGTCGTCCATGGAGAAACCCAGGGGTTCCACCAAGTGAAGCTGGCAGCCGGTATTGGCAGCCAAGCGGATGACGTTGCCGGTGTTGGGGGGGATTTCAGGTTCAACCAAAACAATGTGAAACATAGTCCGCCATTGTCTACGCAAGGTCTGCGGCTCGTGGGGTTCGGGCGAACACCATCACTGTGATGTGATGGGCACCAGCGAGTTTGAGGACCGCAGTGGCCGCGGCCATCGAGGCTCCACTGGTCATGACGTCATCAATCAATACGATGCGCTTGTTTGCGACCCGTGTGGCGTGTTGCGGCTCCAAGGCGTAGGCGCGCATCACATTGGCTTGGCGGTCTTTCCGATCAAGGGTATGTTGCGCTGGGGTGTTGAGCACCCGTAGCAGGATGCCCTCACAGTTTTTGGCCGGACAGAGCTGTCGTGACAAGAGCGCTGCTTGGTTAAACCCGCGCTGCTTGAAGCGCTCTGTGGCCAAGGGCATTGGGATCACATGGTCGGCGCTTTCGAGTGAGGGCTCTATCCAGGGGGTGCTTCGCATGAGTGTCGCAAAGTGCCGCGCCCATGCCGGGTTTTCGCGAAACTTGAAGTCTGTGACCAAGCGGCTCCAGGGAAAGGCGTAATCCACCGCAGTGAGCGCGCAGTCCCAAACGGGTGGGTGATGGGCGCAGGAAGCGCACACCACCTCGCCATCGGCCAGTGCCAACGCACACCGGGAGCAGCGATGCACAGGTTGTGCAAAATCCTGCACGCAGTGTTCGCAGATGCGGTTCGAGGGCCAAGCGTGGCAGACCACGCATGTGCTGGGAATCCAGCGAATCGCCTTGTCGCGCCATGTGCCGAACATGGGGCCAATATACTCGCTCACCCCGAGACTGTCGTCCCCTATGCCCACCCTCACGCCGCCCACCCTTGATCCCCTTGCTTCCGCTCGGTGGCTCCATGCTGACCGACGGAGTGTTCCGTGGCTGCATGAAGAGGTGGCGCGCCGGATGCAAGAGCGCCTCCAGTGGATACTGCACCAGCCAAAGACGTGGTTGGATTGGCATCCATCACGAGGCGGGCTTGATGGCCACGCCCTGGTGGCAAAGCGGTATCCGCACGCCCAATCTTATGTCTATGAAGAGGCCATGTCCGGGCTGGCTCTGAGTCGCAAGGCGCTGACTGGTGCGTGGTGGAATCCGGCCCGGTGGGGGAAGACGGCTCCTCGGTTTGGGTGGCCGGGGCAGCCGGTGGATATGCTCTGGGCCAACATGGTGCTCCACATGGCGGCTGACCCGCAGGCCTTGTTGGCCCGCTGGTACCAAACGCTTGCCACCGGCGGGTTCACCATGTTTTCGTGCCTGGGCCCCGATACCTTGCGCGAGTTACGTGCGGTGTACGCCAGCGCTGGGTGGGCTTATCCGCATCACCAATTTATCGACATGCACGACTTGGGCGACATGATGGTGCAAGCAGGGTTTGCCGAACCGGTGATGGATATGGAGCGAATCACACTCAGTTATTCGTCGCCACAGCATTTGCTTAATGAGTTGCGAACTTTGGGGCGCAACCTGCATGTACAACGATTTTCTGGCCTTCGCACCCCATCGTGGCGCAATGAGCTGCACCGCGCCGTGGACGGGCAGCGGGCGGGTGCGGTTGGACAGGGGCGCTTGCATCTCACCTTTGAGATTGTCTACGGACATGCATTCAAACCCCCTGGTGTGATCAAACTGCAGTCAGAGACGCGAGTTCCCTTGGAACAGATGCGAGCCACGCTGATAAAGTAAGTTTGCACAGCCTAGACTCTGCTCCCGGTCAGAGTCGTTGCCTGACGATATCGTTCGTTACTGACATACAATCAAGGGGTTTTTGTTGGCTGCATCGAGGCCCCCCGCGGGCAGTTTTGTCAGTGAACGGCATAGGTGCCCAGTTTTGGGGTCGCCAAGCATGCGGTGTGCGCCAACAAGGTGGTGAATCGGACAATCAAAGCAGCGGTATCGACTGCCGACAGGCAGTGCAAAACTGACCAAGGAATTGCGTTCGGATTTGTGCAGTGCGCCAAGCCGAGGCGATGGATTATTTTGGGGCATCTAAAAGTGAGCGAGATGAAGAACACAACGAAAAACCTGGCGTCTGTGCTGTGGGCTGCTGGTGCTTTTGCCGGCACTTCCGTGTTGACGCAAGCGCATGCTGTGAACGATTTGCCGGGCGGCCCGGCGGTCAATCAACTGAACTTGGCCCCTGCGGTCACCAAGATCGCCCAAGAGCAGCAGTGGCTGCATTGGTTTATGTTGATCGTGTGCTCGCTGATTTTTGTGGCAGTGTTTTCTGTCATGTTTTACTCCATTTGGAAGCACCGCAAGTCGGTGGGGCACAAGCCCGCTACCTTCCATGAATCGGTGACGGTAGAGGTGATCTGGACCATCGTTCCGTTTGTGATCGTGATCCTGATGGCGCTTCCCGCCACCAAGGTCGTGGTTGCCATGAAAGACACCACCAATGCAGACCTGACCATCAAGGCCACAGGCATGCAGTGGAAGTGGGGTTATGACTACTTGAAGGGCGAGGGTGAAGGTATCGGCTTCGTGTCTACGCTTGATAGCAGCCATCGTGCCCTGTCCGATGCGGGTGGCCCCAAAAAGGGGGAGCCGGTTGATGACTATTTGTTGAAGGTCGATAACCCGCTGGTTGTGCCGGTAGACAAGAAGGTTCGCATCATTACGACGGCCAACGACGTGATTCACGCGTTCATGGTGCCAGCGTTCGGTATCAAGCAAGACGCTATTCCTGGATTTGTGCGCGACACCTGGTTTCGTGCAGAAAAGGTTGGCGACTACTACGGTCAGTGCGCCGAGTTGTGCGGCAAAGAGCACGCCTACATGCCCATCCATGTGAAGGTGTTGTCGGCAGAAGACTACTCCCAGTGGGTGGCTGCCGAGCAGAAAAAAATGGCCGCCAAAGCGGACGATCCGACCAAAGTCTGGACGATGGAAGACATTACCAAGCGCGGCGAGAAGGTGTATGCCCAAAACTGCGTTTCTTGCCACCAAGCTAGCGGAAAAGGTGCCGGTGCGATCAAAGCATTGGATGGCGCTGCCGTGGTACTGGATGCCGACAAATCCAAGCAAATTGCCGTCCTGCTGAACGGGCAAAACAACGGTTCCATGCCCGCATGGAGAGGGCTCAGTGACACCGATATTGCGGCGGTCATCACCTATACCAAGAATAATTGGTCTAACAAAACCGGCCAGTTGGTGCAGCCCGCAGAAGTGCTGGCTTTGCGCAAGTAATGTTCCTCCAGCAGAACCAAGAAATCTAAGAAGGACCTCATCATGAGCGCCGTACTCGACCATCACGATCATTCCCACGACGATCACCATCATGCACCTACAGGTTGGCAGCGCTGGGTATTTGCGACCAATCACAAAGACATAGGCACCTTGTATTTGTTGTTCAGTTTCACGATGCTGATCATTGGCGGCGTTTTGGCGTTGTTGATCCGCGCCGAACTGTTTCAGCCGGGTCTGCAGTTGGTAAATCCGGAGTTGTTTAACTCCCTGACGACCATGCACGGACTGATCATGGTGTTTGGGGCGATCATGCCCGGCTTTGTGGGTTTTGCGAACTGGATGATTCCGCTGCAAATCGGCGCCTCAGATATGGCGTTTGCACGCATGAATAACTTCAGCTTCTGGCTGATGATTCCTGCGGCATTGATGTTGGTGGCGTCCTTTTTTATGCCGGGTGGCGCGCCCGCTGCCGGTTGGACCTTGTACGCACCATTGACTCTGCAAATGGGCCCTTCGATGGATGCCGGTATTTTTGCGATGCACATCCTGGGGGCGTCGTCCATCATGGGTTCGATCAACATCATCGTGACCATCCTGAACATGCGTGCCCCTGGCATGACGCTCATGAAGATGCCCATGTTCTGCTGGACCTGGCTGATCACTGCTTACTTGCTGATTGCCGTGATGCCGGTGTTGGCCGGTGCCATCACCATGACGCTGACAGACCGCCACTTCGGCACCAGCTTCTTCAACCCCGCTGGTGGCGGTGACCCGGTCATGTACCAGCATATCTTCTGGTTCTTTGGTCACCCCGAGGTGTACATCATGATCTTGCCGGCCTTCGGCATCATCAGCCAGATCGTGCCTGCCTTCGCGCGCAAAAAGCTCTTCGGCTATGCCTCCATGGTGTATGCCACGTCCTCTATCGCGATTTTGTCGTTCATCGTGTGGGCACACCACATGTTCACCACCGGCATGCCAGTGACGGGCCAGTTGTTCTTCATGTACGCCACCATGTTGATCGCCGTACCCACCGCCGTGAAGATCTTCAACTGGATTGCCACCATGTGGCAGGGTTCCATGACCTTCGAAACCCCGATGCTGTTTGCCGTGGGCTTCATCTTCGTGTTCACCATGGGCGGCTTCACCGGGCTGATTCTGGCCATGGCGCCTATCGACATTCAACTGCAAGACACCTATTACGTGGTGGCCCACTTCCACTACGTGTTGGTGGCAGGGTCGCTGTATGCCATGTTTGCAGGCTTCTACTACTGGGCACCCAAGTGGACGGGTGTGATGATTCCTGAGTGGAAGGGCCAGGTGCACTTTTGGTGGTCGCTGATCGCGTTCAACGTGACCTTTTTCCCCATGCACTTCCTGGGTCTGGCCGGTATGCCACGCCGCTACGCCGACTACCCCATGCAGTTCGCTGACTTCAACATGGTGGCAACCTATGGCGCGTTCGCCTTCGGTTTGGCGCAGGTGTACTTCTTCTTCTGGGTTGTCTTGCCAGCCATGTTGGGCAAGGGCGAGAAAGCAAGCGCCAAGCCGTGGGAGGCCGCCGAGGGCCTGGAGTGGGAAGTGCCTTCTCCCGCACCGTTCCACACCTTTGAAAACCCACCCAAGCTGGACGCTACCGCGACCAAGGTGATCGGCTAATGGCCAGCGTGGAACAAAAGAAGGCCAATGTGCGCTTGGGGCTGATCTTGGCCTCCATTGCACTGGTCTTTTTGGTCGGTTTTATGGCCAAGATGATCTTTCTGGGTAAGTAAGGCATGGCCAATCTCCGTGCGAATCGTCGAATGATGGGGAAACTCGCCGTGATCACGGTGGGGATGTTCGCATTCGGTTACGCGTTGGTCCCACTGTATCGAGCCATTTGCGAGATGACGGGTATCAACGTACTGGCGCTCGGCGAGCAGGTGGTGTTTGGCAAAAAGGCAATGCCTTCCAATTCCCAGGTGGATACCAGTCGGACCATTACTGTGGAGTTCGACGCAAATTCACGCGGACCTTGGGAGTTCAAACCGGCGCAACGCTCTGTCCAGGTCCATCCTGGTGAGATGGCGACAGTGGTTTACGAGTTCCAGAACGTACAAAACCGGCGTATGTCGGCACAGGCGATACCCAGTTACGCGCCCATGCAAGCGTCCGCGCATTTCAATAAGCTGGAGTGCTTTTGTTTCAGTCAATACACCTTGGAGCCCGGCGAGAAAAAGTCGTGGCCTGTGGTGTTTGTGATTGACCCCAAGCTATCGAAGGATGTATCGACGATTACCTTGTCGTACACCTTTTTTGAAGTGGGTGGAAAAACGCCAGCGGCACCCGTGGCTGTAGCGGCACCCGTGCCCGCCGAAAGCGCAGGTTCCTGATGGCAGTGAACGAGCCACAAAAGAAGCACTCGTTTTTGCACAGCGTCAAACTGGTGGCTTGGTCATTTATTGGTATTCGCAGTGATAAGGGATACCGTGATGATCTCGCCAGGGTGAATCCCTTGCATGTGGTTGTGGTTGGCATTGTTGGTGCCTTGCTATTGGTTGTAGTCTTGGTTGGCTTGGCCAAGTGGGTGGTTGGCTCTTGAGCCACCGTCTCGCGCATCACGAATTTGGATTAGAGAAGAAATGGAGCAGAAATGAGTTCAACAACACACGGCGCAACGCCTTACTACTTTGTGCCCGGACCCTCGCGCCATCCGGTGATGGCTGCCGCAGGTTTGTTTTTTGTCATCCTCGGTGCAGGCCAGTGGATCAACGGCTCTGCTTGGGGCAAGTACTCTCTGCTGTTGGGTCTGGTGTGGTGGCTCTTCGTGTTGTACCAGTGGTTTCGTGACGCGGTTACTGAAAGCGAAGCGGGTCAGTATGGCCGCAAGATCGATATCTCCTACCGCTGGAGCATGAGCTGGTTCATCTTTTCCGAAGTGATGTTTTTCGGCGCATTTTTCACAGCGCTGTGGTGGGCGCGTTCGCATTCGGTGCCTGCCCTTGGCAGTTTGGATAACGCATTGCTGTGGCCCGATTTCAAAGCGGTATGGCCTAGCTTGGCTGCCGGGGCGACTGCATCGCCCGCGGGTATCGTGGAGCCCTTTACCACTATGGGCCCTTTTTGGTTGCCCACTATCAATACCGCATTGTTGTTGACTTCTGGCGTCACATTGACGATTGCGCACCATGCGCTGGTTGACGGTAACCGCTCCAAGACCATTGCGTTCATGTGGGCTACTGTGTTGTTGGGTGTCACCTTCCTGTTTGTGCAGGGCTACGAGTACTACCATGCGTACACAGCCTACAACTTGAAGCTGAATTCCGGTGTGTTTGGCTCCACCTTTTACATGCTGACCGGCTTCCACGGCTTCCACGTTTTCGTGGGAATGTTGATGCTGCTCTTCATCACCCTGCGCCTGCAAAAAGGCCATTTCACGCCGGAGCGCCATTTCGGCTTCGAAGGCGCTGCGTGGTACTGGCACTTTGTGGACGTGGTGTGGTTGGGACTATACGTATTGGTGTACTGGATGTAAGTGCTGTATGCGTAAAAAAAGGGCACCCTAGGGTGCCCTTTTTGCTGGAGTGGATTAACGACCTTCAGGGATTCCCGTCGGATGGATGTATCCCAGTTTCCATGCCAGCAATATGCACAGAAACAGGAAGATGGAAACCCCAACGCGCATGCCGAGCGCCTTGGCCATATTGCGGGACTTGTCGGTTTGGGCGGAGCCACCGCGCAACATGAAGAACAGTGCTGCTGCCAAGCTGCCCAGAATGGCCACGAAAGCGATGATGATGAGATATGTCATGGGGAGAATTATTACGTGAACCATCGGTATCGTTGGTGGATGATTGCCATAGCGGCGTGTCTTGCCACGGCGCTGGCGCTGTCTTTAGGCATGTGGCAACTTCGACGTGCGGCACAGAAAGAGGTGTTGGCACATCAGATCCTGGCGGGCGCATCACGGCCGCCTGTCTCGGGTGAGGCTTTGATGGCTACTCACGTCATAGACCCGCTGCTCCACCAATCGGCGCTGCTGCGTGGCCAGTGGGTGCACGACAACACGGTGTATCTGGATAACCGGCAAATGCACGCCAAGGTAGGCTTTTTTGTGCTGACGCCCTTGCGTCTCGAAGGCTCGGACACCGTGGTCATGGTGCAGCGTGGTTGGGTGCCCCGCAACTTCGTTGAGCGGGATCGCTTGCCAAAAGTTCAAACACCGGCTGGCGCTGTCGAAGTTACCGGTCGAATCGCCTTGCCACCTTCCAAACTTTATGAACCCGGAGCGGCAACAGCAGGCACGATCCGGCAAAATCTTGACTTTGAGTTGTTCCGTCGGGAAACAGGGCTTGCGCTGCGAACCGATGTGTCGGTAATTCAGACCGGCCCCGCTTCTGAGGGATTGCTTCGCGACTGGCCTGCTATCGATGTGGGCGTCCAAAAGCATTACGGTTACGCGGTGCAATGGTTTGCGCTGGCAACACTCATAGTGGGCTTGTTTGTCTGGTTTCAATTGCGCCCGCTTTTTGTATCTTCCAAGGATCGATCTACCCATGTCTAGCGCCCCTGTCCACGATGACCGCCCCCTTGGCTTGACCGTTCATTCTTTGCCCGAACCATCCGGACCATTACAGACGGCTACCGTCAACACGCGCGGCGGCAGATTGCGTATGCTCTTGGTCATGCTCGTGTGCGCTGCACCGGTCATTGCCTCTTACTTCACCTATTACGTCATTCGGCCTGACGGTCGCCGTAATTTCGGCGAGTTAATCGACCCCCAGCGCCCCTTGCCCTCTGTGCAAGCGCAGACGCTGGACAACAAACCTGTGGTACTCACGGCCCTCAAAGGCCAATGGTTGTTTGTGAGCGTGGCAGGTGGCGTGTGCGATGACGCATGCCAGCATCATTTGTACCTTCAGCGCCAGTTGCGCGAAGGCCTGGGCAAAGAGAAAGACAGGCTGGATTGGGTATGGTTGATCAATGACGATGCTGCTGTAAACCAGGCGCTGCTACCCGCCCTCAAAGATGCCACCGTGCTGCGTGTGCCCGCCGTGGAGTTGGCAAAGTGGCTGCCCGCTGAGAAAGGTCATGTGCTCACGGACCATCTGTTTTTGGTCGATCCCTTGGGCAACCTGATGATGCGCTTCCCAGCTGATATGGCTGCAGACACCGCGCTTAAGGCCAAACGTGACCTGGACCGCCTGATGCGGGCGGCGCAATTCTGGGATCGCGCGGGCCGCGATTGACTGAACCCCATGCAAACGACTTTGTACGACCTTTCGCCTGTCTTTCAGGTGTTGTTGATCGGTGCGCTGCTTGCTTCCGTGCCTGTGTTGTGGGTGTACCTGCGTAACCGCAGCAATCGCTCGGCGAGCCGCTACCACGCGTTGGCGGCGATCACGTTGTTTCTGACTTTCGATCTCGTGTTATTCGGCGCCTTCACCCGACTGACAGACAGCGGGCTTGGTTGTCCCGATTGGCCCGGCTGTTATGGCAATGCAAGCCCCCTGGGCGCCACACATGAGATTGCCATGGCGCAAGCGGCACTGCCCAGTGGCCCGGTGACCCATGGCAAAGCTTGGATTGAAATGGTGCACCGTTACATGGCTACTGCCGTGGGTGCGCTCATCACCTTGCTGGTGGTTCTTGCATGGCGAGGGCGCAAACTCCACAGCCATCTGGCGCCTAGACCATGGTGGCCCACAGTGACCTTGGTCTGGGTGTGCATACAAGGTGCCTTTGGCGCTTTGACGGTCACCATGAAGCTGTTTCCCGCCATCGTGAGTCTGCATCTTTTGGGGGGCTATGTGCTGCTGGCCTTGCTTGCAGCCCAAGTTGCCATGGGCAGCGGGAGCCGTGTTGCATCTGGGGGCGTGCCGCCGGTGCCCTTATGGGTCTCTTGGTGGGCGTGGGTCGCTCTGGCGATATTGACGCTTCAAGCGGCGTCTGGAGCCTGGGTCAGTACCAACTACGCGGTGCTCGCCTGCGTGGAGTTTCCAGGTTGCCAAGGTGTGATGTGGCCCCCCATGGACTGGCAGGCGGCGCTTGAGATTTGGCGCCCGCTGGGACTCACCGCTTCCGGAGAACATCTGAGCTTCCAAGCGCTCACTGCCATCCATATGGCGCATAGGATGTTCGCAGGGATCACGGTGCTGGTGCTAGGCGGACTGGCGTGGGCACTCTGGAAGCAAGCTGCATTGAAAAAGCCCGCCCAGTGGCTTGCTGGCTTGCTGGCTTTGCAGTTGGCCACCGGTCTGAGCAATGTGGTGCTGGGCTGGCCTTTGTTGGCAGCGGTTATGCATACCGGTGGTGCTGGCGCCATGGTCATGGTGCTGGTCTGGGCACTGGTGGTCGCTAGGGCGCACCGGCATACCCACTGAAAAATAGAACACAAGAGAACGCGAATGACCGAACAAGTAGCCAACCCCAAGCCTTCCGTGCTGGCCCAGTTTCATGCACTGACCAAGCCCAGGGTGATCCAGTTGATAGTGTTCTGTGCCCTGATCGGCATGGTGCTGGCCGTGCCCGGCGTACCCACGGGCGCCCAGGTGATGCTGGCTGCCGTGGCCTGCCTGGGTATATACCTCGTGGCCGGCGCTGCGGCGGCCTTCAATTGCATCGTCGAAAAAAGCATTGATGCCAAGATGAAGCGTACCTCGTGGCGACCCACCGCCCGGGGGGAGCTGAGCGACACCCAGACCCTGATCTTCTCCGCCATGCTGTGTGCAGCCGGCTCAGTCATTCTGTATGTCTGGGTCAACCCACTCACCATGTGGCTGACCTTTGCCACCTTTGTGGGTTACGCGGTGGTCTACACCGTGATCCTCAAGCCCTTGACGCCCCAGAACATCGTCATCGGCGGCGCATCAGGTGCCATGCCCCCCGTGTTGGGCTGGTCCGCCATAACGGGTGATGTGGGGCCAGAGGCACTGATTCTTTTTCTGATTATTTTCTTGTGGACGCCCCCGCACTTTTGGGCGCTGGCCCTGTACCGGGTGGAGGATTACCGCAAGTCTGGTTTGCCTATGTTGCCCGTTACCCATGGCAGCGAGTTCACCCGCTTACAAATCCTGCTCTACACCTTCATGTTACTGGCAGCGTGCCTGCTGCCGTTTGTATATGGCATGAGCCACTGGCTGTACCTGATCGTGGCTGTGGGCCTGTGTCTGGGTTTTTGTGGGTATGCGGTGCGCTTGTGGCGCAACTATTCTGATGAACTGGCCCGTGCCACCTTCCGCTTTTCGCTCATTCACCTGAGTGTGCTTTTTGCAGCTTTGCTGTTGGACCATTACCTATGATGAACAAACGTTCTGCGATTCAAATCATGGCCGCCAGCGCCTTTGCGGTGGGCGCAGGAGGCTGGTTAAGCGGGTGTTCTGAATCGAAGCCCCAATTTTCCTCGGTCGATGTCACTGGTGCCAGCTACGCCAAAGATTTTGAACTCACCGACCACCACGGCAAAGTCCGCCGTCTTGCGGATTTCAAGGGCAAAGTGGTGGTTATGTTTTTTGGCTACACCCAATGCCCTGACGTCTGCCCCACATCAATGACGGAGCTGGCGCAAGTGAAAAAGGCGTTGGGTGCCGATGGTGACAAGTTGCAAGGCCTGTTTGTCACGGTGGACCCCGCGCGTGACACGCCCGAGGTACTCAAGGGTTACATGGAAAACTTCGACCCGAGTTTTCTCGCACTTTACGCCACACCCGATAAATTGGCCGAGCTTGCCAAAGACTTCAAGGTGTACTTCAAGCGTGTTGATGGTCAAACACCAACCAGCTACACCATGGACCACTCTGCGGGCAGTTACATCTATGACGCCCGGGGAAACTTGCGTCTGTTTGCCCGCTACGGCAGCGGAGTTCAGGTCTTGGCTGCTGACATCGCACAACTCATTCGATCTGTGCCCTGAGTGGCATCACGCTGACACCCATCCCCATCCAAGGGATGGTGCCAGGGTCTATGCGTAGGCAGTCAATGTTGTGCGCATTTTTTTCATGGCGGCAACCTCAATTTGCCGAATGCGCTCTGCGCTAACGCCGTATTCAGCGGCCAGGTCGTGCAGCGTCATACCGCCCGAACTGTCATCGTTCACCTTGAGCCAGCGCTCCTCCACAATGCGGCGGCTGCGCGCATCCAGGCCTGCCAGGGCGGCAGCAATGCCATCGGTAGCCAGGGTGTCACGTTGACGCGCTTCAATCATTGCGACAGGTTCATGGCTGACATCCGTCAGGTAAGTCACCGGGCCAAATGCTTCGTCACCGTCCTCGGTGGGGCTGGGGTCTAGCACCACATCTCCGCCAGCCATACGGGCTTCCATCTCCAACACCTCTTCGGGCTTGACCTTGAGCGTCCTTGCCACGGTGTTGACCTGCTCGGTGCTAAGCGAGTCACGATGGGTGTCCAGATCTGCAGCAGCATCCTCCCCCTTGAAACGCTGCTTCATTGAACGCAGATTGAAAAAAAGCTTGCGTTGGGCTTTGGTTGTTGCGACCTTGACCATGCGCCAGTTTTTCAGGATGTACTCATGAATTTCTGCCTTGATCCAGTGCAGTGCATAGCTCACGAGTCGCACACCTTGTTCGGGGTCGAAGCGTTTGACCGCTTTCATCAGCCCGACGTTGCCCTCTTGGATCAGGTCCCCGTGGGGCAAACCGTAGCCTAAATACTGGCGCGCCACGGATACCACCAAGCGCAGGTGCGAGAGCACTAACTTGCCGGCCGCCTCTACATCGTTCTCGTATTTGAACTTGCGGGCGTACTCCTGCTCTTCTTCCAGCGTGAGCATAGGCAGGCGATTGGCTGCGGAAATATAGGCATCCAAATTTCCTAGCGGTGGCACCAAGGACCACGGATTGGCCGGGGCCAGGGCGGAGTGGGGGGCAGTGATCAATGCGGACATGGGGAACTCCTTGTGCATACCGCGAATATTAGCACTCGTCATGCAAGAGTGCTAATACAGGGCGAGTTTTCCTAAGCGCGTAAGGTTTCTGCACAGATGCCTTATGGGGCAACTTTTAGTAAACTGTGTTTTTATACAGATTAATGGAGGGCGTAATGTCCAAACATCGGCCCAACGCGGACGCGGCGACGTTGCCGGATTACGCCGAGTTGCATTGCCTGTCCGCGTTTAGCTTTCAGCGCGGGGCCTCGCAGCCCGAAGAGTTGGTGCAGCGCGCACACCGTCTGGGGTATGCGGCACTGGCGATCACGGACGAGTGTTCCGTGGCAGGAGTGGTGCGTGCCCACGGTGAAGCGCGACGCCTGGGGTTGCCGTTGTTGCCGGGCGCGGAGTTCGCGGTGCCTTGTGCAAAAGGTAGCTTCACGGTGGTGGTGTTGCCGCACAACTTGCAGGGATGGGGCAACTTGTGTGAGTTCATCACCCGCGCGCGGCGCGCGGCGCACAAGGGGGACTACCGGGTGGCATGGGTAGGGCAGACGGGGGCGTCGCGCTGGCATGCGTTGCGACATTGCGAGGTGCTGCTGCACCTGCCCGCTGCGATCCTCGCAGAATCGGCATACGCCATTGCGAAAGACGCCAAAGGCATGTTCGGCGAGCATTGCTGGCTCGCGAGCGTTGCGAACGCAAGCGCCCAGCAGGCGTTGGAGCGACTGCGCTGGCAACAGCTTGGGGAGGTGACTGGTTTGGCGCTGGTTGCCACCGGGCAGGTGCGCATGCACACGCGTTCGCGCAAGCCGCTGCACGACGTGCTGACCGCAGTGCGCTGTGGCACGCCGGTGGCCCAGTGCGGCTTTGCGCTACAGGCCAATGCAGAACTCCACCTGCGCAGCCGGGCCCGACTGGCCGCCCTGTTCACGCCCAACGAGTTGGCCCACACGCTGGTAGTGGCGGGGCGCTGCCGCTTTACGCTGGATGCGCTGCGTTACCAGTACCCCATGGAAGCCGTGCTGCCCGGCCACACCCCGGCGCAAACCTTGCGCCACTACACCGAGGCGGGTGCGCTGGAGCGATATCCCCCCATCACCCATCCGCACGGCATGCCAGCCAGCGTGCGTGCGCAGGTGGAACACGAGCTGGCCCTGATTGCCGACCTGCAGTACGAGATGTACTTTTTGACCGTGCATGACCTGGTGCGCTTTGCGCGGGGGCGCGGCATCTTGTGCCAGGGGCGGGGCTCGGCGGCGAACTCTGCGGTCTGCTACTGCCTGGGCGTGACCGAGGTGGACCCCAGCCGCATGAGCGTGCTGTTCGAGCGCTTCATTTCCAAGGAGCGCGACGAGCCGCCCGACATTGATGTGGACTTTGAGCACCAGCGGCGCGAAGAGGTCATTCAGTACATCTATGTCAAATATGGCCGGGAGCGTGCGGCGATCACCGCTGTGGTGGCTAGCTATCGCCCGCGCAGCGCCTTGCGCGACGTGGGGCGGGCGCTGGAGATTCCCGAGGTGCTGATTACGGCCATGGCCAAGGAGCACCCGGGCATGTACAGCCGTGCGGTGCTGGTGGAGCGGCTGCAGGCTGCTGTCGAAAAAGTAGCTTGTGGCGCATATTTCATGGGCGCTGGAGGTGCTTTTTATGCACATTCCTCGGAGGGCGGTGTGGGGGGCGGGAGCCAGAGCGGCAGGGCGCCCAGCTCCGTGTCCCCCGCCCGCGTTGCGGGCTCCCCCTTGACCTGCGCTGAACGCCCTGCCGCTCTGGCTCCCTTAGGTGGCGTTGCTGAGCGGAGTGGTTCTTTTGGGGCTGGTTCGCAAGCATCGGCCCCTTACGGTCTGTTGGTGGACGGTTCGCCCTTGCCGCCCTTGCGCCGCCTCCAGCTCTGGTTGGACCTCGCCACTCAGCTACAAAGCTTTCCGCGCCACCTCAGCCAGCACGTAGGCGGCTTTGTGCTCACGCAAGGCCCGCTGACGCGGCTGGTGCCGGTGGAAAACGCGTCCATGCCGGACCGCTCCGTCATTCAGTGGGACAAGGACGACCTGGACGCGGTGGGCCTGTTGAAAGTGGATGTGCTGGCCTTGGGCATGCTCAGCGCCATACGCCGTTGCCTGCACCTGATCGGCCAGTGGCGCGGCGCGCCCATGCGCATGCAAGACGTGCCCGCTGAAGACCCTGCCACCTACGCCATGATCTGCCAGGCCGACACGGTGGGCGTGTTTCAAATCGAGAGCCGCGCGCAAATGAGCATGTTGCCGCGCTTGAAGCCGCAGTGCTTTTACGATTTGGTGGTCGAGGTCGCCATCGTGCGTCCGGGGCCCATTCAGGGTGGCATGGTGCACCCTTACCTCAAGGCGCGCGAAAACCCGGCTGCGGTCGCATACCAGTTTCCGGCATTGGAAAATGCCTTAAAGCGTACGCACGGAGTCCCCATTTTTCAGGAGCAGGTGATGCAAATCGCCATGGCCGCTGCCGACTTCACGGCGGGCGAGGCAGACCAACTGCGCCGCTCCATGGCCGCCTGGAAGCGCAAGGGCGGTGTGGGCAAGTTTTATGAGCGGCTGGTGGGCGGCATGCTCAAGAACGGCTACACGCAGGAGTTTGCCGACACCTTGTTCAAGCAGATTGAGGGCTTTGGCGAATATGGCTTTCCCGAAAGCCATGCGGCCAGCTTTGCGCTGCTGGTGTATGTAAGTTGTTGGCTGAAGCGGCACGAGCCGGCCTGCTTCTTGGCCGCCATGCTTAATAGCCAGCCGCTGGGCTTTTATGGCCCGGCACAACTGGTGCAAGACGCCCGTCGCCACGGCGTGGAAGTGCTCGCGGTGGATGTGCAGCACAGTGGGTGGGACTGCACGCTGGAGCAGCCGCAAGTGCAGTACCCCACCGCAAATGAATGGGCGCTGCAAACCCAACCTGCCATCCGTCTCGGTCTGCGCATGGTGAGTGGCTTGCAGCAGGCGGTGGCAGAGCGCATGACGGGAGAGCGTGCCAAAGGTTCATTTACCAGCACGCAGGATTTGGCTCTGCGCTGCGCCCTGGATGCAGGCGACCTTAAAGCCCTGGCCAGTGCCGATGCCCTGATCAGCCTCAGCGGCCACCGCCGCCAGCAGGTGTGGGACGCATCCGCCCTGCGCCCTGCGCCCGCCCTGCTGCAGGGGGTGCCGATTGAAGAGGATGAGTTGGCTCTGCCAGCAGCCGAAGAGGGCGAAGAAGTTACCTTTGACTACGCTGCCATGGGCCTGACCTTGCGATCGCACCCGGTGCAGCTCTTGCGTGGGAAGCTGGCAACCATGAGGCTACTCACCGCTGCACAGATACGTGACTACCCCAGTGGCCGCTTGGTGCGGGTGTGCGGCATTGTCACCGCACGCCAACAACCCGGCACGGCCAAAGGCGTGGTGTTTGTGACGTTGGAGGACGAAACGGGGAGCGTGAACATCATCGTCTGGAAGGCGGTGAAAGAGCAGTTCCGTCAAGCGGTCTACCGCGCAAGGCTGATGGCGGTGTATGGCGTGTGGCAGCGCGATGAGGCCACCGGCGGCCAAGTGCGCCATGTCATTGCCAAGCGGGTGGTGGACATGACGTCTTTGTTGGGGGACTTGGCGACAAGCAGCAGGGATTTCCATTGAGCCAGCGTGTGTCCCCACCCGTTCCGTATTCGCTGGCAAATACGGGCACCGCAGGTCAAGGTGTTTGCAGAAGGGCCAGGTAGTCTTCCAGCACCTCAAGGTTGCCGCTCCAGCCCTGGTTCATGCTGGCGTGGCCGGCAAAGAAGGTGGCTTGCTCTTGCTCGCTCGCTTCAAAAGCCTGCCACTCCAGCCTGAACAAGGTGCCGCCATCTTGCTCGGTCAGCGTCGTTGTCGCCAGGGTGTAGAGCGGCCATTGGTCATCCCACGGGTTGCGGGTGACGCCGCGTTGCGGGTCGGAGAAGTGCTGCACGAGCACCAGTTTCTCAGGTGCCTGCACTTCGCGGATTTGCCACATGCCCCACAGCACCATACCGCCTCCGGGCATCGCCATGCTGTAGTGCAGCGTGCCGCCTGGCCGGAAGTCAAGCGCGCAGTGCGGCATGGTGCAACCCTTGGGGCCCAACCAGTGTGGAAGATGCTTCTCTTGGGAGTACACATCCCATACCAATTGGCGTGGGGCTTTGAGCAGGCGTGTAATGACGAAGGGCGGGTAGTTCATGCGCGAGCTCCTGAAGTGGTGTGTTTATGGGGTTTGCAATCCGGGCAAGTAATCTTCCAGCCGGTCAAGCACGCTGTTCCAGCCCGGCTGCATGCTGGTGTGACCGGCCAGAAAGGCTGCCTGCTCTTGTGCACTGCAGGCATGGGGCTCCCACTGAATAGTGAGGAGTGTGCCGCCATCTTGTTCGGCAAAAGTAGTGGTAGAGAGCGTCTGCAACGGCCACGATGGGTTCCATGGGTTGCGGGTGACAGCACCCTGCGCATCAGAGAAATGCTGCATCAGCACGATCCTGTCTAGGGCTTGAATCTGACGGAAATGCCAAAGGCCCCAAAAGGTGTCACCGTTGGCCAGCGCCTGGCAATAGTGAAAGGTGCCGTCTACCCGAAAGTCCATCGCACTGTGGCATATCGTCACGCCGTGGGGATTGAACCAGTGCAGCAGATGCTCGGCCTGGGTGTACACCTCCCATACCAATGCCCTAGGCGCCTTCAGGTGGCGGGTGATTACAAAGGTGTGAGGGTCCAGTGCTACGGTCATGACTTATTCTCAATGTGCAGGGGGATGGAACTGCGGAGGGTAGAGGTCGCTGTAACGGGCCCGGTTGGGGTGCCGTTGCCGGTTTGATGGGCATCAGGCAGGGATGATGGTGCTTGCAATGCAGCCAAGTAGTCCTCCAGACGGTCGAGTCGGTCCTCCCAGTGCTGGCGGTACTGCGTGACCCAGTCCGAGGCATCACGTAGCGGCGCAGCCACGAGTTGGCAGGGACGCCACTGGGCTTGGCGCCCCTGCCGGACCAATCCGGCCCGCTGCAGCACCTTGAGGTGTTTGGTAATGGCCGGTGCACTCATAGTGAAGGGCTTTGCGAGATCTGCCACCGAGGTTTCGCCCTGCGACAGTCGCTCCAGGATGGCGCGCCGCGTAGGGTCGGCCAAGGCGGCAAAAGTACTGCTGAGCGGGTCGGTGGAGGGCATAGACCGGATTCTATTTAACCAAATGGTGAATTACAAGTCTGGGATGCATGCACCGTATCGCCACACCTGCAACGCGGCGAGCCCGGTCATGGCGGGCACATGGGGCTGCCACGGCGATGGCATCACAACAGGACAAGGTCCCGCTGCTGTCCATGGCGCGGAACGTAAATGCTTCTACACAGAGAGGCGACCGTGAAAACCGGGGGGCGCAAACTAGACACACGAAGTCAAAAAACTCTAAAAAAACATGCAAACAAAATCCCTCACTTGTTCGTTAATGGACATCAAAACCAAAAGAATGATTGCTGTAGCTGTCAGCGCTACGGTATTAACTATGGGAATATCTGCCTGCGGAGGAGGCGGATCTGAGCTTGGTGCAGCGGACGTCACGGCACCTCCGTCTACCCCAAGCATTGACCTTGCCAACGCGTCAGACCCAGTTACTGTGGCCAGTGTCGATGACAACATCGTGGTGACCATACCACCTCAGGCCGTAACCACGCCGCCCGTGGATACTGTGCCGCCTCAAGTGACGACGACGCCAAGCTTGAGTACTGGGATAGAAGGGGCCTCAAGTGGCGTTGCCACTAACCCCGCTGCAGATGCGAACACGTCGTTGCCACAAATAGTCAACCTCACCCACGTGAGCCATGCATACACCGGTGTGGATGGAGAGATAAGGTTTTGGTTGAATAACCTACCTGAACAGATTGCGTTCCAACAGGCAAAACTAGAAATATGTTCCCAAGCCCTGTGTTTGCCAGCGAGCAGTCTTACGACCAAGCCCTCTGGTCCACGTGGACTCATCGTTGGAGGTATTCCAACCAAGACTCCATATGACATCGTATTGACATTGCCCAGCGAATCCGGAAAAACGGTATATGTCTCACCCACGCTATCGGCGTTATTGATGCCGAACCCCAAGGTTCCGGCATCTGTCAATGTTGGACTCAGAAACAACGATGGAACCATCTATACCGCCAATAATTTATCGGCACGTACGAAAAAAATTAATGTGGTTGAAGAGGCAGCGAGATTGGGTCTCCCCATCGACCTTAAAGATAATCCGGAGGTAGATGATTCTGTGGTCATTAACGCAGTCATCAAAGCAGCGGTTGCGGGTCAGACCATTTATTTGCCAACAGGCGTGTACAACTTGGCCTGCAAAACTACCCAAGCGTACTCCAACATACTGGTGACAGGAAAGTCAATATCCATCGTGGGGGATGGTCCCAGCTCCACTATTCTTAAGTCTGCGTGTGATGACCGGGACGGAAATCAATATCGAGGAATCACCGTATGGGGTGCCTCTGATATAGATCTATCTGGATTCACAATAACGTCCAACTGGAATAGAGCGCGCCCTACGAGCACAGGCTTGAATAATCCTGATGCGGGAGGACTGTCTTTCGGAATCCTGGTCAACGCCCGAAATGGTGTGCCCTCACACACCGTCGTCATCAATAACATAACTGTTGAGAATTTCCACAAAACTGGGATAGCACTTGCTGCTGGTTCGCACAGCGTGACGGTTAGTGATTCCATCGTGAAAAACGCAACAGATATTGGGCCGGGCGGCACCGGATACGGAATTCAGTTACTAGGCGATGGACACCAAGACGCAGCGTCCAATCCGTATATGGGTATTCCGGGAAAAGATTCCTATTTTCATAAAGTTGTCGGTAATACCATCGTTGGTCCCTATATTCGACATGCAGTGTTGCTTCAGTACTGGACGCATAATAATCTTATCGATGGAAACTATTTGGCGAACAGCGCATTGGATGTCATCGACTTACACGGTGAAGATGAGTATTCCAATGAGATTTCAAACAATGCCATTCGTGGTGGCGGCGAGGCCGGGGTAGGGCTGGGAAACAATGGGGACTCGCACGACCGCGCAGGACCAGACAATTGGGTTCATAACAACGACATTGGTGGCTTGGCCGTAGGGGCTCAGGTTCGGTATGGAACGACCAACGCAACAATTGAAAGCAACGCATTTCATGACTTCAAATTCACGCCAAATTGGCTCAGCCTTACCGGCGTGCGTGTAGGCAAGGCTACGAACACGAGAGTAATAAATAACGTCTTTGTTGACAAAGGACTTGCCAACTATCAGTGGCTACGAACTGTTAAAGATCTTGCGTCTGGCAATGTGCCTGCTGGCGGAGACGACCTTACTACGGTTACTCGCGGGAATGAATGTGGCGCAGTAGCTTCAACAAATGCTACGAGTTCGTCCAGCTACGTACTTTGCAAGTAGAACGAAAACGTGAAGTGCTGCGCAGATCGGTGCACACATTTTTATCCCTTGTCGAATGTATGCATAAACAGCACGTTGGATAACTGAGGTAGGCATAACTATACACAGAAGCTTATTTGGCAAGCATATCAATGCGCATTCTGCATTTTCGCATGCGTTGGCGGTATAAGTGAATCGGAGATGGATATTGAATATATTTTTACGCACACAGAAAACTATTGGGTGGCTTTGCAATCGAGGCTCAAATGTAACATTTCAATTGCATTTTTATGAGGTCGGTATTCCATTTGTCACACTTATCAAACCACCGACTTGTGTGGTATCCAATTGGAGTAATCATCAATGACATCAAAAATCGCACTTGGGGCATTGGCCCTTTCTTCCCTGCTAGGCGCCAATTTGGCACAGGCATATGACGGCACGATTACGGTAAACGGGCGGCTTGAGGACTCAACCTGTACCGTGACCGCAACAAGCCCAGCGGGTAGTGGGGTGGATGCCAATGTTGCAATTACCTTGCCTACTTTGAACATTACAACGTTAGTTAGTCGGTATTGAAAAACCCTGGAAACCCGCATGGAATCTAGTTTTTTTGTGATTTGCGGTCATCCCGGAACTCTCAAATATCGTTAATAGAGGTATTAAAACCTGCGAGTTATCGGCCTCTGCTTATGACCCATCCCA
>JARXAM010000070.1 GCA_029865845.1 Rhodoferax sp. | reverse complement strand
CGGCCCTGAACACCGATGAGGCCTTGGAAAGCGCGGCCATCCGCAGCTTGTGCGGGCGATTTGACTTGCACCGCTGGGGCGAGCGCCCCACGTGCAGCCCCCACCACTCCGCCAGTGCCGTGGCCTTGGTGGGGGGAGGTTCACCGCCACGTCCGGTGGACATCACCACAGTTAGACCAAAAGCATTTCTATACAAATCAACTACTTAAGGAATGCAAATTCACAGTTATAAGGCGTTGATATTCAAAGTTGCACTTTGGTTTGCAGCATAACTTGAACTACTGCCCCGTTCGCTGGCGGAACAAAGAAGATTTCACTTTCGGGCTTGTGAAGTATATGCGTGCCGCCCAATTTTGGAAGCAATTGCATGCCGAAGCGGCACACTTATGGGTGCAGTGACACAGAAGTACACTCAGATTAACCAAAGGGAAGTCTGCTTCCGACCCAAAGCGGTCCTCCGCATTCCTGGATTAGCTGCCCAAAAGCGGATATCCGATCTGATACAAAAAGGCGGCCTTGCCATGGTCGCCTATGCGGCTTTTCCGATCCTTTGCTTTCTTGTATTCGGCACCGTAAAGCGGTCGCTCAAGGTGAAAGGGAGCTTACTACTGGGCAGATGACGCCTAGCAATTGCAGCTTTGCAGTCAGCACCGGCACGTCCGCGGGATCGACATGACTACCAGCGACCACTCCCCGGATCAAGCCGGCCCACCGACATGGCGCGCACGGTTTCGTTCTTGGTCTAGTACGTGGCTGCCCTTTCGTTGAGGACGATAGGCGAATTTATGTCCATCGTTAGATCGGCAGCAGTTTTTTCCTAAGAACATCTCAGCACTAAACTCGCCTAGCATTTCGGTCTCAGTTATGCGGCCGATAGCTACCGCGTCATCGAGGTGCGCAGTGTGAGGCCGCCGCTGCTACCGGTTCTATCGCTGGCCAGGACGGGTACCTGACAGCAATGCTGTCAGCTCAGCTCCGGCTATCGCCTATCATATCGACACAGTTTCGCGTCGCCGCCCGTTCCTTGGTGGCCTGACATGGCCATGGACATCTTTCACCTCATTCTTGACACCAGCATCCTGCACGCGGCGCATTTCGGCTCAAGCCGCTTCGAGAAGTTGCTTCGACGTTCGCGACAGGGTGTGGCCAAGGTCTACATTCCCCAGGTGGTGCTCGAAGAACGGCGCACGCAGCTACTGAAAGACTACAACAGCCACGCTGACGCTGCTCGCGGTGCTCTGTTGAAGATGAGCGAATCGCCGGTGAGCATGCTGCTCGAAGGCATCCAGATGCCGGGTCCGCTCGACCTGCCATCGCGGGAAGACGTGGACGGCAATTCGCGCGCCGTGTTTCATAAGTTCTTGGCCGACAACAAGGTGGAGATCCTGTCGTTCAAGGACGAGCACGCTAAGAGGGCACTGGAGGCCTACCTGCACGGTCGGCCGCCCTTCAAGCCCGCAGAGAAGCGCGAAACCGAACGCAAGCACATCCCCGACTCCTGGATCTACGAGGCGGCGTTGGAGGTGAGGGCCAGGCCTGGACGCCACTGCGTGCTCGTAAAAGACACGCGTTTCCAGTCGGCATTAAGGGAAGCAGGTTTCGAAGTCTTTGACGATGTCGATGCCCTCGACCAGGTCATCGAAGAGGCAACTGCCGTTGTCCCCATTCGAGTGGCCGCGCCTGCCGTCCCTGCAGAGGCGCCGGACGAAAACGCCGATGCCGCGCCGTCGGAACCGCTGTCGGCGCTGGAAAAGCTTCGCGCCGAGGCCTTCAAGAACTTTGACGTCATCGTGTTGGGCATGAACGAAGCGCTGAGGAACCCGGATAAGGAGGTGCTGTTCAACACGCTGGACGACCTAGCCGTTGCCCGCGCCAAGGTCGAGGCGATGACCGCTACTTTGATGGCCTTGGGGGTGCTCAGAGAGGTCGGCAACCGGCTGCTGCCCATAGATGTCCCGATGGCCAAGCGCATGGCTGAGGATCCTATTGTGCGCGCGTTGCTGGTGAGGATGATCTGAAGATGGATCTCGACCTTCGCCTCGCCGCCCTGACCAACCTGGTGAATGACCCATCACCGGAAGTCGAGGCCAAGCTGCTGTCGGAACTGGATCGCGTAAAAGGGGTGCTGAACTCCAGTACCGAGTACGACGACCTGAACGCAGCATTGCAAGTGCTCGCCATTCTGACGACGCGCTTCAGCTTCAGGGTCCTGCCCATGCTGACGGCCTTTGTGCGTTCCGCGCCGCAAAGGGAATTGACCTGGGGCGGCGAGCCCATCGTCGAAAGCCACCGCAAGTACCGCTCGGCTGCACAGCTGATCCGCGAGGCGGTCGACGTACCCCAGACGATTCGCTACGTCCACGTCGGCGCGCTGATGGACTTCCTGCTGGAGATCTGGCGATCTGAGGACAAGGACACCAGCAACAAGGCAGGTCGCGCGCTGGACTCGCTGGCCACTTTCAAGCTTAACCTGTTCTACGGAGATCCGCCCGTCGGCGCCCGACCGCAGAAAGAGGTCGTCGACTACTTCTCCCAGATGGGCGACGCGCAACTTCTTGCTCACACCAGCATCGCCCTGATCATGCTTCAGCGTGTGCTGTCTCCCACGATGGAGGGCCACACCTGGACCTACAACGCGGTCAACATCAGCCGTGGTGGCGTCCCGGCCGACGGCGGCGTGGTCGAGATGCGTGGCTCCGCGATCGAGTTGCTCAAGCGGATGTTCCTGCTTAGCCCAGCGGTGGCACACCGCGAATTGGTGCTGCAGGCGATGGGCGCTGCCACGCGCCGCGAGCGTCCAAGCAATGATGCACGCACCTCGGCTATGTTTGAAAGCAATGCCATTGAGGTGCTGAACTTCCTGCGCGACCAGGTGCCCATGCAGGAAATGCAGGTGGTGCAGGCCATCGAACACGACGGGTACTGGAACTACTACCACGCAGCCTCGCCACTGATCTCGGCTGCGTCCCTTGAGGTTCGAGATGCCGTTGGCAAGCTCTCCGAGTACCAGATCTACAAGGACCTGATCGGCTTCAAAGGCATCCACGGCGTCTGGGAAGAGCTAAAGGGTTCGCAGACAGCCTGGGAGGATCGCGATAAGCAACGGCGCGAAGCGTCCGCGCGGTACCTTGATTCGATCGACGCGCAGACCTACGATATGTGGCGTACGCGGATTCTGGAATTCTCGAAGTCGCGGTCGGACGACCTCGCAATGTTCCCGATCTTCTATGACTTCCTAGGCTCGCTCGCGCAGCGAATGCCGACCATGGCGCTGGAGTTGCTGAGAGACCACGAGGACCGCGTACAGCCGTTCGTCATCGCGCTGCTGAACGGACTTTGGGCCAGCGACCGTGCCGAAGATGCTCTGGCGCTGGTAAGAGCATGGATGGCTGACCGGACCAAGCTTGCATCAATCGCGAAGTCCCTGAACGTCGACGAAAAGCCGCGCTTTGAGCTCATGGGCGAGATCTTGGACGAGGCCGACCGCGAGGATGACGCCGAAGGTGCGGTGGCAGTCATCCAGTCCATGGGCGTCGCCGCTCACCAGTTCGGTCTAGGCCACACCGAGGCCAAGGCGATCTTCCTGAAGGGCATGCGAATGGCTGCCAAGCGCCACGATGCTCGTTGGGTGAACGTGATCTGGTTCAGCAAGGACATCCGTAAATTCGTCGAGAGCCTGAACGCCGCGGAACGCGCCGAGGTGCTGGCCAGCATGGCATGGGTGAAGAAGATCGGGTACGAGGCAGAGGAAGTGTTGGCGGCCATCGCCAAGGTCGACTCGGAGGCGATCCTCGGCTATCTCATGGACCGCGTGCGCTTCGATCGCAATAACGAAGGCCGATCGGAAGTCTTTGACGATGAGGACACCAGCTTCGAGGCCATTCCATACAACCTGCATACGTTGGACAAGGTGCTGTCAGCGCTTCCGGGCGAACTGCTACGCGCCGTGCGGGCGGAGTTCACGCCTGACGAAGCGGGTATGTTCCCGTACTACAGCGGCGCCCGCCTCATCAAAGCGGCGTTCCCAGAATTCAATGAGGCCGTGCAGGCCGAGCTGCTGGCGTTCATCAAGACAGGGAATCAGACAGATATCGAGTTCGTTATTGGCGTGCTGCGAACTTTTGCCGGCGACGTGCCGATCCTCGACATCAGCAAGGAGATCATAAAGCTGGTTCCCGAGCGGTCGACAGCGTGGGGCGACGTGGCTGCAGCCATCGAGAGCACGGGCGTCGTGAGCGGCGAGTACGGCATGCTTGAGGCCTACCAGACCAAGCGCGAGCAGATCGCCCCTTGGAAGGACGACGAGAGCCTGCGAGTTCGGGCCTTCGCGGCGTGGCTGACTGACAGCCTGGACCAGATGATCATCAGCGAACGCCAGCGTGCTGACGCCGGCATAGCGCTGCGCAAACATCGCTACGGCGGCAGCCCAGATCCGACGTAGTACATCGAGGGTGACATCCCTCACATTCGAACGTCATGCGCGTTAGCCTCCACTATGGCCCTAGCTCAGCGGCCGACATCTGCTGTGCCATTCAAGGCCACGATGTTCTTTGCTCGCACAAGAGTCGAGACAACTCCAAGCGGGTCGCAGCCCGCTGACTTGTTGATTTGCGCTCAGACGTGGCTAATCGGTCCTTGGTGAACTGCCGCCTAAAGTGAATTTTCGAAAGCGCTGGTTGCTTTAGGTAGCCACTTCAAAGTTATTCCCCCAAAGCAGTCACTGACCAACGGCCGCTTCTGGCCCAAACCTGCCGTGACTGCCAGTTGCATGTCGACCCAAAGCGGTCCTAGCGGTCACCGAATTCACTGCCTAATTGCCGACATACGCCTATTCCGATAGCAACGGTCTCAACGACCGCTTACGGGCAATCCAATCTTCGTGGTGGACAGTTGCCATCGACCATAAAGAGTCGTTCACGGGAGTCTGGTATCGAGCAGGCTGTTTCAATGACTAGTCACGCACAGCCTGCCATCCAAATTCAGATGGGGCGTCCTTCTTGCGACAGCAACCATGCGGGGGCATCTTGCAGAGCCACCGGACGCAGGAATCGCTCCAGCGCTGCATATCCCACAGATGTCGTGCTTGGCTGAGTCGATGCTGGGAACGGACCGCCGTGGTGCTGAGCAGCAGTAACCGCCACGCCAGTCGGAACACCAGAGAACAACACACGGCCAGCGATTTGCGTCGCGGATCGCACAATGGCAACGTCTTCCGATGTCCCGTTGCTCGCACCCCACACCGTGACTGTTAAGCTTCCGCCAATGGCCTCCAATACATGTGTGACCTCCTCAGCATTGTTGACATCGACGACCAGCGCAGCAGGGCCAAAGATTTCCTCATGCAGTTGCCAATCCTGAATGAAGGTCTTTGCTGAAACGCGTCCGAGATAGGGACGTGGCGCACTTTCAGCGTTGACATCATCGCGCAGCAACGTCGTGAGGCCTGCGCGTGCGCATATACCTTGCACACCATTGTCAAACGCTTTGCGCATACCTGGTGTCAACATCACATGTGTCTTCTGCGCCTTCAATGCACCCACCAATTCGTCCAAGAATGTCCCAGTGGACACACTTGGCATGACGATGAGAACACCCGGACTCGTGCAGAACTGTCCTGTGCCATTGGTGATGGACTGCGCAAGCATAGTGGCCATTTCAATTTCTTTGCCAGCGATGCCTTCTGGCAAAACAACGATGGGGTTGATTGAACCCAGTTCGCCGTAGAAGGGGATTGGACGCGGTCGTGCATTGGCCTCTGCCTGCAACGCTATCCCTCCTCGCTTGGAGCCCGTGAATGCTGCTGCTGCAATCGAAGGATGGCGTATCAATGCAAGTCCCACATCAACTGAACCACCTTCCACCATGCCCAAGATGCCTAAAGGAAGCCCCAGTTCCACCAGAACCCCTTGTGAAATCTCATGAACACGGCGTGATAGCCTGGGATGACCAGGATGTGCCTTCACGACCACCGGGCAACCAGCTGCCAGGGCGGATGCTGTGTCGCCTCCCAGCACAGAAAACGCAAACGGAAAGTTGCTGGCGGCGAACATGGCCACCGGGCCCAATGGAACCCGCACGCGCACCATGGAGGGATGGCCAACTGGGGGGGCACCGGCCACGGCTGGATCGTCAATCACTTGGTACGGAACTTTGCTCTCCACTTGGTCGGCAAAGGCTCGAAGCTGGAAGGCGGTGCGCGCTACTTCTCCGTTCAACCGTGCGGCACCCAGGAAGGTCTCTTCATCTGCCAGAGCTACCAGCTCGGGCTGTGCATGTTCTATAGCGCTTGCCAGTCCCCTCAACAGTGCCGCCCGTGTTTCAGGTCCACTACAGGCCCATGCATGGGCAGCTGTTCTGGATTGTTCAACTACTGAGTCGATTTCCACGGATGTGGATTCGTGTTTGGACGTGGTTGTCATAGCGATGATCTCTCTGGCCTTGAGCCGAAATGGGAGTTGCGGATGGATTGGGGCAGTCGTGCCAGTCCAGGCACTCACTGTGTAGTGGATAACGAGGAAAGTGGAAGCGCACCCTTTCGGTGTGCGGCAGATCAGGCTGCTTGCTCTGCCGGAACTGCTGGTTGTGTTTCCAGCATGCGCGAAACGATGCCCAAGATTTGCTGGGCCGCTTCATTGATATGCTGCTCCAGCGCAACTTTAGCTTTGTCAGCCTGGCGGTTGCGGCACATCTCGATCAATGCAGAATGCTCTTCGTTGGCCTGTTGCCGGATAGGCGCATTGACCACTTGGAATCGCAGGTAGCGCTCGGTCTTCTCGTGCAGGGTACGCAGGATGTTCATGGCCATGGGACGCTCTGCTGCGTGGTACAGCAGCTCATGCAGCTCCCAATTGAGCTTGCCCCAGTCCTCTGGGTTGACCTCATTCATCTTCTGAACGATGCGCTCGCCCCGGTCAAGTTCGGATTCCGAAATCCTGGTTGTCGCCTCATAAATCAGCCACGGCTCCAAGCGCATGCGCAGATCAAAAAGCTCCTGGACTTCATCCAGGGAAATCATGGAGACGTATGCGCCCTTGTGAGGGATCAGGTCCACCAGACCCTCGGAGCTCAGCAGACGGATGGCTTCACGCAGGGGAATCCGGCTAACGCCCAGCTCCTCGGAAAGCGCTTCCTGGCGCAGTGGCGCCCCAGGTGGCAACACGCCGGACATGATCCGGGCGCGCAGTTCGTATTCCACCAACTCAACCGCCGTTTTGCGCATGAGACGGCCCCCGACGCCGCGCTGGGCGGTGTCACTGGGAGGAGTGGAAGTGCTCGTGATCATGTGGATTTTGAATATTTGATCCTTCATTATCTTCCTTGTTGCCTGCTGCCTAGAACCTGTCGCTGCCATCCGACAGGTCTGGGGCGCTTGATTTCTGGCCTCATCTGCAACGTCTAGTGGAAAACCCTTGTGCAAGAGATCCAAGTTGCTGCTATCATACAAAGTATATTGTATCCAATATGCGCAAGTCTAGTCAGAGGCTTAGCTGTACAACGGCGGTTCGACTGGGGATTTGTTTAATTCAATATTTTGTATCCAATATATTGTGTTCAATATAGCATTACTTACCCGCCCCACAGGGGCGCTTTGAAAGGATTTTGGAAATGGCAAACATCAAGTGGGCCGGTGTGTTCCCTGCGGTAACGACCAAGCTCAAAGCAGACTTCTCCCTAGACATCGACGCCATTCGCACCGGCATCGAGCGACTGATCGCAAGCGGCGTCAGCGGCGTGGTGATGATGGGTATGGTGGGCGAAAACGCCCAACTGACCCCGCAAGAAAAGCTCACCGTGCTGCGCACTGCCAAGGACGTGATCAAGGGTCGTGTACACATCATCTCCGGCCTCGCAGAAACCACCACCGCAGCGGCGGTGGCCTACGCCAAGGAAGCCGAGAAGATTGGTGTGGACGGACTGATGGTCTTCCCCGGTCTGACCTACAAGTCCGATATGGCAGAAACGGTTGCCTTCTACAAGGCCGTTGCCCAAGCCAGCAGCTTGGACATCCTCCTCTACAACAACCCCCGTGGATACGGTGTCGATCTGACCCCGGAGGTGATCGCCCACCTGATGGACGAAAAGACGATCGTAGCCATCAAGGAAGAGTCCTATGAGACTACCCGTGTCACCGACCTGATCAGCCAATTCGGTGATCGACTGGCAGTGGTCTGCGGTGTGGATGACCTGATTCTGGAGAGTGCAGCGCTGGGCGTGAAGGCATGGGTTTCTGGCATGGCCAACGCCTTGCCCAAGGAGTCTGTGCAACTGCTCAACCTGTGCGTGGCGGGCGACTTCGCAAAAGCACGCGCCCTATACGCCGTGCTGATGCCCCTCTTCCACCTCGACACCGTCGTGAAGCTTGTGCAACACATCAAGCTGGCGGAAAACATCATCTCTGGAAGCGCTGAAACCGTGAAGCCGCCACGCCTGAACCTAACCGGTGCAGAGCGTCAACGCACGATCGACATCACGAACAAGACGCTCGCAGATTTGAAGGCGCTCGTTCAGTAAGTCCCAGCTGAGCCCACCGGCCAGTAGGCTGGCTGGGCACTGCTTCCTCTCATATCTAAAGGAAACTTCATGAAAACATTTGCCAGTACTCGTCGCTCCGTATTCCTAGCCACCGCACTGATCGCAGGCATGGCTTTCACCGGTCTGGTGCAAGCCCAGTCCAACGCTACGCTGGACAAAGTGTTGTCCGCCAAGACCCTGCGCTGCGGCATTCAGCTGGACTTCCCCCCTGCAGGATTCCGCAATGCGCAGAATGAGCCCGACGGCTATGACGTTGCCTACTGCAAGGACATGGCAAAGTCCCTGGGTGTGACGGCCCAAGTGGTCGAGACGCCCTCTGCAGAGCGCATCCCCGCACTGGTCAACAACCGTATCGATGTGCTGATTGCATCCACCTCGATCACCCCGGCGCGTTCGATGACCGTTGCCTTCACCCAGCCCTACGTCAGCTTCGTGAACGTGGTTCTGACCAACAAGGCTTCTGGAGTGCAGAAATTTGCGGATCTCAAAGGTCGACAAGTGGGAGGCGTGACTGGCACTACCACCGAGCAAGACATGAAGGCTGCGTTTGAAAAGTGGAAGGACCCCAAGGGCAAGTACACCGGCTACGGCAGCGAGTCTGAGACTTTTCTGGCCCTGAATCAAAAGAAAATTGACGGTGTCATCGTCTCTGCAGGAACCGCAGCGGCACTAGTCAAGAGCGGCCAATATCCCAACCTGGTTGTCAAGGGTGAAGCCCCCACTCCAGCTGACCTGGCTGGTATCGCGGTCCGCAAGGGCGATCCGGACTTCCTGCGTTGGTCCAATGTATTTGTCTGGAACCAAGTTCGTACCGGACGTTACGCCGAGCTCTACGGCACCTATTTTGGTGAAGGCAAGGCCCCTGCGCTAACCGTCGAAGGCGTCGACTACTAAGCACGTTGAATGTGGCGCCGGTCATTGGCACTGGCGCCCAAACGCCCTCGTACCTCACCATGCTTGATTACACCTTTTACTGGTCAGTCGTCTGGAGCAAGCTACCTGTCCTCATCGATGGGATGCTGCTGACGCTGGAGACGACTGCTCTCTCGATGGTGCTGGGAACGTGCCTGGCACTGCCTCTGGCACTAATGCGGCGTACCAAATCAGGGCCTGCCTACCAATTCGCTACCGTCTGGGTAGAACTATCGCGCAACACACCAGCGCTGTTTCAGATCTACATGGCCTACTTTGGACTCGGTGCCATCGGCATTGACATCCCTAGCTTTGCCGCACTGTTGACAGCCATTACTTTCAACAATGCCGGCTACCTTGCAGAAATATTCCGAGGAGGATTGACTTCTATTGCGCCGACACAAATGGCTGCGGCCAGATCCCTGGGAATGACACCGGTAAAAGCCTACATCAATGTGATCTTCCCACAGGTATTTGTTCTCGTCTTCTTCCCTTATGTCAACCAGTTGAACTGGGCACTGCTCAACACATCACTGGGTTCCATCATCGGCGTGGCGGAATTGACGGGCGCGACACAAGCTGCCCAGTCCGAGTCATTCCGAACGTTTGAGTTCTTCATCGTGGCAGCTGGAATCTATTACCTCGTGTCCAAAGTGGTCACCATGGGTGCACGTCTGAGCGCATGGTGCCTCCTTGGAAGGGACTAAATCATGCAAATGACAATGGCCTATTCCGACTTGCAGTGGACAGATGTTCTGTTCGTCCTCAATGGTCTGTGGAAGACAATCCTACTTACCGTCCTCTCAGGAGCCATCGGCACGGTCTTGGGCACCGTGTTGGGGTGGCTGCGTGAAGACAGCAAACTTGCCCACCATGTGCTGGCACTTTATGTTGATCTCACACGCAGCATTCCGTTGATCATCCAGTTCATTCTGATCAACAGTGCCTTTGCCGCATTCGGCTCCCCACTGGAGCCCCTACAGGTAGGTTTGATGACATTGAGCCTTTACATGGCTGTTTTGACATCGGAGCTGGTTCGCTCAGGCCTACGCTCTGTGCGTCCGGAGTTGAAAAAAGCTGCCCGTACTCTAGGAATGACCTACTGGCAGGAACTGCGCCTTATCTCTATCCCGTTGGCCTTACGCACAGTGTTTCCTGGCTGGGTCGGCACTTTGATCGGACTTACCAAGGACACAGCTCTCGTCAGTGTCGTGGGGTACATCGAACTCCTGCGCTCTGCGCAAATCCTCATCACCCGTAGCAATCAGGCCATCTTGTTGTTGACGATGGTCGGCGTTGCCTACTTCATCATTTGCTATCCCATCTCGCGCTACAGCCTGGTGGTGGAAAGGAAGCTGAACCATGATTGAAATCAAAGGCGTCCATAAGTCCTATGGTGACGTTGAAGTCATCAAAGGCATCGATCTCACCATTGAAAAAGGCGAAGTGCTGTGTCTGATCGGCGCCAGCGGCTCGGGCAAATCCACCTTGCTTCAATGCATCAACGGACTGGAACCCATTCAAAGGGGTCAAATCGTAGTGGACGGCACGGATGTTCATGGCCCCAAGACAGATCTAAACCAGCTGCGCCAAAAACTGGGCATCGTCTTTCAGCAATATAACGCCTTCCCGCACCTGACCGCTTTGGAGAACGTTGCCCTGGCCCCTCGGGTGGTTAAAAAGATGGGCAAAGCCGAGGCACTGGAACTAGCCAAAACATACCTGGAGTTTGTTGGCCTGGATGAACGCGCACACTTACGCCCCACCAAACTTTCTGGAGGCCAGCAACAGCGATTGGCCATCGCGCGTGCCTTGGCAATGAAGCCGGACTACATGCTGTTTGATGAGGTGACATCTGCCCTTGATCCAGAACTGGTGGGTGAAGTGCTCGACACCATGCGAAACCTCAAGAAATCTGGCATGACCATGATCGTGGTGACCCACGACATCGCATTCGCAAGAGAAAGTGGTGACCGCGTTGCCTTCTTTGACAAAGGCAACCTATGCGAAATTGGAGCAGCCAAGCAGGTCATCAACGAACCCCGTGAAGAACGTACGCGACAGTTTTTGCAGCGCGTCCTCAACTGAACACATTCAAGGAGATAGAGATGAACCACACTTTCTTTTGCATTGACGGACACACCTGCGGGAACCCGGTTCGTCTGGTGGCTGGCGGTGCACCTACCTTGCAGGGCAGCAACATGATTGAGCGCCGTGCCTATTTCGAAAAAAACCTCGACTGGGTGCGCACCGCACTGATGTTCGAACCGCGTGGCCACGATGTCATGTCGGGCACCATTCTGTATCCGCCCACTCGGGCGGACTGCGACATCGCCATTCTGTTCATCGAAGTCAGCGGATGCTTGGCCATGTGTGGGCATGGAACCATTGGCACTGTGACCTTCATGATCGAGCATGGCTTGGTGACCCCGAGAGAGCCAGGTGTTCTTCGACTGGAAACCCCGGCTGGCCTGGTCATCGCTAACTACACGCTCAATGGCAAGCATGTGGAGTCGGTCAAGCTCACCAACGTGGCCTCGTTCCTGCATTCGACAGGCCTGAGCGTTGAGGTTGATGGCCTTGGCGAAATCCGGTTCGATGTCTCCTATGGTGGGAACTTCTACGCCATCGTGGAGCCCCAGGATAACTTTAGTGACATGGACACCCTCAAGCCTGCGGAAATTCAGCGCTTGAGCCCCATCCTGCGCCAAAAAGCAAACGAAAAATACAAGTTTGTGCACCCCGAAAAGCCCGAAATCCGAGGCCTCACCCATGTCATGTGGACGGGCAAACCTCGGATGCCAGGAGCACATGCCCGAAACGCTGTGTTTTACGGAGACAAAGCCATCGATCGATCACCCTGCGGAACTGGTACCTCAGCGCGCCTGGCACAACTGGCTGCGCGGGGGGACTTGTCCATCGGAGAGCCCTTTATCCACGAAAGCATCATTGGCACGGCCTTCACCGGCATGGCTATTGAAAGGACGAATGTTGGAAAATTTGACGCCATCATTCCAACCGAAAGGACGAATGTTGGAAAATTTGACGCCATCATTCCAACCGTCGAGGGTTGGGCGCGGGTAACAGGCCACAACACGATCTTTGTGGACGACCGTGACCCCCTCTACCAAGGTTTCTTGCTGAAGTAAGGCAGGTACCAGACGTGAGTGACACCATCAACCTCTCGCTGACTAAGGTGCATGAGTTGGCGGTACGTGCGCTCAAAAGGCACGGCGCCAATGACGAACATGCCCAGGCCATTGCACGCATCATCGTTGCCGGAGAGCGCGACGAGTGCTTCTCCCATGGCGTATACCGCTTGATCATCACCTGCCATTCCCTCAAAAATGGTGGTGTGGATGGTCAGGCGATTCCAGCGATTTCTGACCGCGCAACGGGCGTCGTTGCGTTAGACGCAAAATTTGGCTTCTCACAACTTGCCTTTGAGATGGGAACTCCGCTTCTGGTTAAGAAGGCAAGAAAGCATGGCTTAGCAGCCATGGTGATTAACAACTGCTATCACTTCGCTGCCCTGTGGCCTGACGTTGAGGCCATCGCACTGCACGGTGTAGCCGCATTGGCATTCAATCCCAGCCATGCAGACGTGGCGCCAGCGGGTGGCTCCAAGCCAGTCTTTGGCACCAATCCAATTGCCTTCGCATGGCCAAGACCGGATCAGAACCCCTATGTGTTTGACTTCGCAACCAGCATGGTGGCGCGGGGTGAAATTGAGCTGCATCGCAGAACAGGTCGCGACATTCCAGAGGGTTGGGGTGTCGATACGCAAGGGCAAAACACTACAGATCCTGCCCAGGTCTTGGACGGTGGTGCCATGCTGACTGAATCGCCCCGGTTTTTGAGGAGGCTCCAACACCTGAGAAGATGGAGCCATGAGAAAGTCAACTAAGTTTTCCCCAGAGGTTCGCGAACGCGCAGTGCGCATGGTGCAGGAGCACCGTGGCGAATATCCCTCGCTG
>JARXAM010000033.1 GCA_029865845.1 Rhodoferax sp. | reverse complement strand
GTGTTCGGTGTAGTCAAACGTCTGTGGGGGTTTGGCAAGGTGCGCTACCGTGGACTGCACAAGAACGCCACGCGGGCGTTCACAGCGTTGGCGCTGGCCAATATCTACCTCAGTCGAGAACGCTTGATGGCACAGGTGCGCCCGTAAGGGGGAGAAGCAGGCCAAAAGGCCTGCAAGATCCGCCCAGGAGGCGACGTGGGGCGACGAATTGGGCCGGTTGATCTGCAGGTTTTCTTAATGTGAAAACTGAAACATGCAAAGCGACGAAACTACCACCCCTTGTTCAGCGTAGCCTTCGATTGGCCGCTCAAGGTGCCGATTCAACGTTTTAACTCAGCGGCCGTAGCGGCTCCGGTTGACCGAGGTGTTAGGCGTCATTTAGCGGACTTAAGCTCTTTAACCATATCTTGCGTGATAACTCGTATCTTCGGCATGACTTGCTGCATGTGTATCTGCGTTTCTGTCATGGCTTTCCGAGTAACGACTGGCATCTTGTTGATAAAGCCTTTTCCGGCGGGGCTGCGGTAGAACTCGATGAGCCCATCAATCTCTGATTGCTCAAAGCTCTCCCGGTATATTCGGATCTGAGTCGGCTCCATCTTTGCCCAACTCAGTTCTGTTCGCATCAGATCACTGAATCTGTGCGAGAAGCGATCCATGATTCGCTTCTGTTCCGGCGTCGGTTCCCTTCCTGCTGTAGCTTGAGCTATTCCGTCAAGCATGGCAGGCTCCAAAGCCGCATACACGCCATTCAGCATTGATTCTGCCTTCATCACAGTGAATAGAGTCCGAATGGATTCGTCCGTTGGAGTGTCGGCGATTGCCGAGAAGGATGCGACTGATAGAACAAGGATGGCGAGTTGGTTCTTCATGGTGGATTAGGTAGTGGTAGGAGTTGTGACTTTTAATGAGGCTGTAAAAAATGCCCGTCCCCATATCAGCCAATTCGGCTGTGCGTGATTTGTGGAACGGAATTCAGGAATTTGGCGCTCATGAGCAAAGTGTGCCGCAGTTTCGCTCAGTTTTGCTTCTCTGACCCGGGGCTGTCAGCCATTTCAAGGATGCGCGGAATATCTCCAGCTGGTTTGGCTTGACGCCCGAGGAGTACCGCTCTGGAAAGACCCGCCATCCGGGTCGCATCTCCAAGCAAGGGGATCGCTATCGGCGCATGTTGCAGACCCACGGGGCACGAAGTGTGCTGTGTGCGGCCAAGGTGGCTGAAGGTACCGGGCGAGAGGTCTGTGGGTGCGTCGCTGGGTACTGGATGTGCAGGCACGCAGTGACCACAACAAGGCGGCCTATGCGCTGATTGAACCCCACCCACGCTTGTGACGAGATTGATCAACCACCATGGACAACCGGGTTCACCCCACACCGCCAGACGCAGATAACTCTTCCGGCTCTTTTGCAGCCGCTTGTAGCGACTGGCGCAGCGGCGACGCGGATTACATGTCGGCACGGGACATTCACGATCCCACTTCAGATGCCGGATAGCGAGAAGCAGGCGCATCCCCAACAGCCAACATATTGATCAATTTCTTGCGCTTGTGGGGGAGTCCGTATACGACTGGTTAGGCCGCATTTCTGAGTTGCTCAAGCAATTCGTCTGCAGTGAGCTGCGGAGAAGCAGCGGCACGACCATTCCAATCCCAGTGGCGGCCCATCATGAGCTCTGCGACAGTACCAAACTTATAGAGCAGTTCTACCTTCTGCTTCTCACTCAGTACAAGTTTCGCATACCAACCGTTTGACATCCGGTGGTACTTCGTTGGATCTTCGGCAAGTGCTGGTGAGCTTGCGAAGAGATTCTTCAGTGACCTTGCGAAGTAGATCGTGCGCGTCCCAACAGCCACGAACTTGATTTCCCAATCCATTGTTTCGAACAGCTTTGGGTAATGATCAACAAAGCGTCCCAACAACCAGACGTATGCTTCCTTTTCACTTGGGAAGTGGTGAGTTTCGCCAAGGAACATTGCATCAGTCGGCTTGCTCCCGCCACGTTTTGTAAATGTTGATCGCCAGTCCGGGAACCTTGTGTCGAGCACGCGCTCTGCTAGGTTTATGTGCTCGAGGGAGTTCTTCGCAATTGCGTTCGCACGCATGCTAATGAGATCAGCCTTGCCTCGACCTGGGTCTTCCAGCATCTGAAGGAATTTTTCTCTATTCATGGCTTGAGCGCGTGTTCATGCGACCCAAGCGACTTGCCGGTGGGGGTCCGCTCGAGCGAAGGGTTAGGCCCCACCGCGTACCGCCCGAGCCTTGGCAATGACTTCTTCGTAGCTGGCAAGTGCGCGCTGCAGCCACGTTTGGTCGTTTTCAGCGACCGTGTGGATGAGGTAGATCCAGATGTTTGCGGGCGTCTGCCACTCTGGCTTGAAGTACCTTGGGATGAGTTCGTTCAGTAGTCTTGAGACGAGGTTGAAGTCCTCGTCCGTGTAGCGATGGACCCTGCTCGATACGGCGAGTGTGGGCCAGTGGGGACGGACGTGGATGGATTCTGATGCTGCCCTCTCAAAGATACCTTGCCATTCACCGTCAGCACGCTCAACGTAGTGAATTGGGGCGACGGGGACCTTGGCCATGACGCATGCTGCCCCGATTACGTGCATTGCCTTTCCGATGACAACACCCTCTTTGGCCGCGCTGCGACCAATGGCAGCGGCATAGTGGCCGTAGGTGTACGTCCAGTTGCTCATCACATTCGCACGAAAGTGCGGTAGGACCTCGGCTGCGATCGAAAGCGCGCTTGTCATGTGGGGCCTAACGTAATCTATAGCGCAAAACCTGCTCTATAAAGCGGCGGCTGCTCGATTTTCTGGTCATCTGATCCTCCTGAAATTGGCTCGCAGTCAACCACTGCATCTAGCATACTGCGTTTATATACAGTTATAAAAAATCCATGAAACCCCGCAGTCCGCCCCTGCAGTCGATCCGTTTGCTAGATCAGGTGCGTGAGCGCATTCGGTACAGACACCATAGCCTGAGCACCGGGCAAGCTTATCTGTATTGGGTGCCGTTTTTTTTCGATGGCCTGCGCCCACCTCAGTACTTCTTGCCGCGCAGCTCTTCCATACGCTCGTTAAAGTATTTCTCCACCGTGTAGCGTTCCGACAGCACCACCTCGCGGCGGGGGTGCAAAAACAGCGGCAGCGAAATGCGCGATTTGGTCGCCCCTTCGCCGGTGGGGTTGAGCACCCGGTGTACCGTGCTGGGGTAGTAGCCACCCGAGGCCTCGGCCAGCATGTCGCCGATGTTGACGATCAGCAACCCAAAGTCACAAGGCACATCGTGCCAGGCATTGTCTTTGCCCAGCACTTGAAGGCCCGGCTCGGTGGCTGCGGGCAGGATGGTCAAGAGGTTGATGTCGCCATGGGCCGCAGCGCGCACTGCGCCGGGCTCTTCGTCGCCACGCAGCGGTGGGTAGTGCAGCACGCGCAGCAGCGTGTGGTCGCTGCCTTCGATCATGGCGGGCAGGGGCATGGAGTAGCGGGCCCTCACATCTGCCGGTGAGTTTTCTTCCACCCAGTTGAGCAGGGTGGCAGCCAACGCGGCACCTTGGGCGTAGTAGCGTTGGGCGGCGTCGCTCACCTCGGCGGGGTAGCGGCCCCAAGGGTAGATGTGAAAGAACTCTTTCAGGTCTTTCTTGGTGAAGTTCTTGGCCGTCTCCGACACGCTGGGCGAAAAATAACCGTCATGCTGCACCGGGTCGTTGGGGTACTTGGCCTTGGCCTCGGACTTGAAAAATCCAAGCCACTCGGCATAGATGCCCTCCACAAGGTCCTGGCTCAGGGGGTGGTGTTTCAGGACGCCGAAGCCCGTTTCGTGCAGGCTTTTGCAAAACGCTTGTGGGGCGCTTGGGCTGGTGAAGTCAACAATGGGTAAATGCATGACGGTCTCTCGCGCAATCAACCGGCGTTCAAAGCCAGTCGGACATCAGGGTGGATTCGATGAGCTGCAGGGCCTCGTCGGCCTTGAGTTGCAGGCAGGCGTGGGTGTCGGGCACCTCGTCGCCCCAACCAGGCTGCGGATAGAAGATATCCTTGCGGCGCATCATCGTTTGGCCGTTGGCCGGGCCTTCGGTCGCCACGCGGATGCGGCCGGTTTGTATCTCGAACAGCTCGGGGTTGGTGAGGGCCACAAAGGCCAGCACGTCGTGGCCGAAGCAGCCGTGGATCTTTGCCACATGCGGGTAAATGCCGCTGTAGAAGTCTGAATAAAAGCTCACGGCGTGGTGCAGCGTGTCGGTGGCCACGTGGCGGTGGTGGTCCGCCACCTTCTTGAACAGGGCCAGGGGCACGATCAGTTGGTGCGTCACATCCAAGCCCACCATGGTGAGCTTCCACCCGGCGGTGAAGACGAAGTCGGCAGCGTGCGGGTCGTTCCAGATGTTGGCCTCTGCCACAGGCGAGACGTTACCGGGCTCCACCACCGTGCCACCCATGATGATGACCTCTTGCAACAGTTGGGGCAGCTTGGGCTCTAACTTCAGCGCGGTGGCGAGGTTGCCCAAGGGGCCTACCGCCACCAGCGTGATTTCACCGGGGTGGGCGCGTGCCATGTCTACGATGAACTGGGCCGAGGGGCGGGGGTCCAGCACGCTGGTGGTGGGCACACGGGATGGCAGGTTGCCCAGTCCATCGGCTCCGTGAATAAAGTCAGGAGGCGTGCCGGGCGCCTTGAGCCAGGGGGTCTTGACGCCCTGGGTTACGGGGATGCTTCTGCCTGCAATCTCGGTCAGGTACAGGCCATTGATCGCGGCTTGCTCAACGGTCACGTTGCCAAAGGTGGTGGTGATGCCTACAACGTCAATGCCGGGGTGGGCCAGCGCGTAGTACAGGGCCATCGCATCGTCCACACCGGGGTCGGTGTCGTAAATGACTTTGCGTGCAGAGGGGGTGGATTGGGGGGGGGTCATGCGGGGTCTCTTTACAAAAAAACATCAAAGGCGTGGACGATTCAGTCCATGCCGCAATAGGCGCGCAGTGCCTCTAGCGACTGCGCGCTGGCAGGCGGGGTATCCGCCAGAAGGGCCTCTACCTCGGAGCGCTGCGGCACGCTGGATTGCGCGCCCCACCGGGTACACGCGATCGCGCTGGAGGCACTGGCAAAGCGCAATGCCTGTGCCATGGGCTGCTGGTGGCTCAGGGCGGCGACCAAGCTTCCGCAGAAGGTGTCGCCCGCACCTGTGGTGTCCACCGGGGCAATGGAAAAGGCACTCTGAAAAAGCGTTTCCCCACGGTGGCGCGCCACGCTGCCGCGGTGCCCCAGGGTCACCACGACGGTAGGCACGGCGACACGGGCCAGGCACTCTGCGATGCTGCCGGAGTGGTCGGCCACCACCGCCAGTTCGCCTTCGTTCACCACCAACACATCCACCAGGGCCAGCACCTCGGCGCTTAGCGCGCGGGCCGGTGCGGCATTGAGCACCACCTGCACGCCCTGCGCCTGCGCCGCACGGGCATAGGCCACCACGGTGTCCAAGGGAATTTCTAGTTGCAGTAGCAGGTGGCTGCATCCGGCCAGCGTGGGCAGGTGCTCGGGGCGCAACTGCGCGTTGGCGCCGGGAGCGACGGTGATGGCATTTTCAGCGTCGTCGGAGACGCAGATAAACGCGGTGCCGGTGGGGTGCTCTGGCGTGCGCACGGTGTGCAGTTGCACACCCGCCGACCGGAGGGATTCTTCCAAGGGAGGGGCAAACGCATCGTCGCCGAGGCCCAGCAGCATGTGGGTGGGCGCGCCGCCGGCCCGTGCGCTGGCCACCGCTTGGTTGGCACCTTTGCCACCGGGGAAGGTTTGAAAATCGCGCCCAAGCACGGTTTCTCCCGGAGCGGGAATGTGGTGCGCGCGGACCACAAAGTCCAAGTTGGCCGAGCCAGCCACGAGTATCATGAAATTCACTCCCTCTCAACGTAAACAAGCTATTTTGACCGTGAATCGCCCTCTATCAGATATGCCGATTCATATAAACCCAATGACTTCGGTTGCACACATTCCCCCGCATCGCGTCACCGTGGTGGGGGCTGCCAATATGGACATCAGTGCCCACGTGGCCGATAGCCCCTGCGTGCGGGGGACTCCATGGCGGGCACCCTGCGATGCGCGCCGGGTGGCGTGGGGCGCAACATCGCCGAGAACTTGGCACGCTTGGGCATTCCGGTGGACCTGCTCTGTGTGGTGGGCGACGACGCGTGGGGTCGGCAATTGCTGGTGGCCACTGCGGCGGCAGGCGTGGGCATGGACCATGCGGTAACGGTGCCCGCTTATCGTACCGCGACCTACCTTGCGGTGCATCAGGCGGATGGCGAATTGGCGGTGGCGGTGAACGACATGGAGCTGCTCTCCGCCTTGACGCCTGCGGTGTGTGCGGCCTCGCCGGCGTTGCACGACCACGGGGGCTGGTTGCTGCTGGACTGCAATCTGCCCCAAGACACCTTGGAATACCTGCTCTCGCAGCAGCGCCCGGTCGCTGTGGATGCGGTTTCGGTGGCCAAGTGCCCGCGCATCGCGGGTGCGATGTCGCGTATCGACGTGCTCAAACTCAACCACTTGGAAGCCGCCGCCCTCTGCGGCTTTGCGCTGTCCAGCCCGGCCTTGTGTGACCATGCCGTTCGGTATTTTTTGGACCAAGGGGTGGGACGGGTGCTCATCAGCGCGGGTGGCGAGGGTGTGGCGTGGGGCGAGCAGGGCGCAGCGCCCCAGTTTTTTCCTGCACATCGGGTGCCAGTGGTCAACGCTACGGGCGCGGGGGATGCGCTTATCAGTGGCTTTCTGGCTGCGCTGTTGCGCGGTGCCACTACGCCCGATGCGGTGGCCTATGGCGTGGGCTGTGCCGAGATCACACTTTCCAGTACATTCGCCACCTCTCCAGAACTGACGCACGCCCAGGTAGGGCGGCATTTAGGCAAAACCGCATGAACTTGAACCCTTATCTCGATGTCGCGCCCGAGGTCCAGCACGCCTTGCACAGCGGCGTACCCGTGGTGGCGCTGGAGTCCACCATCATCTCTCACGGCATGCCCTATTCCCAGAACGTGCAGACCGCACTGCGGGTGGAGCAGGAGGTGCGTGCACACGGGGCGGTGCCTGCCACCATTGCCATCGTGAACGGGCGGCTCAAGGCGGGCCTGTCGGTTGCCGACATCGAGCAGCTAGGGCGCAGCGGCCGCGAGGTGGTCAAGGTGAGCCGGCGCGATGTGCCTTTTGTGGTGGCCGCCGAGGCGACGGGCGCCACCACCGTGGCCTCGACCATGATCATTGCGGCCATGGCGGGCATTCGGGTGTTTGCCACGGGCGGCATCGGTGGAGTGCACCGGGGTGCGGCTGAGAGTTTTGATGTGTCTGCCGACCTGCAAGAGCTGGCCCGCACGCCGGTGGCCGTGGTGTGCGCGGGGGCCAAGTCCATTCTGGATTTGCGCCTGACGCTGGAGTATTTGGAAACCCATGGTGTGCCCGTGGTGGGCTACCAGACCCGCTCGCTGCCCGCCTTCTTTACCCGCGACAGCGCGTTCGATGTGGACTACCGCTTGGATTCACCAGAGACCATCGCCAAGGTGCTGCACGCCAAGTGGGGCATGGGGCTGGACGGTGGCATGGTCATTGCTAACCCCATCCCGGCCGAATACGCCATGCCGCGCGAGGCGATTGAGGCTGCCATCGAGCAATCGCTGGAAGAGGCGAGGGCGCAGGGGGTAGGGGGCAAAGAGTCCACGCCTTTTTTGTTGGCACGGGTGTGCGAGTTGACCGGCGGCGATAGTCTGGCCTCCAACATCCAGTTGGTGCTCAACAACGCCCGCTTGGCCAGTGCCATCAGCAGGTGTTTGGTGCAGGTGCAGGGGGCCTTGGGCTACCCCATGGCCATGCGGGCGGGATTAGCCGGGGTATAAGTTTTTTTTTATATAAGGACAAGCCCTGAGGCGGACACTGTCTCCCCTTGTGATTCTTGCACTACAGTGTGGCGGTGTCAGCCCGAAGCGGCTCACTGGGGTATCGGGCGGCAGCCATGCCATTGGGCAAGCGGTAAGACTGTTTTTTTAACTTGACTGAGAACTGAGGGACGCTATGAACGTTACATCTCCTGTACGCATGACTCTGTTGGCCGCGACATTGGCAGCCAGCTTCCACGCACTTGCTGCAGACCCTGCGGTGGTGTTTGACATGGGTGGAAAATTTGACAAATCTTTCAATGAGGCCGCGTTCAACGGCATCGAAAAGTGGAAGAAGGAAACCGGCAAGAACTACTTGTCGTTCGAAATCACCAACGAATCGCAGCGCGAGCAAGCCATACGCCGCATGGCCGAGCGTGGTGCCAGCCCCATCATTGGCATCGGTTTCGGCCAGGCTTCCAGCATCGAAAAAGTGGCCAAAGAATTCCCCAAGCTGCAATTCGCCATCATTGACATGGTGGTAGACCTTCCCAACGTGCAGTCCGTGGTGTTCAAAGAGCAAGAAGGCAGCTTCCTGGTGGGCACCATCGCAGCCATGGCCAGCAAAACCGGCAAGGTCGGTTTTGTGGGCGGCATGGACATCCCCTTGATCCGCAAGTTTGAATGCGGCTACAAGCAAGGTGCCCTGTTTGCCAACCCCAAGGCTGAAGTGATCGGCAACATGACCGGCACCACGGGCGCCGCGTGGAACGATCCCGCACGCGGTGGCGAGCTGGCCAAGGCCCAGTTCTCCCAGGGCGTGGACGTGGTGTTTGCAGCCGCAGGTGGCACCGGTATTGGTGTGTACCAGGCCGCCAAAGACAGCGGCAAGCTGGCCATTGGTGTGGACAGCAACCAAAACCACCTGCAACCCGGCACCATGCTCACCTCCATGCTCAAGCGGGTGGACACGGCGGTGTACAACGTGGCCAAGGGCCACAAGGCGGGCGTGACTGTGTTGGGCCTGAAAGAAGGCGGCGTGGACTACGCAGTGGACGCGAATAACGCCAAGCTGATCACCCCCGCCATGAAGAAGAAGGTAGAAGCCGCCAAGGCCGACATCATCAGCGGCAAGATCAAGGTGGCAGACTTCATGGCAGACAACGCCTGCAAGCTGTAACCAGGCGCGCGAACCCTCTGGCTGTGGCCTGCTTGCAGGCCGACCGGAGGGTTGGATCAAAGCCCGCGGTGCATGCATGTTCCGTGGGCTTTTCGCTTCCATGCAGTAGCCTTTTGAGGAGCAGGACTTGAGTCTAGAGAGCACAGCGTCCCACCAGCGGACAGCGCCCGCCATACAGATGCAGGGCATCTGCAAGCGCTTTGGTGCGGTTGCGGCCAACCAGGATGTGGATTTGCATGTGGCCGCTGCCACGGTGCACGGCATCGTGGGAGAAAACGGTGCGGGCAAAAGCACCCTGATGTCCATCTTGTATGGCTTCTACCAAGCCGACAGCGGCAGCATCGCGGTGATGGGCCAGCCCGTAGAGATTCGCAATGCGGACGACGCGATTGCCTGCGGCATTGGCATGGTGCACCAGCACTTCATGCTGGTAGACACCCTGACCGCGCTTGAAAATGTGATGTTGGGCGCGGAGCCCCATTGGCTGCTGCACAAAGCAGAGGCCCAAGTACGCAACGCGCTGGAGTCGCTGATGCAAGCCACGGGTTTGCAGGTGCAGCTCGATGCCTTGGTGTCCGATTTGCCAGTCGGGGACCGGCAGCGCCTGGAGATCCTCAAGGCACTGTACCGCGGTGCCAAGATTTTGATTTTGGACGAGCCCACAGCGGTGCTGACGCCGCAAGAAACCGAGCACCTGTTCAAGGTGCTGCGGGTGCTGCGCAGCCAGGGCACGACCATTGTGCTAATCACGCACAAGCTCAAGGAAGTGATGGGCCTGTGTGACCAGGTGACCGTGATGCGCGCAGGCCGGGTGGTGCAGGAAATGCCGATTGCACAAGCCTCGGTGGAAGGCCTGGCCGAGGCCATGGTGGGGCGCAAAGTACACATGGGGCGGCTCGACGGCGATGCGCGCACGGCGGGGCACACCCTGCTGTCGGTGCGCAATGTGGTGGTAAGGGATGCTTTGCAGGTCGTGCGTTTACACGGGCTGGACTTGGACCTGCGAGCCGGTGAGATTGTGGGGGTCGCCGGCGTGTCGGGTAACGGGCAGAGCGAGTTGCTCGATGTGCTCTCGGGTCTGTTGGTGCCCAATGCCGGAACCATGACGCTGGGGGACACCACCTTTGGGCCCACGCGGTGGCTGGACCCCCAAACCGCACGGACGCTGGGTCTGGCGCATGTGCCCGAAGATCGCCACGCGCGGGCCATGGTGATGGACTTTGTGGCCTGGGAATCTGCGGTGTTGGGCTACGACGGCTTGCCCCAGTATTCTCGTGGCGGGTGGATGTCGCACGCGGGCATGCGCAAGGCCACGGCTGCCTTGATGGAGCGTTTTGATGTGCGCCCGCGCGACCCCGAACTCAAGAGCAGCAAGTTTTCGGGCGGCAACCAGCAAAAGCTGGTGTTGGCGCGCGAGTTGGGGCAGGCACCCCGGGTCTTGCTGGTGGGGCAGCCCACACGCGGGGTAGACATTGGAGCCATCGAGTTCATATATGCCCAGCTAAGGGCCATGCGCGATGCCGGCTGTGCGGTGCTGGTGGTATCGAGCGAACTGGATGAAATTTTGGCGCTGGCAGACAGGGTGATGGTGATGAACCAAGGGCGTGTAACAGGGGAGTTGGCCATTGAAGATTGCACGGAAGCAGGCATAGGCCTGTTGATGACGGGAGGCCCGCAATGAACGCCCATGTCCCCCTGCCACGTTGGGCAGATTTGGTGCTGTTGCCAGTGGTATGTCTTGCCGTGGCCCTGCTGGCAGCGGCGGGGGTGGTGGCACTGGTCGGGCAAGACCCTGTGGAGGTGCTCTCCGTTCTGGTCCATGGCGCATTCGGCAGCCAGCGCGGCATCAGCTACACCCTGTACTACGCGACCACCTTTATCTTCACCGGGCTGGCGGTGGCGGTGGCATTCCATGGCGGCCTGTTCAACATCGGGGGGGAGGGGCAGGCCATTTTGGGCGGCTTGGGTACCGGCTTGGTCGCCTTGTGGCTGTCTAGCAGCCTGCCAGGCTGGGCCATGTTGCCGCTGATGTTGGTGAGTGGGGCGGTGTTTGGCGCCGTGTGGGCCGCGGTGCCCGCGTATTTGCAAGCCTACCGTGGCAGCCATGTGGTGATTACGACCATCATGTTCAACTTCATTGCGAGCAGCTTGTTGGTGTATTTGCTGGTCAACGTGTTGCGTCCGCCGGGCTCGATGGCGGTGGAGACGGCGGCATTTGCCGCTTCTGCCAAGCTGCCGTCCATGCGCGATGCCTTGGCTGTCGTGGGTGTGGAGTGGGATGCCTCGCCGCTCAACGTGAGTCTGATCCTGGCGCTGCTGGCCTCGGTGGGCGTGTACCTGTTTTTGTGGCGCACCCGCGCAGGCTATCGCTTGCGTGCGGTGGGCTCCAGCCCGAGTGCGGCGCAGTATGCGGGCATCCACGTGCGCCACCAGATCGTGATCGCCATGGCCCTCTCGGGTGCCTTGGCGGGCATGGTGGGCATGAATGAAATTGCCGGGGTGAATGGCAAGCTGCTGTTGGAGTTTGTCAGTGGCGCTGGCTTCACCGGCATCGCTGTGGCCCTGATGGGGCGCAACCATCCCGTGGGAATCCTATTTGCCAGCGTGCTGTTCGGGGCGCTGTTCCAGGGGGGGGCGGAAGTGGCGTTTGAAGTTCCGGGCTTTAGCCGGGAGATGGTGGTGATGCTGCAGGGCTTTATCGTGTTGTTTTCCGGGGCCATGGTGTACGTCATTGCGCCAGTGTTGGCCAGGGTGTTGGCCACCCTATCGGCCTTGGTCGTGAAGTCGGGGGTGCGCCATGGATGAGGCATTGTTTGCGGCCATGCTGGCCTCTACCTTGCGGGTGTCTACGCCGCTGATCTTGTGCGCCCTGGCGGGCATGTTTTCCGAGCGTGCGGGCGTGGTGGACATTGGCTTGGAGGGCAAGATGTTGTTTGCCGCATTTGCGGCCGGGGCGGCGGGTGCCACCTACCAGTCCACCGGTGTGGCGCTGGGCGTGGGGGTGCTGGTGGCGGTGGCGTTGTCATGGATGCACGGCCTGGCCTGCGTCAGCCACAAGGGGGACCAAGTGGTGTCTGGCGTGGCTATCAACATCATCGCCGCCGGCATGACGGTGGTGCTGGGCATTGCCTGGTTTGCACAGGGTGGTCAGACGCCGCCCGTGAGTGCTGAGGTGCGCATTAAGGCGCTGTTTCCGGGGATGCAAGAGGCTTTGGACAGCATTCCCCTGGTGGGGCGCGTGGTGGGCGAAGGCCTGTTGAGCCACAACCTGTTGGTGTACCTCACAGTGGCGCTGGTTCCTGCGTGTTGGTGGGTGTTGTTTCGCACCCGTTTTGGCTTGCGCCTGCGTGCGGTGGGCGAGAACCCCCACATGGTGGATGCCGCTGGCCTGTCGGTGACGCGACTTCGCTATGCAGCATTGACGATCAACGGGGTTTTGTGCGGACTTGCGGGCGGCTATCTCGTGCTGGCCCAAAGTGCCAATTTTTCGGCCAACATGACGGCCGGACGCGGATTTATGGCCCTGGCTGCGCTGATTTTTGGACGCTGGCATCCGGTGGGCGCATTTTGGGCGTGTTTGTTGTTTGGCTTTTTGGATGCCGCTGCCATTCGCCTGCAGGGGGTGCATATCCACGGTGTGGGCGAGGTACCTGTGCAGTTGATCCAGGCAGTGCCTTATGTGTTAACTGTGGTGTTGCTGGCTGGCTTTATCGGCAAGGCGGTGGCACCCCATGCCTTGGGGCGCCCTTACTCCAAAGAGCGCTGAGCCCGGCTTTGCGCGGTGGGGCAGGGTCGTGCGGGCTGCCCCTAGGTGGAGTCGCTTTCCGGCTCGCGCTTCGCGCGTCGTTTGCGTAGGCGCTGTGAATCGATAGAGCGGGCGAGTGTGGTCTCCACCGGCCAGGGTTCGGCATGGATGCGGGCCGCTAGCAGCTCTGCACCGAGGGCTGAAAACGTCAGTCCTCGTGCCCCCATGCCCACATGCATCCACAGACCGTTCGCTCCTTGAGCGTCTACCGGGCCGCACAGCGGCAGACGGTCATGCGTCACGCAGCGGGTGCCTGACCAACTATGTGGTCCTGCGCCGTCGAATTGGGCTGCCACCGCGTGGGCTGCAGCCGGCACCAGCGCTTGCAGCCGTGCCAGGTTTTCAGCGTGTTGCACACCAAGAGGTGCCAGGCGATGGCTGGTCCATGTGGCGGCTGTGGGCTGCGGGTCGGGCTCAAAGGTGGAGCCTGCCAACCAAAAACCAGCGTCGCGCTCGCCTCCCACCGTGATAAAGCACCCATGGCCGTTGTGCGCCATGCCCGCTGGCATCAGTGGGCTGTCAGCCGCTAACGTGCCCACACTGGCGGTGCCGTGCACCGCTTGCAGGTCCGCCAGGGTGAGGGGCAGGGTAGGGGTACGGTGGGCTTGGAGGTCGTGCGCGCACAACAACTCTCGTGCGCCATAAGCATTGGCCAGCACCACCACATCTGCGGTCAGTGCCGACCTTGCCGGTCCCTGGAAGACGGACCATGACGAACCATCGCGTGCAAAGCCTTGCACGGCCGTTCCGTACCGCGTCGTGATGCGCGCATGCCTTAGCCAGGCTTGCACCAAAGCCGCTGGCCGGATCCACCCTGCGTACCTGTGCAGGCGGTCGGGTCCATCGTTGAACCGATGTTCGTGCACGCCGCTCAACGCCCACTCGGTGCCATGTGCGAGCAGGGCGGCGGCATGCTGCAGCATCAATCGGGAGCCCACCCGCGACAAGCGGGAGCGCGGGCTGTCGTCTGCAGACACATGGGGCACCACCAAACCCGCAGGAAGCCCCGAGGCCCCGGCGGCGGCATGCGCAGCACGGTCCAGCACGGTCACCCGCCAGCCCCGGCGTGCCATGGCGTACGCGACGCTGGCACCCGAAATGCCAGCACCGATCACACAGCAGTGCAGTGCGGGGGCCCCTGCGGGTTCCGGGCAGGGCGGTTCTTTGGAGCCCAGTGGCCACGCGGGGTTGAAGGTGCAACGCCAGGCGCCGTTGGCCGCCGTGCCCAGGTCTACAAAACCTGCTTCGCGCAGCCATGCGGGCTCGGCGTCGGCAGGCAACTGGGCGAGCAGCGTGGCCCCACGCATGCACAGCCGGGCCAGGGCTCTGGCGGTCCATCGGTCCCACTGCGGTGGCTCGGTCTCTACCCAGAGGGTGTGCGCGAGCAGCCGGTGGTCCGCGAACAAGGCCTTGCTGTCGCCGATACACAAGGTCAGGGACACTTGCCCGCTGTCCAGCAGCAGCCGGTGAACGCCTTCGGACCGGTCTGCGCAGGCGCGGTACAGCGCGTAGTGGTCCTGCGCATCTGGGGCCGGTGGCGTGTGGAAATGGTGGCCATAGTCTTGGGCACTGATGTGCCCGACGTAGTGCAGCATGCGGGGGCGCTGGGGGTCGGCACGCCAGGCTTGCCAGGTGGCCAAAAAGCGCTCACCGGCGCCAAAGTGGGTGTCCAGAATAGTCCATGCCGTGCGACCGGCCCATGCAGCGGGCAGGTCACTGGCGCGAAGCAGCGCTGCGGCCTGAGCCAGCGGGGGAACTGGCTCCGTTATCTGCATGTCACGCGCTGGGTGGCACGTAGCCCTGTGCCGCGTCGGCACCGTCGCCAAAGAAGTGGTTTTCCATCTGGCGCGCCAGGTATTGGCGGGCCCGTGCATCGGCCAGGTTGAGGCGGTTTTCGTTCACCAGCATGGTCTGGTGCTTGAGCCAGGCGGCCCAGGCTTCTTTGCTGACGCTTTCCCAAATGCGCTTACCCAATTCACCGGGGTAGGGCGCAAAGTCCAGGCCTTCTGCCTCTTTGCCCAGCTTGATACAGTTAACGGTGCGTGCCATGGGGAACCCTTATCGATGGTGTAAAAACGAAAGGCGGAATCTTATTCGCTTTGGACTCACCCGCACCACACGGGGGGTACGCGTCTGCCCCTAAGATGCCCGCTTCGGTACCTGCACCCGACACGGGCGTTGCAGGGGTGATTCAACCCAGAAGGACTCGATCTTGACTCTTATTTTCGAATGGATGGACAGGGCGCCGCGCCGCGCCTTTGGCATTGTTGCGTTGCTTTGTGTCGCGTTGCTATTGTTTGGCCTGTACCTGCAGCATGTGGTGGGCCTGGAGCCTTGCCCCATGTGCATCGTGCAGCGCTACGCCTTGGCACTGGTCGCCCTCTGTGCTGCCCTTGCTGCTGCCGGCCGCCGCCGGGGTGTGCATCTGGCGGGGGCGGCAATCTTGGCGGTGGTCGCGCTTGCGGGGGCCTATGTGGCCGCTCGCCAGAGCTGGCTACAGTGGTATCCGCCCGAAGTGGTGTCGTGCGGGCGCGACCTGTACGGCATGATCGAGACCTTCCCCCTGAACCGCGCCCTGCCCATGATTTTTCGTGGGGGCGGCGACTGCTCCAAGGTGGACTGGACGTTTTTGGGCGGCACTATCGCCAATTGGTCGTTTGTGTGTTTTTGTGGCTTTGCCGCCTTTGGCATCGTGATGCTCTGGCGCAAGGCGCGCACGCAGTGAGGGCGGTCCCGGCCAACCAGGCCGGGGTGTCATTCAGCCCAGTTTTTTTACCAAGACCTGGCTTTTTCGGTCCCAGTTGTACTTACGCTTGCGGGCCTCGGGCAGCCAGTCGGGGTCGACCTGCACAAACCCCCGCTTGATGAACCAATGCATGGTGCGCGTGGTCAGCACAAAAATGCTGTCCAGGCCGGCCGCTTTGGCCCGTTGCTCAATCCGCTTGAGTACGCGTTCTCCGTCGCCTTGGCCTTGCACCTCAGGCGATACGGTCAGCGCTGCCATTTCGGCTGTCTTGGCCTCCGGATAGGGATACAGCGCTGCACACGCAAAGATGACGCCGTCGTGCTCAATGATGGTGTAGTTGCCCGCATCGCGCTCAATTTCTGTGCGGCTGCGCTTGACCAATGAGCCATCTTTTTCAAAAGGTTCGATCAGTTGCAGGATGCCGCCCACATCGTCGTCCGTGGCCTCTCGCAACTCTTCGAGCTTTTCGTCCACCACCATGGTGCCAATGCCATCGTGCACATACACCTCCAGCAAGATGGCGCCGTCCACTGAAAACGGAATGATGTGGCTGCGCTCCACACCACCCTTGCAGGCTTTGACGCAGTGTTGCAGGTAAAAAGCGGTGTCGGTAGGGAGATTGGCAGTGGGCAACTCCCGCAGCAGCCGCTCTGCGGCAGCCAGCGGTAACTCGGTGTCGATGGGGTTGTCGTCGCTGACAGGCTGCATCGGGTCCATGCGGATACCTGGCACTTCGGTCAAAAAAATCAGCTTGTCCGCTTGCAGCGCCGTGGCCACGCTGGTTGCCACCTCTTCCATTGCCAGGTTAAATGCTTCCCCCGTTGGCGAAAAGCCAAAGGGAGATAGCAGCACCATGGCACCCATGTCCAGCGTTTTGGTGATGCCGGCAATGTCTACTTTGCGCACCAGGCCGCTGTGCTGAAAATCCACGCCGTCGACGATGCCTACCGGGCGCGCGGTGATGAAATTGCCTGATATCACCCGTACGGTGGAGTCCGCCATGGGCGTATTGGGCAGGCCTTGGCTAAAGGCCGCCTCAATCTCATAGCGCAGTTGTCCGGCGGCTTCTTGGGCGCAGTCCAGCGCTACCTCGTCTGTGATGCGGATGCCATGGCTGTAGCGAGGTGCATGGCCTTTGGCTTTGAGCTGTTCGTTGACCTGCGGGCGAAAGCCGTGCACCAGCACGATCTGCACGCCCATGCTCTGGATCATCGCTAAATCTTGTGCGAGGTGCGGTAGTTTGCCCGCTGCAATCGCTTCACCGGCGATGCCCACGACAAAGGTTTGGTTGCGGAATTTATGGATGTAGGGCGCAACCGAACGGAACCAGGGCACAAAGGTGAAGTTGAAGACAGAGGTCATTGAGGGGGGGCGTGGCAGGAAAGGTGGTGGGCGTGGGAACAGCAGGGAATTTTCTACCAAGAAGGTATGCCGATTGTGGGGCCACCACGCTCACGCTCAAACTCGTAGACAGCCCTACCGTGACTGTGCGCCGGTGAGAGAAGGGCGATGTGGGTGTGCGGTCTGTGCTTGTGCTTGCATGCAGGCTCAGCCTTTTCGCCAGCATACGGGTAAACGTTTACTAACAAAATACAGCATTCAACAAATAATTGTTAAAATCGAACAACTAGAATACGCGTACTAGGGAAAACCCCTTGTTTTCAGCGAAAAATCGGTTGATACAATGGTTAAACGTTTACCCAATGGGTGGCGTTGGTGTGTAAAATCATTGTCAAAAGGAGCATTCATGCGTGGAAAAAAACTGGTTGCTGTCGTTATGGGGTTGACTTGCGGTGCGGCATTTGCCGATGCAACGATCAAAATCGACGACACAAAGAGCATTGCTGTGTGGGGTCGCTTGGTGGGTGGCGTTGAATACCTGTCCGATGTGGCAACCAATGGCGGAAAGACCAAAGTTGACCAAACCCTTGTGGGGCAGCAGTTTGGCACCAGCATTTTTGGGGTGAAAGGGCAGGCTGACCTTGGAGAGGGTACGGAGGCGCAGTTCTGGCTGGAGCAGGGCTTTGGATCTCAGTCGGGGGTGTGGAACGGAGGCCGGATGTGGCAGCGTGGGTCGTGGCTGGCGTTGAAAAATAAAGAGTGGGGTATGGTGAGAATTGGTAATGGCAGCTTTATCAATAACTACATCTGGGGATTTGACCCCTTCATGTTGGAAGATTACTCAGCATCTACATTCACCAGTTTCCGAAATGGGCCGCGCCTGCCTAACGGACTGCGCTATGAGTCTCCAAACTTCAATGGCTTTGAATTTGCTGCCCAGGTAAATGCGGGTGCGACCTTGGATAAGGTAGAGGGCCCTGCACTGAACGGCATTGTTGAGACAGGACAGGCGTGGGGTATTACCGCCGCTTACAAGCAGCCCAACTATGAAGTACGCGTGATTCACGATGTTATTCGTAGCAAGGCAGGACAAATCGATGATTTGTTAACTGCGTCCAAGGAAACCTTC
>JARXAM010000030.1 GCA_029865845.1 Rhodoferax sp. | reverse complement strand
AAGTGATCGAGCTGGGCGTGGTGCGCGACGAACCGGTGGCGCTCGAAGCTGCCTTCCGCAGCGCGGCAGCACAGGCCGATGTGATCATCAGCAGCGGTGGCGTGAGTGTGGGCGAGGCTGACTTCACCAAGGGCATGATGGCCAAGCTGGGCGATGTAGCTTTCTGGCGCATCGCCATGCGGCCCGGCCGGCCCTTTGCCCTGGGCCGCATCGGCACCACCGTGCTGTTCGGCCTGCCGGGCAACCCGGTGGCGGTGATGGTGACTTTTCTTTCGCTGGTGCGCCCCGCACTGCTCAAGATGATGGGGTCTACGCCAAAGCCGCTGCCCTTGTTGCAGGCCCACAGCCAGGAGCCCATGCGTAAGAAAGCCGGCCGCACCGAATACCAGCGCGGCATTGTCACCGTGGCCCAAGACGGGCAGCTGCAAGTGCGCACCACCGGCAACCAAGGCTCTGGCGTGCTCAGCTCCATGGTGCAGGCCAACGGCCTCATCGTGCTGGGTCATGAGCAGGGCAACGTGGCCGTGGGCGACTTGGTCAGCGTGATGATGTTTGACGGCGTGATTTAACGCGGTCTCTTTATCTCTTTGAGTGGCATTCCGCGAGGTGCTGAGTTGAAAGTTTGGGGGGCTCAGCTGACCGCTGTCGACCCAAAGCGGAAGTTGAAGGATTCACATTTGATTCCAGATACCGGTCATTCAGAAGTGGGCCAAAAAGCCTTTGAGTGACCGGCTGAAATGCCGCAATATCGGAATTCCCTTGCGCCCTCAAGAGAGTCGAAACACTGTTTAGTGCTTTTGATTCGCCGCAACAGGTTCGCGGCCTTCAATCCAAAGTGCAATGTCAACAGGAATAGGGGGACTTTCGATGTGTAGTGCAAGCGCATCAAACATTTGCGCTGGGGTGAGCTTGCCACGCGGACTGAACGGCAAGCCTTCCACAATGCAGCGTGCACGAACTTCTCCCCGCACAACAATTTTCTGCTCCGCGTAGATGCGTCGGTCCGTCCAACAAACGATTTGCGACGTGACCGAAAATCGCTCAAACATGAAGACCGGTTTTGAGAGCGTCGACATCTCTGCAATGGTCATGGGGAACCACTTCCGCTTGATAGCGATTCTGCGAAACTCTGAACCAAACATCACTTGGTATCGGCCCAGCGCAAACGCGCGGGTAAAGGCATGCGCCATCATGCGGCTTATGTCCACATCAAGCAACGGCCAAGCGATCAGCTTGAGTTCATGCGTATCGAGAAACTTGCTTGGTTTTGAGAACAACCAGAGGATGAGGAGCCTTGTCAGGCGCAGACGGAACATTTGTATTCCCAGATGATTTGATAAATGGTAAATGCCATTTAGGGCATGCGGGGCATGTCAACCACTCGGAGCGTAACGCTAGCAATGGCACAAACAGAAGTCTCGGTACCGCTCGTGGTTGATACGGTGACAGTGACTACGCACAACGTACTTCCCGACTGGACACATTTTGCGATGGCAGTTAATTTTTCCCCGTTAGCAGGCGCCAAATAGTTGATATGCAAGTCCACTGTCACTGCAACTTTCCCAGGGGCCAGCGTAGTGGTTGCTGCCGCGCCCGCGCTGTGGTCGGCAAGGCCCGCGATCACTCCGCCGTGGAAAAACCCGCTGAACTGCAATAGCTCACGCTTCTTGGGCAGGTCCAAGGTAACTTGCCCAACCTCTGCGGCAACCACCTCCACGCCTGATGCGTGGGTAAAGCCGCTGGCAGCAGTGACTTTACTTAATAGATCCAACATCTGCATCTTGTCCTCCAAATAAGCCAATTCTCACAAATGAATAACAACCTCTCAACCTTGTGCTGGCGGGTTGGTTACAGCGGCTTTGCTGGGTTGGATACGAAGCGCAGCCACTACTCCCAGGATCAGCAGAGCGATACCCGCCAATGTCAATGCATGCGGCAAGGCCCCCCGAAGCAAGAAGGCATATGCCAGCGCAGCCAAGGTTTCAAACACGATCAATTGCCCAGCCAATGCCGTGGGTAGTCGCTGGCTGGCCTCATTCCAGCAACGGGTGCCCAACCAGGATGCAAAGAAACCAATGGCCAACATCAGGCCGATGAACGCAATGGGACGGGGGCCGAAAGGCTTTGGAAAATCTTGGTCGGTGGTAGCAGGCGCAAGCGCTAACAGCAAGAATCCAATCAACGCGACCGGCAGGGTCGCGAAGCCTTGTGCTGTGGCCCACACCCGCGGGCTGCGGTCTGCGTGTTGTCGTAACCAAGCGGCATTGCGCAATGGATACCAGGTCCAACAGACCACAGCACACAGGGCCAATGCAGCTCCAGTCAAATACGTAGAAAAATCGGATTGCGTCGCACCCATAACTGCCGACATTTCAACGTGGTTGACCAGTCCTATTCCCAATAAGATGACTGCGATACATGGCACAAGTTGATGCCATGGCAACACTCCATCACGTTTGCGATTGAGTATGTTGGCAGAGATGGAGATCACCACTGGCAAGGTACCAATCACCATGGTGGGCAGCGGAGCGCCAGCGCGCTTGATGGCACTGGCCAAACACATGTAATAGAGGAAGTTGCCGATGAGAGTGAGTTTGAATGCCTCCAGCCAATCAGCTCGAGACAGTTGTCTCAGTTCGTTGCGGTCCATCCAGGCCAATGGGACCGCCAGCATGCCGAAAGCCAAGTAGCGCCCGACCACTTGCCAAGCTACTGGATATTCAGGCAACATTAGCGGCCCTACAAACACCAGTCCCCACATCAAGCCCGCAGCCAGCGCGAACCCCACTCCTGCCAACATCGCGTACTCCCTCAAGATGACAGAGAGTGTGCCCCCGACTCTTGCGCAAGTCTTGTACCAAATTGCGGTTTAGGGCCTGTCTTTATGTTCTAACCTGCCGCTGGTAGCGGGCTGGTGGCACACCGTACCGACGCACAAAAGCTCGTGTCAAATGCGCCTGGTCTGTCAGGCCAACCGCTGCGGCCACCAATGCAGGGGCTAGCCCCTTAGCCAACAGGCATTTAGCGGTGTACAGCCGGATCGCCATCAACATTTGGTGTGGCGTGGAGTGGTATTGCGTCTGAAACTGCCGCAGAAAGTGGAATCGACTCAAGCCAGCCACGCCCGCCAAGTCCTCCAAGGAAATGGAGGCATCCAAATTCGCATGCATGTAGTCGATCACAGGCGCAAATCTCGCTGCACCCTCAGGTGTTCGATCGTTGCAGTTGCTGGCGAAGGGGCGCAGCATGCCGACAAACTCCGAGATGTGGCAGTCAAATTCCAGGGAGTCCTGCGTTTGCCACATGGCCTGCAGCAAATGTGAGATGAGCCGCGCACGGGATTGGTCGGCATGGATAACGGCATCGGAAAACCACCATCCATCTTCACCCGCGACATCGCGCAGAGCATCTGGCTCAATATAGAGCATGCGGTACTGCCAGCCCTCTTGGCTTTCCGCGCGACCGGTGTGCAAAACGTCGGGGTTCATCAGAATAATGGCGTCCGGCGCGGCAAGGTGCTCAATACCACGGTAGCGAAATCGCTCTACCCCCTGCTCAATCACACCGAATCCGAAAGCTTCATGCGTGTGAGGCTCAAATGCATGGCGCACGATGCTGGCTCGGTACAACTCGACCCCTGGATGATCAGTCACCGTGCGGAACTCGGCACGGTCACATGAGAATTCAAAAACCTCGGGTACTGTCGGCACAGACTTTAAAAATGACATGGATCATGGCAAACGAACAAGCTAAGCCTCTCTCAAGTTCACTCTCAGTTGTCAAATTTTCTTTCATATTTTGACCGCTCAGGGATTGCTATTTCCAGACAATGTTTTCAGCACGGAAGCCCGTCTGAAAATGGCTGCTTTCTCAGGGATCCATGCAAGAGAGCAGATAGCAGATGCTTTCAATTGACCTGCTGCCTTAGAGCGTTGACTTAGATGTTCCGTACTACAGCTTTGGGTCGAAAGAGTGCTATGCAATTTCGCATTTGAAAGACCGTTTCCAGCCCAGCTCGGACTCTCTGTCCAGCTGAACTAGCGAAGTTTCAGCTTGGATCGCACAACTCCAAAGCAGTCACCCGCAAAGGACCGCTACTGGCCCAAAGCGGTTGTTTGGTTGTGATACTTTGATTCATGGAAAGACACGCCCGGCTAATAGTCGCTCAATGCATCACTTGGTACGGCTCCGCGTCCGACCTCCGCAACGGCGTAGCTTTGGCCAAGTTCATCCACACAGCGAACGGCAAGTGATTGAACTGCTTCTTTGGTGCCACTCTCAAGATCTCTAGCCTGTCCTGAACCCGCTGGATCACGCCGCACTCGACAGGAATCTCTTCCGGTTCAGCGATGGGTCTGTCTTTGGCATCTCGTCCCAACACATACCAGCACTGCCCTCCCAGCTCCAGATAAGCAGCTCGTTTTTCAGGTCGTTTGAGATCTCCCAGCAAGTCCGCTCTGTTCACTTTGATCTCATGCACGACTGGCTCGAGATAGGCCTGGACTGATGAATTCCGTATGGAGAACACATCCGGCATGCAGTAGCGCCAACTGCCCTGCTCTTCTTCCTGCAAAGTGACCTTGGCTCTGAGACTCAGATTGGTCCATACCAGCCGACCTTCCTTGAGCATTTCGTGCGCGACCTTTTCTACGAGCGCTTCGTGGGGATCCCTGGCTTGTCGATTGGAGGTGGCTGCCTGTGCGAGGAATTGGATACCTGCGTCAGTTACTCGCATGCGTTCATGACCACCCTCTTCCAGGAGTCGCTCAAGTAGACCGGCAGCCAAGAGTTCGATCTCCAAGACATCCAAGCAAGGCCATCCTGCAGAGCGGTACATGTCTCTGAGTCGTTTGGCATGTACCTTCTTAAGTCCTATGCCATTGACGACTGCAATGTGCTTGGCACTGCGCAGCTTGTGGGTGTCTTTGCCGTTGTCTTTGCTGACTTCTGTACTTGCTTCTGTCATCTCTCAAGCCCTCGCCACTGGCATGTCATCCCACCGGGTGGTGTACGCCGGTGTTCTGCGTAGTTGTTTCATCGACCACTC
>JARXAM010000079.1 GCA_029865845.1 Rhodoferax sp. | reverse complement strand
GGTGGTCACCGGCCATGGTGCCGCCGAGGTTGAAGCGGGGTGCGCCGCGTTCGCCGGACCCCATGCCGGATTTGCCCTGGACTTTGTGCGCCAAGAGCCGCAGCTCGGCACCGGTCACGCAGTGCAGCAAGCGGCACCGGTGCTGTCCGATGACGGCGTGGTGGTGGTGCTGTCGGGCGACGTGCCGTTGACCCAAGGGGACACCTTGTTCGAGCTCATCCAGGCCTGTGGCGGCAACAAGTTGGCCCTGCTGACCCTGGAGCAGGCCAACCCTGCCGGTTATGGCCGCATCGTGCGGCGTGCCGACGGGGCGGTGCAGGCCATTGTGGAGCACAAGGATGCTACCGAGGCGCAGCGTGCCATCACCGAGATTTACAGCGGCATCATGGCGGTGCCAGCGGCGCATCTCAAAGCGTGGTTGGCACGCGTGGATAACCACAACGCCCAGCAGGAGTACTACCTGACCGATGTGGTCAAGTTCGCCGTGGCCGATGGCGTGGCGGTGGTGGGTCACAAGATAGCGGACGCGGTGCAAGTCGCCGGAGTGAACAGCCCCGCGCAGTTGGCCGAACTGGAGCGCGCCTACCAGTTGCAGCAAGCCCACCGCTTGATGGAAGAGGGGGTGCGCCTGGCCGACCCCGGCCGCATCGATGTGCGCGGCGACCTCTTGTGCGCGCACGACGTCAGCATCGATGTGAACTGCGTGTTCTCGGGCCAGGTAAGTCTGGGCGAGGGCGTGTCGATTGGCGCGCACTGTGTGATCGCCAACTGCGTGATCGAAGCGGGCGCAGTGATCCACCCCTTTACCCATATCGATGGCGAAAAGCTGGGGGTGACAGTGGGTACGGGTGCCTTGATCGGACCCTTTGCCCGCTTGCGTCCCGGTGCCCAACTCGGGGCGGAGGTGCACATTGGCAACTTTGTGGAGGTAAAAAACTCCACACTTGCAGCCGGTGCCAAAGCCAACCACCTGGCCTATTTGGGCGATGCCACCGTGGGCGAACGGGTCAACTACGGGGCAGGCAGCATTACCGCCAACTACGATGGCGCGAACAAACACCGCACGGTCATTGAAGACGATGTGCATGTGGGCAGCAACTGCGTGCTGGTAGCCCCGCTCACCCTGGGTGCTGGTGGCACGATTGGCGGCGGCTCCACCATTACCAAAAGCACGCCTGCTGGTGCCTTGAGCGTGGCCCGTGGCAAGCAGGTCAGCATTGCTAACTGGAGCCGCCCGGCCAAGCAAACCAAAACGTAAGGGGTCAGCATGCACAGCAGCGAGCGCGATGTACAGCAGCGAGTCCAGCAACTGGAAGCGGAGCTCGCGGCCAGCCGCGCAGAGTTACAGGCATTCACCTACGCCGTGTCGCACGACCTGCGGGCACCGCTGCGGCATTTGGTGTCGTTTGCGCGTTTGCTAGAGGAAGAGGCGGGTGCCCAACTCAGCGGCGAATGTGCCGACTTTTTGCGCACCATCACCACCTCTGCCGAGCACATGGGGGTGTTGCTCGATGCCTTGACCGCGTTGTCGCGCCTGGCAGCAGTGCCCGTGGTGTCCGAGCCGGTGGCGTTGGCACCGCTGGTGGCGGCGTGTGTCCAAGACGTGCAGGCCGCCGGGGCAGATCGTCCGGTCCATGTCACGGCGGATGTGCCCGCATCCTTGTTGGTGCAGGGCGATGCGGCGCTGCTGGGCCAAGCCTTGGCGCAGGTGCTGGGCAATGCCTACAAGTTCAGCGCCGCTGTGGCGGCACCGCGCATTGGCGTGTCCGCCCATGCCACGCCGCAAGGGACCGTGCAATTGCGGGTGGAAGACAACGGGGCCGGTTTCAACCCCGCCATGCAGGACAAGCTGTTCACGGTGTTTGGCCGCTTGCATTCTGCCAAACAGTTTCCCGGCCTGGGTATGGGCTTGCTCACTGCCCGGCGGGTGCTGGCCAAAATGGGGGCGACCATCCACCTCGCACCGCAAGACAGTGGCGGCGCGCTGGCCACACTGACCTTTGCACCGGCAAAAAAATAGCCCGGCTGGGCCGGGCTGGCGTCGGGCGCGAACACGGCCTTGGGGCCGTGGCGCCACTTACCACTTTTTGATTTTGTCCAGCTCCGCATAGGGGTCCGCAGCGCGGGTGGCATTGCTGCCCGCGGCTTGGGCGGTAACGGCAGCCTTGTCCGTGGCTTTGGCATCCGGGGCGGTGTCCGCTGCCAAGGCATGGCCGCTCCACAAAGCACCGAGTGTGAGAGCGATAGCAGCAAAAGTAGTCTTGTTCATGGTGAAGTTCCTTTCAGGGTTGTGGGTTTGCTGTGGCGGGGTGAGTCCGTTCGTACAGCATCGATGGGGCGCATGTTGTGTGAACGTCTCGTCGATGGGGTGTACTGTAAAATTTCTGAAAATAAAGATAAACAACCAATAAAGAACTTCAGCGTTGCTGATTTGGAAACAATAGGCCTGTTGCCACGTACGAGGAGCGTCCTATGGACCGATTGCAATCCATGCGGGTGTTTCAACGCGTCATTGACGAGGGCGGGTTTGCCGCTGCCGCCCGCGCCCTGGACATGTCACCCGCCGTCGTGACGCGCTTGGTGGCGGATTTGGAAGAGCATTTGGGAACCCGCTTGCTCCACCGCTCAACCCGCAAAGTGTCGTTGAGCGAAGCGGGCGAAGCCTATCTGGCCCGGGTGCGCGCCATCTTGCAAGACATCGACGAGGCGGACGCACTGGCCCACCTGCACACCCAAGAGCTTGCGGGGGATTTGCATGTGCTGGCCACGCCGGTATTGGCGACCTACCTGTTGGCACCCCTGCTGGCGGGGTTTCGGGCGCAATACCCGAAGATTTCTTTGCACATCCAGGTGGAGTCTTTTGACGAGCCCTCGGTCGAGGCGCACGATGTGACTCTGTTTGCCGCCGACGAAGCGTATGACGGCACCATCGTGGCCAGGAAAATCGCCACCACCCAAGGCATTCTGGTGGCCGCGCCAGCCTACTTGCAACGCAAGGGCACCCCCCAGCTCCCCGCTGATTTGCAGGCGCATGATTGTCTGGAGCTCAAGGGTGGCATTGCCCGCTACAGGCGGTGGCACTTGCGCAATGAGCGCAACCCCCAAGAAGCGGTGGACTTGGACCTTGCCCCGGTCATCAGCTCCAACCACATTGAGACCTTGATCGCCGCCACCCTGGACGGCGTGGGCATCACGCCCTGCACGGTCGAACTGGTAGGGCCATTTTTGGCCAGCGGAGAGTTGGTTCGGGTCATGGCTCCGTGGGTCTGCGGGCAGGTTCACCTGTATGCCGCGCTGCCCAGCCGCCAGTACCTGCCGCGCCGCACCCGCGTGTTTTTGGATTACGTGACCGAGCAAACGGCCCTCATGCTGGCCGACGCGCAGGCCGCTTGCAGTGGCCTGCAGGCCGCCCCTTAAGCCAGTGGAAGTTCTGCGCCGAATTTGCTGCGTTTGACGCTGAAAAACGCCTTGACGTTGCGCACGTTGCTGTCGCTGGTGAACAGTCGCTGGCTCAGGGCGAGGTAGCTTGGCATGTCTTTGGTGTGCACCACCAAGCAAAAGTCCGGCCCTGGGGACACGCGGTAGCACTGTTGCACCGCAAACTCGCCCGCTACCCGCGCCTCAAAGGCTTCCAGTGCACGGGTGTCCTGCCGGTCTAGGGTGATTTCGACCACCGCCGTCAGCCCGTGGCCGGTCACTTGCGCCACCCGTTGGGGGTTGAGGATGGCCACTTGCCTTTCAATCAAGCCCGATTCATGCAGGCGCTTGACCCTACGCAGGCAGGTGGGCGGCGAGGTGTGCACCCGGTCTGCCAAGGCTTGGTTGCTCAGGCTAGCGTCGGTTTGCAACTGTGCCAGTAGTTGGAGGTCTGTCGCATCAAGATGTATTTGTTTCACATTAATATCCACATTGGAATAATATTCCAATATGGATGGTTGGTGAAATTTTCGATCAAATAGTTGGCACAAATAATCAGTTATTTCTAGTAAAAGTTCTACCATAGCCCCATCGTTTGATTGGGAGCTTGTCTATGTGTGGCATCGTCGGCGCGGTATCGACCCGCAACATTGTTCCGGTGTTGGTCCAGGGTCTGGAGCGGCTGGAGTACCGGGGGTATGACTCTTGTGGTGTGGCGGTGTATGCCCAAGACGATGCCTCGCATGGTGCCGCACCGTTTCACGGCTTGCGCCGCGCCCGCAGCACCTCGCGGGTGGCGGAATTGATAGAGCAGGTGGCCGCAGGCGGCGTGCAAGGCCACCTGGGCATTGCCCACACCCGCTGGGCCACGCATGGCGCGCCAGTGGTGCATAACGCCCACCCGCATTTCAGTCACGGCCCCGGTGCGGAGGCCGAACACAAGCCCGGGCGGATCGCACTGGTCCACAACGGCATCATTGAAAACCACGACGAATTGCGCTTGGCGCTGAAAGCCAAGGGCTATGTGTTTCACAGCCAGACCGATACCGAAGTCATCGCTCACTTGATCGACAGCATCTACGACGGCGACCTGTTCGAGGCGGTCAAGGCCGCCATTGCGCAGTTGCACGGTGCCTATGCGATTGCGGTGTTTTGCAAAGACGAGCCGCACCGGCTGGTCGGCGCGCGTGCGGGCTCGCCCCTGATTTTGGGCGTGGGCAAAGACGGGCAAGAACACTTTCTGGCCAGCGATGCTATGGCGCTGGCAGGTGTGACGGACCAGATCGTCTACCTCGAGGAGGGCGATGTGGCCGACTTGCAGTTGGGCAAGTACTGGCTGGTGGACAAGGCGCACAAAGCGCTTGCGCCCGCACAGCGGCCTGTCAAAACCGTGCTGGCCCATAGCGGAGCCGCCGAGTTGGGGCCCTACCGCCACTACATGCAGAAAGAAATTTTCGAGCAGCCCCGCGCGATTGCCGACACGCTCGAAGGCGTGGAGGGCATCGTCCCCGAGCTGTTCGACCAGCAAGCCAACCACGCACCGGGTGCCAATGCGGCGCGGGTTTTCAAGCAAATCGACAATGTGCTCATACTGGCATGCGGCACCAGCTACTACAGCGGCTGCGCGGCCAAGTACTGGATCGAGAGCATGGCCAAAATTCCATGCAATGTGGAGGTGGCCAGCGAATACCGCTACCGCGACTCGGTGCCCAACCCGAATACGCTGGTCGTCACCATCACCCAAAGCGGCGAAACCGCCGACACCCTGGCCGCGCTGCGCCACGCCCAGTCTTCGGGCATGCGGCACACGCTGACCATCTGCAACGTGGCCACCAGCGCCATGGTGCGGGAGTGCAGTCTGGCGTACGTGACCCGTGCGGGCGTGGAAATCGGTGTCGCGTCCACCAAGGCGTTCACCACCCAACTGGCAGGTTTGTTTTTATTGACGCTGTGCCTGGCGCAAGCCAAAGGCCGCCTGAGCGACGCCGAAGAAGCGCGTCATCTCAAAGCCATGCGCCACCTCCCCGCAGCCTTGCAAGCCGTGCTGGCCTTGGAGCCCCAGGTCATGGCATGGGCAGAAGACTTTGCCAAAAAAGAAAACGCCCTCTTCTTGGGCCGTGGCCTGCACTACCCCATTGCCATGGAAGGGGCGCTCAAGCTCAAGGAAATCACCTACATCCACGCCGAGGCCTACGCCGCCGGTGAACTCAAGCACGGCCCCTTGGCCTTGGTGACCAGCGAGATGCCGGTCGTTACCGTCGCGCCCAACGATGCACTGCTGGAAAAACTCAAGAGCAATATGCACGAGGTGCGGGCCCGGGGCGGCGTG
>JARXAM010000130.1 GCA_029865845.1 Rhodoferax sp. | reverse complement strand
ATGATATACCGCGGTTTTTTGGAGGAGCGTATGCCGGTTGCTCCCGCATCAAAAACGCGGTTGGTAAATGTTCCATACTCGACGGAGGGAGAGTCTTTGGATAAAAAATCCACCGTAAGCCAAACAGGTTTTCCGGTTTCTGCGGGTAAGCACAGTCCTTGATTGGGGCCTGCGTCATGGGCGCCACACCCTTCCGAAAATGCAGATATTGAATTGTTTGCAAACAAATCTTTTCGTGTGGATGTTCCGGGGCCGCGAATATCGAACTCAGCGTCCAGCAATGCAGCCTCCGCAGACTGCCATGCCAGTTGATAATCTCGGTCGTTTCTGGCTGCACGTTCGCCCATGAGCGCAATTTGGGCACCGCCAATACCCAATATAGAGACAACCAGGAGTATGAGCAGCACAACCAGCAAGGATGCGCCAGTATGGCGCCTTGCAATCATATTTCCAGAAAAACTATGTCTTTCTACTAATTTTTTCATGAAAAAAATCTGAGCGTAAACATCGCCAAAAGCTAATTGTTGATCTGAAAATTTCGCAAATGTACCGTGAAGGTAGTTACTGTGCGCAGTCGACCATCATTTTGTACATTCAAATTATTCGGTGGAAACTCCGCCCCCAGGGGAGGTCTTTCCACTCCAGACTCATCCACGCATTGCGCTGCGGCTGCGGCGTCCAATACCCCAAGTGGGCAAAGTTTCGCCAATAGGCCGCCCCCAAAGGACGCCGAGTTTTCTGCCCCTCGCAGCACCAAGCCGATGCGCACGCTCCTCACCCGGCGCCAGTTGTCACGGGTACCCACCGAGGTGAGGTCATTGCCAACGGTCATGTCTGATGCACGCACATACTTGTCGGGAACTCCGTCCTGGGTACCGGTAAAGGGGACATTGAACCCGGTGGTAAACCCGTCGATTCCGTACAGGACCTGAAAGCTGTCCACACCTTCCACCATGGGTTGGGTGGTCCAGACGCCTTTGTCGTTTTTGTAAGTGCAGCTCAATGCGGGCCCTGCAACGTTGTTCGTGATATGCAAAATACTGACCACACGATCGTTTTTGTTTTGAGGCACCACCGTTTCCGGAATGCCCGCGCAGTTAATCATGGTGCCATCCGCCTTGGCCTCGTCCATCGCCGCAGGGCTGCTTTGGTAGCGTATGAACAAAACGTCACTGAGGTTGTTGCAGGCAATGCCTAGTGCCGGCTGGCAGTTACTGCGCGGGTCCACGGTGGGGTTTGCGTCTGCGTCTTCCGCTTCGGGGAGATTGAGGTTTGCGCTGTCCACACCAAAAATATGCGGCTCGGGGTTGGCATCGGTGGCATTGACCGAAAAACTTGTCTCGCGCGTGTTGGCCGCGTAGTTCACCGACATATAGCCGCTTTGGACGATCACGCGTTGCAGGAGGTCACTGGCAAAGCGCGCGTTGTCTCTAAGCTGGGAAGTCGCGTCGACGGCGGTAAAACCCTGCTTAGCAATCAGCAGCGATGCGACCGCTGCAATAGCAACCACCAGGCTCAAGGCCATGGCAACCAATAACTCAATGAGGGTGAAACCCGTCGATGAATGACGCGCTGCGGATTTCATGTGGTGCTACCCGCCAACACTGGCAGCACGACAGTGGGCGTCGTGGCGCGGTCAAATGCTTGGGCACCAACGGCATCGCCTCTCAGCGCGGACTTGGTCCACCCAATCTTGACATACATCACATCCGCAGCCCCCGCAGCGTCGTTGCAGGCCCAACGCGGGAGACCACTGCCATCAAAAGGGGCGTTATCGAAACACACGGTGACTTGGGCGTCTGGCAATTCGCTTCGAATCCGCGACAGCCAGTCGCGCACCTGCCATTGCGCCATCAGTATTTGATTGGCTGCCGGGCTTGCGCCGTTGTTGCAGTTGGTGGTCCGGGCAATACAGTTGACGCTGGCCGTGGGCAGTTTGCTGGTTGCGCTGAATGCAATGAGATAGGGGTTATCTGCCGTGGTTCGTGCTACGGCGACGACTTTGTTGCCACGGATAAGCTCTCCGAGTTCGCGCGCCATGCGTACCGCCGTTGACTGGTATTGCGCTTCGCGGTTGGCTTTGAGCGATGCAGCTTGCAGGCCGACCATGCCCAACAAACCGAATGACAAGATGATGATCGCCACCAGTACCTCAATGAGGGAGAACCCGCGATGGTCCAGCGGGCGGCGATGCTGCAAAAAAAGTGTTGGAGTTGCGATTGTCATTGGAAAATCTCCTTCAATCCATCGGAGATGTTCAGCTCGCATCACTGTACTCCGCAGTACGGAGCGCATGGCGTGCAACGGGTGCCGCTCGTCATGCCGGCTTGACCACTTGGAAGGAAGTCTCAGGCTGCACCATGGATGCAGGCTGAAGAGGCGGGTCTATTTGCTTACTTCGTCGACCAGTGTTTTGAATTCATCAATGTCTTCAAAGCTTCGGTAGACGCTGGCAAAGCGCACATAGGCTACCTTGTCCAGTTTCTTTAGCTCACGCATTACGAGTTCGCCAATGCGGGTGCTGGGCACCTCGCGCAGGCCGAGGTTGAGCAACTTTTCTTCGATACGCTCAATGGCTCCATCGACCTGCTCGGTACTCACCGGCCTTTTGCGCAGCGCCAAGTTCATGGACGCCAGTAGCTTGGCACGTTCAAACTCAATACGACGCCCATCTTTTTTGACAATGGTCGGGAAATTGACGTCGGGGCGCTCGTAGGTGGTAAACCGTTTTTCGCAGGAGTGACACTGGCGTCTGCGCCGGATGAAGTCCCCGTCTTCAGCGATTCGCGTCTCTACCACCTGGGTGTCGGAATGGCTGCAAAACGGGCACTTCATGGGCTAGCGACGGTGACGTTACTTGTACACAGGAAAGCGCGACGTGAGTGCGTGCACTTTCTCCCGCACTGCCGCAATGTGCGCCTCATCGCGGGGGTTATCCAGCACATCTGCCAGCAGGTGGGCGGTTGCCCGTGCCTCTGCGTCTTTGAAGCCTCGCGTCGTCATCGCAGGGGTGCCAACGCGTATGCCGCTGGTCACCATGGGCTTCTCGGGGTCGTTGGGGATGGCGTTTTTGTTGATGGTCATGTGCGCAGCACCCAAAACGGCTTCGGCCTCTTTGCCGGTAATGCCCTTGGAGCGCAGGTCCACCAACATCACATGGCTTTCGGTGCCTCCGCTCACGATGCGCAGCCCACGTTCGGTCAGTGTTTCAGCCACGATTTTCGCGTTGCGAACCACCTGTTGTTGGTAGGTTTTGAACTCGGGGGTCAGTGCCTCTTTGAACGCCACCGCCTTGGCCGCAATCACATGCATCAGGGGGCCGCCTTGCAGGCCGGGGAAGATGGCGCTGTTGATCGCCTTTTCGTGCGCAGCCTTCATCAAAATAAGTCCACCGCGAGGACCGCGCAAACTTTTGTGCGTGGTGGATGTCACGACGTCGGCGTAGGGCACAGGGTTGGGGTAGACCCCCGCTGCGATCAGGCCCGCGTAGTGCGCCATGTCCACCATAAAGATTGCGCCCACGTCTTTGGCCACCTTGGCGAAACGCGCGAAGTCAATGGCCAATGAATAGGCAGAGGCACCTGCAATGATGAGTTTGGGCTTGGTTTCATGGGCCTTGCGCTCCATGGCGTCATAGTCGATGGCTTCCCGGGCATCCAGCCCGTAGGAGACCACGTTGAACCACTTGCCACTCATGTTGAGCGGCATGCCGTGGGTCAAGTGCCCACCCTCCGCCAGACTCATGCCCATGATGGTGTCACCAGGCTTCAAGAATGCGAGAAAAACGGCTTCATTGGCCGATGCGCCGCAATGGGGTTGCACATTGGCAGCCTCTGCCCCAAAGAGTTGCTTGATGCGATCGATGGCGAGTTGCTCTGCTACGTCGACATGTTCACATCCGCCGTAATAGCGGCGTCCGGGGTAGCCCTCGGCGTACTTGTTGGTGAGTTGGCTTCCTTGCGCCGCCATGACGGCGGGGGAGGCGTAGTTCTCACTGGCAATGAGTTCGATATGGTGTTCTTGGCGTGCGTTTTCGGCCAAGATGGCGGCCCACAGTTCGGGGTCGGCTTGTTCTACAAGAATGTTACGGTCGTACATGGCAGTCCTTTACGGAAATCGAGCCTGTGGGTCCACGGAGACAACAGGGCTGCCCAGGCGAACGGCTAAACACACGCAGGGATGTGATCGTGCGGCACGCTTCCTCGTGGTGTTCCACGTCAGCGGCGCATTTCAATGGAAATCGCCGCCTATCGCCAGTCGCGTGCGGGAAGGAGTTTAACTGAGCGAAGCGCTGCCTTCAGTTACTGAGCAGCGGTGTCAAGGCTCGCTACATTTTCCACGCGCGCGGGCTCACTCTGCACGGGGAATACCGCAGTTTTGGCTGGGAAGGGCGTCATCGCCGGCAAGGGGCGCCCCATGGCAACCGCCTGTAGCCGTCCGTGTTCGGCCAATACCTTGGCAGAGTAACCGCCATCGTCCTCCAAGTTGGCTGCCCCAACATAGAACTTGAGGCCGCTCTCCACGGATCCTGCTTTTTTGATGCAGTCTTGGAGCACTTTGGCTCCAACACGCAAATTGGAAATGGGGTCGAACGCTGCAAGTTTCCCCCCAAACCCCTCGTATTTGTCACTGTGCACGGTCGTCATCACTTGCATCAGACCCTGTGCTCCCACGTGGCTTTGCGCAAAGGGGTTGAACCCCGACTCAACCGCCATGACCGCGAGAATCAGGGTCGGATCGAGTTGGTGGCGTCGACCCGTGTCATACGCCTCTACCACCAGTGCACTCAATGGTTCAGGGGCAACGTTGTATTTTTTGCTCAGCCAAAATGCGATTGCGGCCTGCTGTTTTGGCAAATCCTTGGGGTCGCTGGCAGTTGAGCGGTCTACCGCTTCCGCATTCGGGTCAGACTTGTAGTTTTCGAAGTGGCGGTCACGCAGCCACTCCATAAGTTGCATTTCGGTGTTCAGACGCAACTCGGGGCGGACCACCAAGGTGATGATGACAAACACGAGGGCAAGGCCCAACAGGGCGAAGCCGGTGTGGGTAATTCCAATCAATCGGCGTGATAAGTATTCGGCAGGAGCAAATGGGCCCTTGGCGGATGGTTGGCAGGTCGCTGTCATAGCTCTTCCTTCATAGTCGGGGAGACCTGCACGCACGTTTTGCTTGTGGCACGCGCGGCGGTCAACTCGTTGAGGTTGGTACGCTTTTCAACAGTGCTGCAAAGTATTGTTTGCGCAGCAACTTGAATATGCCGGGTTCGGCAGCGGATCGGAGGCACCGCGATTAGTTCGGGGCAGGGCGGATTCTAGAGGCTACCGTTATTCTTAGTCAAGAATATAAATCAAGTTCAATAGATTAATTGGTTGTTAAATATCGTCTGTTTTGCCTGCATGGGTGGTGGATCGGGGGGCGCAAAACCGCGTGGAACACGCGTCGATTTCAGAACAGCCTTTTAGGTGTGCTTGCGACAAAAACATCCGGTAAGCGCCTAAATACCGGTGAAAATACGCGGTTGCTTTTTACATTTATCCTACCTGTTGAGCTTGCACTGTGACGTCGAATTCCATCGCAAAACCTATAGATATCGCTACGCTGGACCGTCTGACCGGCGGCGCCTTTAAGGCAGCTACTGCGGGGGAGCGTGCCTCTCGCATAAGGGAGTGGCTATTGCAAAACCCATCCACGGAACAGCTAGGGGAAGTGTTCAAAGAGCTGAGTGTCAAGGACAAAGGTGCAGCTAAGCTTGTGCGCGAAAAGTTGGATGAGGCGCGGCGTTCCAAGGCCCAGGAACATTTGGGGGCAGAGTGGGCGGTAAAGGCGCAGGCCCTGATCGACACCGCCAAACTCAATGTCGCCGACGCCATGGCATGGCAACGTGATGCGGCAAAGGCCGGTGCACCATTGAGCAGGGAGCCTTTGCTGTCGCTCAAGGCGACGCTTGCAGAGCGAGTCAAAGGGATAGAGGACTTGCAGCACCAAGTACAGGTTCAGCGTGAGGCGGCCGTGTTGCTTGCGCAGCGCATCGAAGTTTTGTCGACCAAGCCACTGGCCGATGCACAGGCCGCACAGGAATCCCTGGGCGCGGATGTTGCACATTGGCAAGCGCAAGCGCAAGCCTTGTTGAAGGATGCCAACTGGGAGAGTGTGGACCTGAAGTTCCCGCCGCTTTTGGATGCATCCAATGCGCAGCTGCTCGTCGTGTGGGAGGCGTTTCAGGCGGCATTGGCACTCGCAGTTTGCGCATCTTTGGACGCTCAGGCGGCCTTGCCTCCCGTGCCCGTATGGGCCGATGAAATTCGCGCTGCACGCGGCGTGCCTGCCGAGACCGTGCCCAAAGTGGCCAAGCCGCGGGTGGACCCCGCGTTGCGAGCGCAGGCAAATGATGCCGTGAAGGCAGCGCTTGGAGCCCTGGAACAAGAAGTCAATCAAGGCCACGGACGCGCCAGCGCCGGTGCCGCGGCCACGTTACGACAGGCCCTGAAGGACTTCGGTAGACATGTGGACACCAAATTGGAGAACAGTGCCCACGCTGCCTTGGCAGCCGCTGGCGAGCTGGAGGCGTGGCAGCGATGGCGCGCAGACCAAATTCGAGAGGATTTGGTAGCTCGGGCAGAAGCGCTCACCCAACCCGCGAATGGTCAAACGCCTGGCGGGCGAAAAATTCAGGAAAGCCTGCGGCAATTGCGCGAGGAATGGAAGCAGACCGATCAGGGTGGCGTTCCAAACCACGCGTTATGGAAGCGATTTGATGATGCATGCAACACGGCCTACAAGCTCGTGGAGGCGTGGCTAGAAAAGGTCAAGGCGGAGTCCGCCGCACATCGGGCGCAACGCTTGGCGCTTATCGAGGAACTCAAAAAGTGGGCATCAGCGAACCGTAAGGCGCGCGACGATGATTGGAGAGGGTTTCATCGCGTGCTGCAACAGTTCGGTGACCGTTGGCGAGAGGCAGGGCACGTCGGTGAAAAAATGTTTGCCGAGTTGCAGCCGCTTTGGAAAACTGCGTTTGCAGATGCGTCTGCGCCGCTGATGGCCATACAAGAGCAGAGCATCGCTGCTCGCCACGCCCTTATTGAAGAGGCTAGGCAACTCGGCGGCATGCCCGTCTTGCGTGTGGATGTTGTGCGGGCTTTGCAGCAACGCTGGCAGGGACTGGCCCAGTCGGTTCCCGTGGATCGGCGTCTGGAGCAGAAGTTGTGGGATGCATTTCGCAAACCTATAGACGAGGCATTTCAGCGAAAGAGTGCTGAGCGTGAACGGGAAGAAGCAGCGCTGGGTGAGCGAGACCGTACCGTGGTCGAAGCGGCTCGTGTCCTCGAAGCCGCCAATGCGGGTGGGGACATGCAAACGATCCGGGCCGCCATGGCGAGTCTTGAAGCCGCATTGCAGCGTCAGGCGATGGCGCAGGTGGGCCACGGTGATGCCGAACAGGCGCAGGTGCACGCGGAGCGCGAGCTGGTAGAGGCCGCTAACGTGCCGCCAGATACTGGAATAGATGTCCAAACCGTCGTCACCCCGGTTGTGTCGAGACCCATCCCGAAGCCAGTGGTTGCCGTGCGCGGCGATGATCGTCCCGGTATGGCGAAGGCTGCAGCCCCCGAGCCGCGTGGTGCGAAGTGGGGAGACCGCAAGGATGTGGGCGCAACGGGTAGGTCGAACCGGGCGGTTAGTAGCGCCGGCGCAGACCGAGCGCCTGCGCAGGGTGCGCGGCCAGCAATGAGGGACAGGCTGCATGCCGTCATGCCCCCACGCTTGGGTGATGTCGCGTATCGCGCGCAGCGTGAGGCGATGGAACATGCCCAAAGCGCGCTAAAAAAGCTGGCTGCCCAGGCCCATGGTGAGACCGTTGTGCAATTGTTGGCAGCCTGGGAACAGCGTGACGCGGGCTTGTTGCCAACGCCTTCCGCGCGCGGAGGAAGTTTGACCCTCCAGATCCGTACGCAATGGTCCAAGACTCTGGGTGCTCCGGTTGAGGTGTCACCACACGAGGTAGGCTTGTATCTTTTGCGTTTGGAAATTGCCGCGGAAGTCCCAAGCCCCGCTGAGCACTTGGATGCGAGGCGTGGCTTGCAACTGCAATTGCTGACACGCCGACATGCGCCTACACCAGCACAGACGTGGACTGACGACGTTGCAAAAGTGTTTGCCTCGGCATTTGAGTCTGCCCACGCCAAACGACTGCAAGGCGTGTTGAAAGTCTTTGTGAAGCGTTGAGGTGGGTTCATCCTCCCGGTGCGGGGGGATGTGTGTCATCAAGTGCGGCAATACACCGTAGGTGGATCAGTGGCAGGCCTCGGGCGCAAGGCGAAGGTACTGCCGGTTCAGGCCGTTGGGTGCGGACTGGATTCGAAGGACCTCTGCCCGGAATGGGTTCGCCTGCATGCACCAATCGCTTAACACATGACGCGTTGTGTCAGCTCCGATCGCATGGGTGGCTGGTTGGTGGGTGTGTCCATGCACGAGCGTTGTTGCGTGAGCAGTGCTTAACGCTTGAAGCGCGGTTGGGGTGTCAACGTCTACCCACCGCGGATGCGACTTTTTCTTGTCCTCGCTCTGTGAACGCAGGCCCGCAGCAATGGCGAGTCTTTGCGTCAGTGGCTTTGACAGAAAATCCTGTTGCCATTGGGGTGCCCTAACGCGCCGGCGAAATGCTTGGTAATCGACGTCATCGACACACAGTGAGTCACCATGGGTAAGCAAAACCCGCTCGCCTGTCAAACTGAGTGTGAACGGATCCGATATTAGCGCGACACCACTCCTGTGTGCAAACTGCGGACCTAACAGAAAGTCTCGGTTTCCCTGCATCACATAGACAGGAAGGCGCGCACTGGTCTTGCGCAAAATGTCTACGCAATGCGCCTCGAAACTGTCTGGATCGTCCAGGCAATCATCGCCAACCCAAACTTCGAACAGATCTCCGAGCACAAACAATGCGTGCGCGGAGGTGTGCTGCATATAGCGTGTCCATGCGTCATGGGTGCTGCGGTCACCCGTTTGCAAGTGGAGGTCAGAGATGAAGTCGACCCGTGTCCAATGTTCCGGGGCCCGCAGTTCAGAGAGCATTGACGATTTACAGCGCAACCGCTTGTGTGATCACGACATCTTCTTTGGGAACATCATCGTGGAATCCCTTGCGACCAGTTTTTACGCCTTTGATGGCGTCAACGACGTCGGTGCCCGCAATCACTTTGCCGAAAACAGCGTATCCCCAGCCCTGCTGGCTAGGTGCGGTGTGATTCAAAAACCCATTGTCGGCAACATTGATAAAGAACTGTGCAGTCGCGGAATGCGGGTCCCCCGTGCGGGCCATGGCGACCGTGTACACCGTGTTTTTGAGACCGTTATTGGCTTCATTCTGAATGGGCGTATCGGTGGGCTTTTGGGACATGCCGGGTTCCATGCCGCCGCCTTGGATCATGAATCCAGGAATGACACGGTGAAAGATGGTGTTGTTGTAATGGCCTTTGCGGACATAGGCCAGAAAATTGGCGACGGACGCGGGTGCTTTGTCTTGGTCAAGTTCAATCGTGATGACACCGTGGTTTGCGATGTGGAGTTCGACGTGAGGGTTGCTCATGGTTAATGTGCCAATGTGGCAGAGTTGATGATGATGGGGGTCTGCGGAACATCCTGCAGAAAACCGGACGTAGTTGTTGGCATGCTGCGTATCTTGTCAATCGTATCCATCCCTTGCGTCACTCGTCCAAAAACGGTGTACCCATATCCGTCGGGTCGTGGCGCATTCAGGTTGGGATTGTCCACCACGTTAATGAAAAACTGCGCTGTTGCACTATGGGGATCGGCTGTACGCGCCATTGCAATCGTTCCTCGTTCATTACGAAGCTGATTGTTTGCTTCGAGCGGGATGGGCTTTCGCGTCGCTTTTTGTTGCAGGGAGGGCGTAAAGCCGCCACCTTGGACCATGAAGTTGGGTATGACGCGATGAAAAATGGTCCCATCGTAGTGTTTGTCCTTTATGTACTGGACAAAGTTTTCTACAGTTTTGGGTGCCTTGTCGGGGTATAGCTCCACAGTGAAGTTGCCTACGGTAGTTTGAAAGGCAACTTTGCGTTGCGTCAACTCCTGCGCTGCGCCGCCCCATACACTGCACGCCATTGCTACGAAGGCGAGGGCGCGGAGAACTTGTCGCTTGTACGATGCCACTATATGACTCCTTCGTAAAAAATCTTCCATTGGCCATTGTCTTTCGTCCAATACTGGCGCTTGGTGGAACCGCTCCTGACCCCCTCCAACACTTCTCCGAAGGTTGCCACCATGGTTTCGGTGCTGTCAGTCCAGCGCAGAAAAGAGACATTCTTAAGTTGAATGGTTTTTCCGTTCGCTTTCTCCATCTCGCGTCTGAGCACAGGTGTCCAATGCGCCAAGTTTTTGCCATTGCTGTGAAAGTCAGCTGCATAAAACGACAAAACACGCTGAACATCACCCGACGTCTTGGCGCGTTGCCAAGCTTGCAAAACTTCCGCAAATACAACCCCATCCGCTTTGGCACGCGTTGGCGAGACCCATTCAAGTTGAGGCGCTATCACTACCGGGGTGCTACGAACCGCGACGGTGCGCATCACATGCTCCAAGTCAGGGTTGGCGAGCACAACACACCCGTCAGTGGCCAACGGTGGACGTGCGAACTGGGTCGGCGGTGTTCCATGGAGCCAAATGCCGCTACCGGTTTTCCCTCGTTTGGCGTCGAGGACATTGGGATAACTGATGGGCAATGCCCCAGAGCCATAAAAATCTTTGAGGGCTTTGGGATCGAGGCGGCTGGTGATGTAGTACACCCCCAGCGGGGTGCGTTGATCGCCCTCAGACGATTTGGAGATGCCTGCCTTACCCACCGAAATGTAATAGTCAGCCAACAGCGTCAGGCCTGTCGGTGTGTTCTCGAAAAGGTACAGGCGGGAGCGTGATGCATCCACTGCAATGGCGTGACGCGTCCCGGATGCTAGTTGAAGAAATTGGGACGGAACGGTGCCCGGCTGTGGGCGTTCTTGCAGCGCTTGTACGCGTCTCAGCGACTCCTCTCGTAAGTCCTTGAGTACGCTTTTTGCTTCACGGGCCATCGTTTGGGGAACGTCGCCAGGTGCCACGATTGGACGGGTGCGTGCGACGAGCAAGTCCCCATAAACCAACTGCGCCAATTGAAAGTTGGGCAAGTCTTGGGTGAGTTTCTCGGCCTTTTGTAGCGCTTCTTTGGCCGCACCTTTGCCAATGAGTTTGTAGATTTCAATAAGGCGTGACTCTGCCTGACCCGTCGGTACTACTTCTCGGATGGTCGTCTGATGTGCCGGCGAGCGTGGCAACGATGGATCACGTGAAGCTGTATGCTGCCCCGCCCATACGGAGCAAGCCATGAAGACGGACATACCTGACACGCATAAGTGCCGACACGCAGGACGGCTCGATAGCCTCATGGCAGTTGTGCTCATGAACACCCTCGGATTACGCAGCGGAGTTCAATTCATCACCGTCTCGCGAACGATCAGCCATCGATCGCCCGACCTGAAAAAACCAAGCGTTTTGCGACTTGAGACCGCCAATTCGTTGGCTTTGTAATCCTGCCGAAACTGGGCGGAGGCTTTGTTGCCATTGACGGCAACCTTCAAACTTCCAATGCGCACACTGATTTTCGATTTGCTCAGAATCCGAACGCGTCGCTCGTCCTCCCATGTTGAGCGGTTTAGACCGCCGGGAGGTACGAATTCTTTGCCGTAGGCTGCCAAGTAAGACTTGACATCGCGCGATTCCCACGCTTTTGCCCAGTTACGCACTGCGCCTTCTACCTCGGCTTCTGCTGCGGGCGCTGTCGAATCACTGGGGGCAGACTTCGCTCCCCCTTGTGGTGCAGATCCCGAAGCGGAGGCCGCTGAGGAAGCTGGCGTTGCGACAGGTGGGGGCGCTGCTATATCCTGCTTTCTGTTTGTTGTTTCCTGCGAGCCTACAGCGGACTTTCCATTCACAGGCTCAGGAGATGGTGCCGAGTTTTTGCTCACGCTCGTCGATTGTCCTGGCATGCCGCTGCTTGTTGGGCGCTGCGTCTTGCCGATCACAGGGTTGAACAGTTCCCGGATAAGCCCTAGCTTGGGCGGGATCGCCTGGTTGTTACTGTCCAACTGCAAGGCCTTGCCGTACGCTTGACTTGCTAACTTGGCATAGATGTCACCGAGATTTTCATGTGCTGTCGCATAACTCGGGTTGGTGCGGATTGCCATTTCCAGCGCAGTCCTTGCTTTGTCGTACTGTGCTTGGCCTGCGTAAAGTACCGCTAGGTTGTTGTGCGGCTCAGGGAGTTCCGGGTACTCTTCTGTTAGTTTGGTAAAAGTGTGTATTGCATCCGATGTTTTGTTTAAATCACGTTGAATCACACCTTTGAGAAAACGCATTTGCGGGTCACGAGGTTTCCCCACCAAAAACTGATCGGCCTTGCTCAATGCCTCTTGTAGGTTTCCGTTGCGCACCAACTGGCTGACGTCAGCGTAGTCATCGGCGTATGCTGCTCCCGCAACAAGCGAAAGCACGAGGGCGAACCCACGAATTGCAGTAAGGAACGGGAGTTGGGCGTACTTCATGGTGCCTTTGGAATCGAGCGCGGGGTTGTGGCTCTCTGAGCGTGGAGCCTTATACTCCGTTGCATTGTAGCCGAGGGGTTGTTACCCCCGTCCGGTCCATCGCCTGTTGCGTCCTGTGCGATTGCTCCATCAGCATGGGGTACTTCGCGGTTTCGTTTTTGTGTTCAGTTTTTGATACCCATGAGTTTGCGCATATTCAACACGCTCACGCGAGCGCTGCAGCCTTTTTCTCCGATAGAGCCGGGTCATGTGCGCATGTATGTGTGTGGAATGACCATTTACGATCTATGCCACATTGGACATGCCCGCATGATGATGGCCTTTGACGTGGTGCAGCGATGGTTGAAGTCCAGCGGTTTTCTGGTGACCTACGTCCGCAATATCACGGATATAGACGACAAAATCATTCAAAGAGCGCTAGATAGAGGCATCACCATTCGTCAACTCACTGACGAGATGATCGTCGCGATGCATACCGACATTGACGCCCTGAAGATCGAGCGACCCACCCTGGAGCCGCGGGCCACTGACTATGTCCCTCACATGTTGGAATTGATCGGGCAATTGGAGGCCAAAGGGCTCGCATATCGCGCGAGCAATGGCGATGTGAACTATTCCGTTCGGAAGTTCGCAGGTTATGGGAAGTTGTCCGGTAAATCTGTGGATGAGTTGCGTGCAGGGGAGCGGGTTGCTGTGCCCGATGGCAAAGACGATCCCTTGGACTTCGTTTTGTGGAAAGCTTCCAAGGCAAGTGAGCCTGCGCAAGCCAAATGGGACAGCGTGTACGGTAGCGGCAGACCGGGTTGGCACATTGAGTGTTCTGCCATGAGTTGTGCAACCTTGGGCACCACCTTTGACATTCATGGCGGTGGGGCTGATCTCCAGTTTCCTCATCACGAAAATGAAATTGCTCAAAGCGAGGGTGCCTGCGGCAAACCGTTGGCAAACTACTGGATGCACAACGGCTTTGTCCGAGTGGATAACGAAAAAATGAGTAAGTCGCTGGGCAACTTCTTCACCATCCGTGAAGTGCTGGAGCGATACGACGCCGAGACTGTGCGATTCTTTATCGTGCGGACGCACTACCGCAGCCCCCTCAACTACGGTGACGCCCATTTGGATGATGCTCGATTGGCACTAAAGCGCCTGTATACGGCGCTGAGCTTGGTGCGGCCTGTCGACTTGGTGATTGACTGGTCAGATCCTCACGCGGCACGGTTCAAAGCGGCCATGGATGAGGATTTTGGTACGCCGGAGGCTGTTGCGGTGTTGTTTGACTTGGCAGGGGTGGTCAACCGTTCGCATTCCGTATTTGCGGCGTCGTTGCTCAAGGCCTTGGGAGGATGTCTGGGTATTTTGCAGTCCGACGCGGATCGGTATTTGCAGTCCGGTGGCAGTCTGGATGAGCAGACGATCGTGCAGCGTATCGCTGATCGCGCTCAAGCGAAGTCAGCCAAGGACTTTGCACTTGCGGACAACATCCGAGATGAGCTGTTGTCGCACGGTATCGTTCTCAAAGATTCCGCTCAAGGCACCACTTGGGAGGCGGCTCGGTAATGGCGGAGGTATTGCAGGCAGGTCAGGTGAGAACAACTACCCCCTACTTTTGGGAGGAGGCTTGCAAGCACCTGATGAAAAAGGACAGGGTGATGAATCGCCTGATCCCCCAATTCGGCGATGCCCGTCTTGAGACGCGAGGGGACGCCTTTGTAACGCTCGCCCGCAGCATTATTGGGCAACAAATTTCTGTCAAGGCGGCTCAAACTGTGTGGGATCGTTTTGTTCAACTGCCCAAGTCCATGTGTCCTGCCCAAGTACTCAAACTCAAGGTTGACGACATGCGTGCTGCAGGTTTGAGTGCCCGAAAAGTCGAATACTTGGTTGACTTGGCGTTGCATTTTGACAATGGCGCGCTGCACGTGAAAGACTGGGATGGCATGGGCGATGAAGAGATCATTGCCGAGTTGATTTCCATACGTGGTATTGGCCGTTGGACGGCAGAGATGTTTTTGATTTTTCATCTATTACGTCCCAATGTGCTCCCGCTGGATGACGCGGGGCTGATTCATGGGATCAGCCACAATTATTTTTCGGGTGATCAGGTGAGCCGCAGCGACGCACGCGAAGTCGCAGTTGCTTGGGCACCTTACTGCAGCGTAGCAACTTGGTATATTTGGCGCTCGCTTGATCCCCAACCCGTCGCATACTGACCGGCGCGGTGGCCGTTGGCCCCCACGAAGACACAAGGAGAAAAACGTTGGCAAAAAAAACTTTTCTGGATTTTGAACACCCGATTGCTGAACTCGAGGGCAAGATTGAAGAATTGCGCTACGTGCAAACTGAATCTGCGGTGGACATCTCTGCGGAAATTGAGCAGTTAAGCAAAAAGAGCCTGCAGCTGACGAAAGACATCTACAGCGACCTCACCCCATGGCAGATTACCAAAATCGCACGCCACGCAGAGCGCCCCTACACACTGGATTACGTGGGCGAAATGTTTACGCATTTCGTGGAGCTGCATGGTGACCGGCATTTCGCTGACGATCTGAGCATTGTGGGCGGTTTGGCCCGCTTCAATGGTGCGGCGTGCATGGTGATCGGGCACCAAAAAGGGCGCGATACCAAAGAGCGTGGACTACGCAACTTTGGCATGAGCAAGCCAGAGGGTTATCGCAAAGCGTTGCGACTCATGAAGTTGGCGGAAAAGTTCAAACTACCCGTGTTTACGTTTGTGGATACGCCCGGTGCCTACCCCGGCATTGATGCCGAAGAGCGCGGTCAGTCAGAGGCCATTGGGCGGAATATTTTTGAGATGGCGCAGCTTGAGGTGCCCATCATTACCACGATCATTGGAGAAGGGGGCTCGGGGGGCGCATTGGCCATTTCTGTAGCCGACCAGGTCATCATGCTGCAGTACTCGGTCTACTCTGTCATCAGCCCTGAGGGATGCGCTTCCATTCTTTGGAAGACGTCGGAAAAAGCCCAAGAGGCTGCGGATGCGTTGGGGATCACCGCACATCGTTTGAAAGCGCTTGGCCTTGTGGACAAAATTGTCAACGAGCCAGTAGGGGGCGCACACCGTGATGTGAAGCAGGCAGCCGCATTTCTTAAGCGTGCTTTGGCCGAGTCGTTCCGTCAAGTCAGTGACTTGAAGGTCAAGGACCTGCTGGATCGCCGCTACGACCGCCTGCAGAGCTATGGTCGATTTACCGACACCAAGGTTGCAGGAAAGTAGATGCATGTCTGCGTGAAATGATGCAGACATTTGCCGATGCGATGCAGGCGTTTGAGCCTGCGCTCCCATTGGGTGTGGCGTACAGCGGTGGCGCAGATTCCACCGCACTCCTTGTGGCATGTGCAAGCAAGTGGCCCGGTAATGTGTGTGCCATTCATGTCAACCATGGTCTGCAAGTTGCATCAGCCGCTTTTGAACAACATTGCCGCAGCAGGTGCGATAGTCTTCGCGTTCCCTTGCATGTTGTGCATGTCGATGCCACGGCTTCCCCCGGACAGAGCCCCGAAGAAGCTGCCCGATCCGCCCGCTACCGAGCGCTTGAGAGGCTGTCGACGGTTGAGATCTGCGGCGGCTACCGGATTCGATCGATTGCCATTGCGCACCATGCGGATGATCAGGTGGAGACCATGCTTCTCGCTCTGAGTCGTGGTTCCGGTTTGCCGGGCCTTAGCGGGATGGGGATGCACTGGCAGCGCTCAGGTATGGCGTTTTACCGTCCCTTGCTGGGTGTGCCCGGGCACGCGTTGCGAAGTCAACTGGACTCCAATGCAGAGCCTTACATCGTGGATCCAACGAATTCGGACACACGGTTTACTCGCAATCGCCTGCGCGCGCGGGTGATGCCCGTGTTGCAGGATGTCTTTCCCCAATGCACCGCCACGTTTTCGCGTACGGCGCGACTTGTAGCAGAGGCGCAAGTTATCTTGGATGAAGTGGCCCTAGACGATTGGACACGGGTGGAGGGCAAAGAGACCGGGCTTCCCGTAATTGCGCAACTGCAGCGGCTGTCACCAGCGCGGTTGGCGAACCTTTTGCGACTGTGGTTGAAGCGTGAATACGCAGTCGTTCCGAGCGTCGCGCAGATGCGGGAGTTGCAGAAACAAATTCAGGCGTGTGTCACCCGCGGACACAAAATTCGGATCAGAGTCGCGAACGGGTATGTTGAGCGGCGTGGGCGTTTTCTGCAGTGGTATTTGCAGGACGTCTAGGGTCGGTGTGCTGCGCAAAGCCGTCCATCGCGAGTGCATGCAGGCACTCACGCTGATGTAGACCTCCAGTGCCCGGATGAATCACTTGCCTCTCCAGGCGAAGCCCGTAGCGCAGGCCCCGCGATTCGGCCATAAGGACCCATGCGCACATTCTGGATAGTGCGTGTTCACGTGTCGTGTGGCTGACGCCGGCGGGCAGTCCCGCCACCGCGGTGTCGATATCGAGCCAAAGGTCGTCTTGATCGGAATGCGCGGTGTCACGGCTGAACAATTCATTGCTTTTTGCCGCCTTTTTCCAAAGGATGCGCCTAGGTGAGTCTCCCCGACGATAAGTGCGTAGATCTTCGAGATCCTCGTCTGGTGCACTGGCACGAAGGACTGCGCTGGACCGAATGGTTCGGGAGCGCGGCAGTGCCGGAGCGCCCGCTTCCGGCGCTGGATAAATCACGATATGAGAGGCGATCCGCCACACAGTCCAGACTCGAAATGTACCCAGTGGAAATCGGGTTTGTGCGAGCACTGGCGCAAGTAGGTGGCGCCCCCGAGGTTTCGCGGGGGTGTGGACTTGAACGGTGGTTTCGGAATGCGGTGGCACGTCGGTCCACGCAGACTCCGGATGACCTGGTGTGAAAAGACCAATGCCGTACCGGGGGCGGTCTCCAAGGTTGAGTATCTGAATCTGCAGAGGGATGCGCTTGCCGGCAAACTGGTCGGCGGGGGGCATCAGACACAGGGTCAATCCCCGCAGGTTGGCGTGGGACCGATAGACGCCAATTACGCACGCACCGGCCAACAAAAAAGTGAGTAGATAGCCTAAGCTGAGTTGGTAGTTGATGCTGGCAACCAGCAGGACCAACAGGGTGATTGCCAACATCCATCCTGGACCCGTAGGCAATATATAAACATTGCGTTGGTGCAAGGTGGTTTGATCGCTGGACGGCAGGCGCGCCACAAACCAATTGCGAAACGGTTGGGAGAGCTTTGCCCATAGGCTTCGAGACGCATAACCACTAGGGCTCTCGGTCGGTGCGGTAATGTCTTGGCGCCTGTTGTTCATTTGCGCTGCTGCTTGGATAGCGGGTATGGATGAACCTGCTAGGGAATCGGAACCGCTTGGATCATGGCACGCACCTGGTCCTCGGAGCTAAGTTCCCGAGTGCCACTTGGCATCAAACGATGCGCAATGGCTTGGGGCAACACTTTTTGTACATCATCGGGGGCGACATAATCTTTGCCACCCATGAGCGCAATGGCCTTGGCTACCCGAAGTAGGGCGACTCCAGCGCGGGGCGACAGTCCTTGGACAAACCATCGTCCATGTCGGGTAGCTGCAATCAAGTCTTGAACGTAGTCCAATAACGGTTCAGAGGCATGTACCTTGAGTACGGCTTGCTGTAACGACACCAAGTCTTCAGTGGATAGCAGGCTGGGAAGTCGGTCTACCATCGAGCGCCGGTCACCGCCCGCCAGAAGCTGTCGTTCGGAGGCGCGATCAGGATACCCCATGGAGATACATAGCAAAAATCGGTCAAGTTGCGACTCCGGCATGGGTTGCGTTCCGATCTGATTGATCGGGTTTTGTGTTGCGATGACAAAGAACGGATTTGGAAGGCTGCGACTTTGGCCTTCAATGGTTACTTGCTTTTCTTCCATGGCCTCCAACAGGGCACTTTGTGTCTTGGGGCTGGTGCGATTGATTTCATCTGCTAACAAGAGCTGGGTAAACAACGGCCCCTCATGAAAAACAAACGCTTCTTTGCTACGTTCGTACACTGAAACACCAGACAAATCGCTGGGCATCAAGTCCGAAGTGAACTGCACTCGCGTGAACTGCAAACCCAATGTCCGGGCGAGGGCGTGTGCCAACGTCGTTTTTCCTACGCCTGGCACATCGTTGATGAGCAAATGCCCGCCGGCCAGCAGGCAGGCGATACTGTCGCGGATTTGGTCGGATTTGCCGACAATCACCGTGTTAAGCTGATCAGTGACGGCTCTTAACTTTTCTTGGATATTCATCAGCTTACGTTACCCGAAAATGCAATGATCGCATGCTAGCGTTGGCATTTTTATAGCCCCATTGTCATGACCTGCTTGGCGGGCACCCGGATATGTGACGTGACTAGGCTAGGTACCTTTTTGCAACCGCTGCACAACATGTATGCGGACATTGACCAATGACCCCACTGAAACACTTTGCTCCTCCCCAGCCGATCGATGATTTTTCTGCTTGGCTCGACGCTTTCACCCAGACATCTGTGGTGGCCGAGTTGATGGTGTTGGTGCTAAGCGCTTTGTTTGCGTGGGCATCGGTTGCGGCGATTCGTCGAACGTTAGGGGCCATTGATCGTCGGTCCATCTGGTTTGGCCGTAGTGTGGTGGATGGAGTGCTTTTTCCCCTATTGCTGCTGTGTTGGGCGTTTGTAGGGTTACAACTATTGGGCTACTTCGTGCATCTGGCCATTTTTTCTCTGGTGATTCCCGCGCTCGTCGCCTTGCTGGCGATCCGAGTGGGTGTGAAAGTGCTTCAGGCAACGTTTGCTAGGTCGCCGTGGATTAAGTTACTGGAGCAAACTATTTCCTGGGTGGCGTGGATCGCCATGGTGCTGTGGGTGAGTGGTTTACTGCCTCTGGTGCTAAGTGAATTGGACCAAGTGACCTGGAAGGTAGGCAGCAGCACGCTGTCGGTCAGGACCATGATCGAGGGCACGTTGACGGCGGGAGCCGTGTTGATTTTGGCCCTCTGGGTGTCCGCAGGTATAGAGGCGCGACTGTTAAGGTCAGCCACCGGGGGCGAGCTTTCCCTGCGCAAGGCAGTAAGTAATGCGGTTCGCGCAATGCTCATGTTCTTTGGTCTTTTGGTGGCCCTGTCTGCGGTCGGTATCGACTTGACAGCGTTATCCGTCTTGGGGGGGGCCGTCGGTGTGGGGGTCGGCTTTGGACTACAAAAGTTGGCTGCAAACTATGTAAGCGGCTTTGTGATACTGACTGAACGCAGCATGCGCATTGGTGACTTCATCCGGGTAGACGGTTTTGAGGGGCACATTACCCAAATCAATGCGCGATATACGGTTGTCAGAAGCCAGAATGGCCGCGAGTCCATTGTGCCCAATGAAATGCTCATTGTTCAGCGGGTGGAAAATCTTTCCCTTGCAGACCCGAAAGTGAGTCAAAGCGTGTCTGTTACGGTTGACTATGGCAGTGACGTAACCCTAGTGATGCATTTGCTTGCAGAGGTAGTGCGGAGTCATCCGCGTGTGCTGCGTGAACCCGCGTCCTCTGTGCAACTCGCGAATTTTGCGACCGAGGGTTTGGAATTCACGGTCGTGTATTGGATAGCGGACTTGGAAAACGGGCAAGGTAACTTGCGATCCGAGTTAAATGTGGGGATCTTGCAAAATTTGAGGGCGCATGGTGTCGCCATTTCAGCACCACAAAAAGCAGTACTCGCCGCAGTCCGGTAACGGGAGTGGTCTTTCACTCTTTAGCGATGTCTATTCCTTCGCGCTTGCCAAGGGTCTGGTTGGGTGGCGCTGTCGCTTGTTGGGACTGGGGTGGGGGTACCCAATGGGCACAGCGAACGCACAGCCCCATGCAGTTGCGGCCCTAAGGTAACGCCCATTTGGCGCACGTGGCAGACCCCATAGACCCCAAAAACACACGCCGGCCTAGCGCGCTGCCCAGATTCTGGTGAAGGATGTGTGTCGATGCCGAAGCAAGCGCTATAATTTTAGAAAAAGCACGATCGTTCTATTTTTTGCGACTGTGTCGAGAAGCTCGTGGCTGAAGCCACAGCCATAAAATTGGTCGTTGGTGAGTAATCTATTTTCTTCGTCAGATTTGTAACTATCTGGAGTCGCAGCAATGAAAGTCCTAGTACCCGTCAAACGTGTGGTGGACTACAACGTGAAGGTTCGCGTCAAGTCGGACAACACTGGTGTAGACATCGCCAACGTCAAGATGAGCATGAACCCCTTTGACGAGATCGCCGTGGAAGAAGCCGTGCGCCTCAAGGAAAAAGGGGTGGTCACTGAAGTAGTCGCGGTGTCCTGCGGCGTAACCCAGTGCCAGGAGACGCTGCGTACCGCCATGGCTATTGGCGCAGACCGTGGCATCCTTGTCGAAACGACGGAAGACCTACAACCCTTGGCTGTTGCCAAGTTGCTCAAGGCATTGGTCGACAAAGAGCAGCCCGGCTTGGTAATCTTGGGCAAGCAAGCCATTGACGACGACTGCAATCAGACCGGTCAGATGCTGGCAGCCTTGGCCGATTTGCCCCAGGCTACTTTTGCCTCCAAGGTGGAAGTGGCGGACGGAAAGGCCCATGTCACGCGTGAGGTGGACGGCGGCTTGGAAACTTTGGCGGTGACCCTCCCGGCCATCATCACCACCGATCTGCGCTTGAACGAGCCCCGCTATGTGACATTGCCCAACATCATGAAGGCCAAGAAAAAGCAGCTTGACACCTACAAGCCAGAAGACCTCGGTGTGAATGTGGCACCCCGCATCAAGACCCTGAGTGTGGCTGAGCCCGCCAAGCGCAGTGCTGGTATCAAGGTGCCCGATGTGGCCACTTTGGTAGCCAAGCTCAAGAACGACGCCAAAGTCATCTAAGGATTAACGCCATGACCGCTCTTGTTATCGCCGAACATGACAATGCATCCATCAAGGGTGCCACTTTGAACACCGTGACTGCTGCCGCCCAATGTGGCGGTGATGTGCATGTGTTGGTGGCTGGCAGCAATGCCGCTGCCGCCGCTGCTGCTGCTGCGCAGGTCGTTGGTGTGTCCAAAGTGATCCATGCCGACAGCGCTGCTTTTGAGCACGCGCTGGCCGAAAACGTTGCGACTCAGGTGTTGGCGATTGCCGGTGCCTACAGCCACATTGTTTTCCCCGCCACGGCATCGGGCAAAAACATTGCTCCCCGCGTGGCAGCCAAGTTGGACGTCGGCCAAGTGTCAGACATCACCAAAGTGGTGAGTGCAGACACCTTTGAGCGCCCCATATACGCTGGCAACGCCATCGCCACTGTGCAAGCGACTGATGCTGTGAAAGTGCTCACTGTGCGCACCACTGGTTTTGACCCCGCAGCTGCCACCGGTGGCAGCGCGGTGATCGAAACACTCGAGGCCACCGGAACCAATACCTCTGTAACTTTTGTAGGTTCTGAAATTGCCAAAAATGACCGTCCTGAACTAACTGCAGCCAAGATCATCGTCTCCGGCGGACGCGCGTTGGGTTCTGCAGAAAAGTTCACCGAAGTCATGATCCCACTTGCTGACAAGCTCGGTGCTGCACTGGGTGCATCGCGTGCCGCAGTAGATGCCGGTTATGCGCCCAACGACTGGCAAGTGGGCCAAACCGGAAAGATTGTTGCCCCCCAGCTCTATGTGGCCTGCGGCATTAGTGGTGCCATTCAACACTTGGCTGGCATGAAGGATTCCAAGGTGATTGTGGCTATCAACAAAGATCCTGAAGCACCCATTTTCAGCGTGGCTGATTTTGGCCTTGAAGCAGACCTGTTTATTGCAGTGCCAGAACTGATTGCGGCACTTTGATGCAAGTCCGACCAAGGGGCATCGCGTGCGGTGCCCCTTTTTTTTGGTCCTTCGCGTTACCTAACTTGTTTGTAACCCCTCATTTATTGGAGATTCCCCCATGAGCTATGCCGCACCTGTTAAGGACATGCTGTTTAACATCCAGCACCTGGCGCATATCGAACAGATCGCCCAATTGCCCGGCTTTGAAGACGCGGGTATCGATACTACCCAAGCCGTACTTGAGGAGTCTGCCAAGTTCACCGAGGGCGTACTGGCGCCACTGAACTGGGAAGGGGATAAGAACCCCTCTACCTTGAAAGACGGATTTGTTTCCGCCACTCCCGGCTTTAAGGAGGCATTCGCGCAGTTCACCGCCGGTGGTTGGCAGGGCCTGCAACACCCGACGGAATACGGTGGACAGGGTTTGCCCAAGGTGATCGGCGCCGCTTGTTGCGAAATGGTTAACAGTGCCAACATGAGCTTTGCGCTGTGTCCACTTTTGTCTGACGGTGCTATCGAGGCCTTGCTTACCGCCGGCTCCCCTGCGCTCAAGGCCGTCTATCTTGAAAACTTGGTGAGTGGGAAGTGGACCGGCACCATGAACTTGACTGAACCCCAAGCAGGCTCAGACTTGGCGCTGATCCGAACCCGTGCGGTGCATCAGCCGGATGGCACATACAAGCTCTTTGGCACCAAAATTTTCATCACATGGGGTGAGCACGACATGGCTGAAAACATCATTCATCTGGTGCTGGCCCGTGTGGACGGCGCACCAGAAGGGGTGAAGGGCATTAGTCTTTTCGTGGTACCCAAATTCCTTGTAAATCAAGAGGGCAGCATTGGTCGACGCAACGACGTACATTGCGTGTCCATTGAGCACAAGATGGGTATCAAGGCGAGCCCTACAGCGGTGTTGCAGTACGGCGATGGCGGTGGTGCGACCGGGTACCTTGTGGGCCAGGAGAATCGCGGTTTGGAGTACATGTTCGTCATGATGAACGCTGCACGCTATGGGGTGGGCGTCCAGGGCATTGCGATCGCAGAGCGGGCCTACCAAAAAGCGGTGCAGTTTTCCAAGGACCGGGTACAGAGCCGTCCTGTTGATGGTTCATCGTCCGCGAGTGCCCCCATCATTCATCACCCCGACGTGCGGCGAATGTTGATGACGATGCGCGCTGTGACGGAGGGGTGTCGCGCACTGGCAAGCGTCACCGCTGCAGCGCACGATGTGGCGCACAACCACCCCGAAGAAGATGTGCGCAAACAGAATCAGGCGTTCTACGAGTTTATGGTTCCCTTGGTGAAGGGCTTTAGCACCGAAATGAGTTTGGAGGTCACCTCATTAGGGGTTCAAGTGCACGGGGGGATGGGGTTTATTGAAGAAACTGGCGCTGCCCAGTACTACCGGGATGCCAAGATCTTGACCATTTATGAAGGCACCACGGCTATTCAGGCCAATGATCTAATTGGACGAAAGACCGTGCGTGACGGTGGTCAGACCGCCAAGTCGCTGTCGCGCCAGATCGAATCGACAGAGCATGCTCTGCTGGCTAGCGGTTCCGCAACGGCACTAGCCGTCGCACAGCGACTAAATGTGGCGCGGTCCGCCTTTGATGAGGTGGTTGACTTCGTAGTTGCCAATACCAAGGGCGACCCTAACGCGGTGTTTTCCGGTAGTGTTCCGTACCTCATGCTGGCTGGTAATCTTATGGCGGGTTGGCAATTGGGTCGTGCGCTACTAGTCGCTGAAAGCGCAATCGCCGCCGGAGAAGATGTGCCATTTATGCAATCGAAACTGGTGACAGTGAGGTTCTACGCAGACCATGTGCTGCCAAAAATCGGGGGACTGCGGGACGCGATTTTGGAGGGGGCACCATCCGTGTTGGCGTTGAGCGTTGACGCGTTCTGAAAGCGATTTGCCGGACTGGTAGCGCGCTTTCAGGCGAAAAAAAGGCCTCGTTTTTCACCGAGGCCTTGAAGGGATCCCTGAACCTTGTGGTTTCGAAAGGACCCGAGGAGACAACCGGTCAGTACGACAACAGCGTATGCGTGATTATCTCAGGGTTTTCCCTCGGTGGCTAGCTCTTTCAAAAAGAAAACGCTAGCCGCAGGGCCACTGAGAACGATTAGCGCTTTTTGGCCGTAGTCGCTTTGGCTGTGCTGGTCGCAGTCGCTGCGACAGCATTGAAGTTCGCCTCGGCAACTTCCGTGGCTTGCTTCACTGCTTTTTGAACAGATTCCAGCGCATTGTTGGCTGCAGCGACCGAACTCTTCATCAAGGCAACGACAGACTCGGAGCCAGCTGGTGCGTTCTTTGCAGCGCTGTCTACCAAACCTGCAAACTTGCGCTGTGCGTCAGAGGCTTGGTCTTCCGCATTTTTGGCAAATTCTGCGGTCGTAGACGTTGCGATGTCATACAGGTGGCGACTGTAGGCTGCGGTTTTCTCTGCAAGTGGCTGCAACAAGCCAGATTGCAGAGCGAGCAACTCCTGGGCATCTTTCACGCTAAGCAGCGTTTGGGAGTGGCTGGCGGCCTCGGCCAAAGCGGCTTTTGATGCAGAAAGATTGAGTTCCACAATTTTTTCCACGCCTTCGAATGCCTTGTTGGTCAATCCAAACAAGGTCTCCACGTTGGCCTTGTGGGAAGCGATAACTTGTTCAACGGTCAGCATATAGATCTCTCCTAAAGTAAAGGTAAAAAATCACCATGTGCGCCGTAAGCATCGGTCTGTAAGGACTTCATGTTGCAGTGCAGCATGAGTCGAATTATAGGAAGCGTTGGCCACAATGCAAGCACTTTTTGTTGCGGTGCAATAAAAAGTGTGGTTTCACTCAAACAGGTGGTTGTGTGGGCTTCAATGGCGCAGCACATGATGGGCTAGAGAGACGCGACAACAACCCTGAGGTGTGCTGCGCGTTCGAGCGCCGGTTGATATGAAAAATCATGCTCAAATACGAGGCAATCCTGTGTGTGTAGCTGACAGACAGAGGCCCATTGTCCGGGAGCTGGACGATCCAATTTTGCGCTGTGCTGTATGTATTGGCGCATGTTTGTCCCGTGCGCCTGTTCTGTGGCGTGTCGTTTTGTAGATTTTTCTTCATTGGAGTGAAGGTATGACTGCCGCTATCGTCGACCAAGTGATTCAATCCCGGAGGTCCGTCAGGGCGTTCTTGCCAAACGTCGTAGACCGAGAGGAGATTCGGGCAATTTTGGAGGTGGCCAGCCGCGCACCCTCGGGCACAAACTGCCAACCGTGGAAGGTGTATGTATTGCAAGGTGCGAGCCGCGACGCGTTGGTGGACAAAACGTGTGCGGCACATGACGCCCTTGGCGCCAATCCCGAACTTGCATCGCAGTACCAAGAGGAATACGACTATTACCCCGCCGAATGGGTGAGTCCCTATATTGATCGCAGGCGCGAAAACGGATGGGGGCTCTACGGTCTTCTGGGAATCGGTAAAGCGGACAGGGACAAAATGCATGCCCAACAGCAGCGCAATTTCCGGTTTTTTGATGCTCCCGTAGGCCTGATGTTTACGGTGGACAAAATCATGGGGCGTGGATCGCTGGTGGACTATGGTGCCTTCTTGCAGAACATCATGATTGCGGCAAGAGGCCGAGGACTACATACCTGTCCGCAAGCGGCGTGGAATGGGTTTTCCAGCATCGTTCTTCCCCATATTGGCGCAAAAGAGGGCGAAATGTTGGTGTGTGGCATGTCGTTGGGTTACGCGGACCCGGATGCGCCAGTGAACACCTTTCATACTCCGCGGGTGCCCGTGACAGAGTTCGCCCGCTGGGTGGAGTGACTGGTTTTCCAGGTGTCTATGTCCGCACACGCTCCAACATGGAGAGCCGTGTAGATGTCGTAACGCGCTAACGGCGATTTGCCATGGCGCTTGTTGAAGTAACTCCATGATGATGATCACCAGCCTGCTGGATACCGACCTCTACAAGTTCACCATGATGCAAGTGGTGTTGCATCAGTTCCCGGGGGCGCAGGTGGAGTACCGTTTTAAATGCCGTAATCCGGGCATGGACCTGGCCGCCCATGCGGTTGAAATCCGCGAGGAAATCCGCTCGCTGTGCAGTCTGCAGTTTCAAGAGAGCGAGTTGGCCTACCTGCGGTCCATGCGCTTTATCAAGAGTGACTTCGTGGACTTCTTGGGTCTGTTTCGCCTGAACGAAAAGTACATTACTGTTACGCCCCAAACCAACGGGGAGCTAGACATTTGCATCGTCGGGCCATGGTTGCACACCATCCTGTTTGAAATTCCGGTGCTGGCCATCGTGAACGAGGTCTACTTCCGCAACACCCAGCACGTGCCGGATTTCGTGGAAGGCCGCAAGCGCCTGGAAACCAAGATCGACCAGTTGCGCGCAGAGGGTCTGGAGGACCTGAAGATCGCCGATTACGGCACTCGCCGCCGCTTCTCACGGGCCTGGCACGACGAGGTGCTGCGCGTGCTCAGTGCCAAGCTTGGCACCCTGCAAAGTCCCGGCAATGCCGTAGGTCGCCCTGGTCAGTTGGCTGGCACCAGCAATGTGTTGCTGGCCATGAAGCTGGGCCTCACGCCGCTGGGCACCATGGCCCACGAATACCTGCAAGCCTCGCAGGCCTTGGGCCCGCGCTTGCGGGACAGCCAGACCTTTGCTTTTGAGTCCTGGGCCAAGGAGTACCGCGGCGATCTGGGCATTGCATTGAGCGATGTGTACGGCATGAATGCGTTCCTGCGCGACTTCGACATGTTTTTTTGCAAGCTCTTCGATGGAGCGCGCCACGACAGCGGCGACCCGTTTACCTGGGGCGAGCGCATGATCGAGCACTACCTGCGCAACCGGGTCAACCCCCGCACCAAGACCCTGATCTTTAGCGACGGCTTGACCATCCCGCGCACGATCGAGCTCTACCAGCAGTTTCGTGGGCGCTGTCTGTTGGCCTTTGGCATTGGCACCAACCTGACCAACGACCTGGGCTACACGCCGCTCCAAATCGTCATCAAAATGGTGCGATGCAACGGTCAGCCGGTGGCCAAGCTCTCTGACACACCGTCCAAGAACATGTGCGACGACGAGAAATACCTAGCCTACCTGCGCCAGGTATTTGAAATTCCCAGCCCTGCGGAAACCCCCATTGTGTCCGCCATCCAGCTCTCGGTTTCAGCATGACAACACCATCCTCAAAGCCCCGCATTTTGGTCAGCCGCGCCATTTTTCCGGAAGTTCTCGCCCAGCTTGAGTCGGTGTTCGATGTGGAGCACAACCAGGCGGACGCCCTCTGGTCTGCCCAAGAATTGATCACCCGGCTGCAAGGCAAAGACGGCGTGCTCACCACCGGAAGTGAGTGCATCAGTGCCGAGCTGTTGCAGGCCTGCCCGCAGCTCCGAATATGCGCCAACATGGCCGTGGGCTTCAACAACTTCGATGTGCCGGCCATGACGGCCAGTGGAGTGCAAGGCACCAATGCCCCGGATGTGCTCACCGAGACCACCGCCGACTTTGGCTTTGCGCTGCTGATGGCCACGGCCCGTCGCATGGCCGAGAGCGAGCATTTTTTGCGTGCGGGCTTGTGGAAACGCTGGAGCTACGACATGTTTTGCGGTAGCGACATCCATGGTGCCACCCTGGGCATTTTGGGCATGGGTCGCATTGGGCAGGGTATTGCGCGGCGCGGGTTCCACGGCTTTGGAATGAAGGTGATCTATCACAACCGCAGACGGCTAGATGCGGAGATGGAAGCCGCGTGTGGCGCGCGGTATGTTGACAAAGCCACGTTGCTCACTCAGTCCGACCATCTGGTGCTGGTTGTGCCGTACTCAGCCGAATCGCACCATGTCATTGGCGCTAAAGAACTTGCGCAAATGAAGTCCACTGCCACATTGGTCAATATCGCGCGCGGCGGCATTGTGGACGACGCAGCGCTGGCCTGCGCCTTGCGCAGCGGGCAGATTGCGGCTGCCGGGCTGGATGTATTTGAGGGAGAACCCCGCGTGCACCCGGATTTGTTGACGGTGCCTAATGTCGTGTTGACGCCGCACATTGCCAGCGCGACGCTGGCTACACGCCGAGCCATGGCCCAATTGGCTGCAGACAATTTGCTGCGTTTTTTTGTCCATGGCGACGTGCTTACCCCGGTTAACACGCCGGTAGCATCGCGTAACTAAGGGCATAGGGTGTGCCGCCATCCCCGTTAGGAGTCTTCAAGATGCCTGTGTGATTCACGGAAATAGAGGTGACGCAGCGCGTGTAAGTTGTGCGGCGGCAGCCGGAGATTTGACAGACAAGAAAGACGCTATGACGGAATGGATACAGAGTGCGGGCCTCGCCCTTGGGCTGATACAACTGGTTTTGTTGCTCTTGCTCTTGCGGGGCCGCAATGGGGATGACACGCAGGTTCGCGCTCAAGAGGCTGCCCAGCGAGAAGCCCAGCACCAAGACCTGTTGGCCCGCCTGCAAAGCAGCAGTGAGCGGGTGGAGCGAGAGTTGCGCCGCGAGGTGCAGGAGAGCGCGCGCAGTGGCCGTCAAGAGCTGGCGCACAACTTGGCCACGTTTCAGCAAAGTCTGGTGCAGCAAACCGCCGAGGCTACCCGCACCCAAAACACCCAAATTGATGCCTTCGGCCAGCAGCTCACTTTGCTGCAAAAGACCCTGTCTGACACCTTGGCCCATCAACTCAGCGCACTTGGCGAGTCCAATGCACGCCGCATGGCCGAAGTGCGCCAGACGTTGGAGGCACAACTGGCCCAACTGCAGAGCTCCAATGCCGCCAAGCTCGACGAGATGCGTGCAACGGTGGACGAAAAGCTGCAAACCACATTGCAGGCCCGTTTGGGCGAGAGTTTTAAGCAGGTGGCGGAGCGCTTGGAGCAGGTGCACAAAGGGCTGGGTGAGATGCAGTCGCTGGCCCAGGGCGTGGGCGACTTGAAACACCTGCTCACCAACGTCAAGACGCGCGGCATGTTCGGTGAGGCGCAGCTCGCGTCGCTTTTGGAGCAGGTGTTTGTGCCTGACCAGTATGCGACCCAGGTGGCCACCCGACCGGGCAGCAAAAACGTGGTGGACTTCGCCATCAAGTTGCCTGGCAAGGCGGACAGCGGCGATCCCCTGTGGCTGCCCATTGACGCCAAGTTCCCCAATGAAGACTACGAGCGACTGTTGGATGCACAGGGCAGGGCCGATGCCGCCGCCGCCGAGGCCGCTGGCAAGGCGCTGGAGGTGCGCATCCGTCTGGAGGCCAAGTCCATTTCAGAGAAGTATGTGGAGCCCCCGTACACCACCGATTTCGCCATCCTCTTTCTGCCTACTGAGGGCCTGTATGCGGAGGTGTTACGCCGCCCCGGTTTGATGGAAGGCTTGCAGCGAGAACACCGCATCACGCTGGCCGGGCCTACCACCTTGTTGGCTATGCTCAGTTCTTTGCAAATGGGCTTCCGAACGTTGGCGTTGGAGAAGCGTTCCAGCGAGGTATGGCAGGTGTTGGGCGCAGTCAAAACCGAGTTCAGCAAGTTCGGGGATGTGTTGGCCAAAGTCAAGTCACAAACCGAAACCGTGCTCAAAACCCTGGACAGCGCCGAGGTGCGCAGCCGTGCCATGGGCCGGGCGCTTAAAAAAGTGGAGGCACTGCCGGACACGCAGGCCCAAACTTTGTTGCCGGTTGACCGCGATTTCGACAGAGACACCGACGATGTTGGCCGCTAACGCGTTGACCTGTCGCGGCTTGCCATCGCTGTGCGGGGCAGGGCGTTGTCACAACCTACAGCGGTAGCCCGTAGAAGTTGCGAATACAGTCCCAAGCGTCTTGCGGGTCATCGGTGTAGTGCAACAGGTCCAGGTCTTCGGGGGAAATCGCCCCTTCCTCTACCAAGACGTCCATATTAATTAGGCGCTTCCAGTAGTCCGTACCAAACAGGATGATAGGAACCGGCTTGGCCTTTTTGGTTTGCACCAACGTAATCACTTCAAACAGTTCGTCGAGCGTGCCAAAGCCACCGGGAAAAGCAACTAGCGCTTTCGCGCGCATCATGAAATGCATTTTGCGGGTTGCAAAGTAGTGAAATTTGAAGCTCAAGGACGGCGTGACGTACGGGTTGGCGCGTTGTTCGTGCGGCAGAGTAATGTTGAGGCCTGGCGTGAGTGCCCCCATTTCGTGGGCACCGCGGTTGGCGGCTTCCATGATGCCTGGGCCGCCACCGGTACAAATAAAGAGTCGTTCTTCCCGTGGTTTGCGGGCGCTATGGCCAGCAACCAGCCGCGCGAACAGTCGCGCATTTTCGTAGTGCTTGGCGTTACGCAGGTGGCGTTTGGCCAGGGCGAGTTGCTGTGGGTCTCGCGTCAACTCGGCCGCTTGGGCGAATGCCTCAGCGTCTTCCGGCGACGGGAAGCGGGCACTGCCGAAGACGACGATGGTGTTATCCACACCTTGTGCCGCCTGGTCCACGTCGGGCTTGAGCATCTCCAGTTGGATGCGTATGCCACGGGTTTCACGGCGCAGCAAAAATTCGGGATCGGCAAAAGCCAATCGGTAGGCGTCTTGGTCAAGGGCCCCGCCCTGGTCGGAATGGTTCTGGAGGTCCGCCCATGCGTTGGCGATGCGGCTCTCATTGAGGTTTTGGGTGTTTTCCATGTCTTCATTGTGCGGCAGTTTCGTGGCACTCTGACGTCGAGAGATATGCCCTTTATGCCTGCATTTTTGAGCCATAAAAAAAGCTCCCGAAGGAGCTTTTTTTGAAGAGATCTCGCAGGACGTGTGCAGGGCGCACAGATCGCTGCTTGCGGCGTCGCAGAGGATCAGACCCGTTTACGGTATTCACCGGTACGGGTGTCGATTTCAACCTTGTCGCCTTGAGCCACGAAGATAGGAACACCGATTTCAAAGCCGGTGGCAATCTTGGCGGGCTTGAGCACTTTGCCGGAGGTGTCGCCTTTGACAGCGGGTTCCGTCCACGTGATTTCACGCACTACGCTGGTGGGCAGTTCCACGGAAATGGCTTTGCCTTCGTAGAACACTACTTCGGTGGTCATGCCGTCTTCCAAGTAGTTGAGGGTGTCGCCCATGTTTTCGGCTTCGACTTCGTACTGGTTGTAGTCCGCGTCCATGAACACGTACAGGGGGTCAGCGAAGTAGGAGTATGTGCACTCTTTCTTGTCCAGAATGATCTGGTCCATTTTGTCGTCGGCCTTGAACACCACTTCGGTACCGAAGTTGGCGATCAGGCTTTTGAGCTTCATGCGCACGGTGGCAGAGTTGCGGCCGCCGCGGCTGTATTCGGTCTTCAGAACGACCATCGGGTCCTTGCCGTGCATGATCACATTGCCGGCGCGGATTTCTTGAGCGATTTTCATAGGGTTGCGAGGACGTTTGTCGCTGTGTGCGACTGTAGGCCGCATTCTGCGGCGGGGCATGATTTGCCCCAAAACTCAGGCGGCAAATTCAGCAAAGCCTCAGATTTTATCGTCTTTTCTCTAAAAAACCGATGAGGCCGGTCACGAGATCGGGCTGACCTTGCAATCCGGTACGCCAGGCGCGTACTTGCCGTTGCCAGTCGTCCAGGGGTAAGCGTCCCCAGTGGGGGAGTGGGTGCAGCGCAGTGGCGGGCAACGCGAGTTCCAGTCCGTTCCAGAGAAGGTGTAGTTGCCGTACAAGGGAGCTGGCCTCCATGCGTTCCAAAAAGGCGAGTAGCTTGCTGGCATGGGCACCATCCTCTTGCGGGTAAATGTTCCACACAAACGGGTTTCCTGCCCAGATTGCGCGAACCAGCGAGTCTTCCCCGCGCACAAGGTTGAGGTCGCAGCAATGCAACAAGGCGTCGAACTCCACTTGGCTCATGCTCTCCAGGTAATGCAGGCGCAACTGGCCCATGTCATGTTGCAGGCCCGCGATGACCCGCGCCTGCGGTAAAGCCGCAGTCACTGCGTGCGCGGCTCGTCCCGGCGTGATAAGCAGCAAAACAGGCGCGCTGGACTGCATCCAGTCAGCCAAGGCCTGTGGGAGTGCCGCAGGTTCATAACAAAAAAGGCTAATGAGTCGCTCGCCGTGCCAATCAACGCCATGCGCGGCCAACCACGCGGGACGCCATGCGGGATCGAGCCCTCGCTGCCACGTTTCCAATGGGGGCTCACGCAGCAATCCGCCAGTGCCTGGGGAGAAGCCCGGGTAGTAAAAATGCTTGGTCCACCCTTGGGCAGGCCCCTGCATCACCGGAGAGGGCAGGGCGTGACAGCGTGTTACGTAGTCCTCTGCAGATAGGTATTCGAGATTGATCCACGCGGGAGGCTGACTGTAGGTGGGGTCAGCCGAATGCATGGAGTTTGCATGGTGTGCAATGAACTCCGGCGCAATACTGCATCCAAACCCCTCTACCCAAACATCGGCTGGCGCAAGGCGCTGCAAATAGCTTGCATCGCTCAACCGGCTCCAGTCCTCTACGCGGATGCCGGGCCACAGACCTTGTTGCGCGCCCGGTGCCATCCAGGCCAAGGCACTGCTGTCGTCTATCCACAAACGCACGGTGTGGCCCCGTTGCGCAAGGTCGGCGCACAGGCGCCAGCACACGCCGATATCGCCAAAATTGTCGATTACCCGGCAGAACACATCCCACGTCCATGGCGGGCGGGTAAACGAGCGTTCTTGTGGAAGGCCTGCTGTATTGGTTGACATGGGCCCGATTGTGCACAAGGGGCGTTCATGGGCTGACAATAGCGCCCCATGAGTGATACCCATCCAGAAGAGCTACTTCGCGAAGTGGCTGCGCTCCCCGCACTACCCGGCGTCTACCGCTATTTCGATGCCGACGGGCAGGTGCTGTATGTGGGAAAAGCGATCAACCTGAAGAAGCGGGTCAGCAGTTATTTTCAGAAGAACCATGGCGGAACCCGTATCGGCCACATGGTGAGCAAGATTGTGCGGGTGGAGACCACCGTCGTCCGCTCAGAGGCGGAGGCCTTGCTGTTGGAAAACAACCTCATCAAGACGCTCAATCCGAAGTACAACATCCTGTTCCGCGACGACAAGAGCTACCCCTATTTGAAAATGACTGGCACTCCAGTGGTGCCCAAAAACATGGCGCCCGCTGATGCCAATGCGGTGGCGCGCTCTCCAAGTCCGGTGGAGTTCGCCCGTGTGTCGTACTACCGGGGTGCCGTAGAAAAAAAGCACCGCTACTTCGGCCCCTACCCGAGCGCCTGGGCCGTCAAAGAAGCCATCTTGCTCATGCAAAAGGTGTTTCGACTGCGCACCTGCGAAGACTCGATCTTTGCGAACCGCACCCGGCCGTGTTTGCTCTACCAAATCAAGCGCTGCTCGGGGCCGTGTGTGGGCCACATCCAGCCGCTGGACTATGCACAAGATGTGGCAAATGCCGAGCGCTTTTTGCGGGGTGAGGCTCACGACGTCATGCGCGCACTAGAGTCCCGCATGATGGCGCACGCCGAGAAGCTGGAGTTTGAAAAGGCTGCTGAGTTGCGCAACCAGGTGGCGGCCTTGTCCAATGTGTTGCACCAGCAGTCGGTGGACAACGTGTCAGACCGTGATGTGGACATCCTGGCGGTCAAGGTGCAAGGGGGTAAGGCCTGCGTGAACTTGGCGATGGTGCGCGGCGGACGCCATTTGGGGGACCGGCCTTACTTCCCGGTGCATGTGGAAGACGCGTCGCTCATGGAGGCTGCGGAAGACGGCGTCGCTAGCGCAAAAGTGGAAGTGCAGGTTCTGGAAGCGTTTATTGCACAGCATTACATCCAGGTGCCCATACCCTCCGTGCTAGTGGTAAGTGAGCCGGTGAGCAAAGGGCTGTTGCAAGCACTCACGGAGCAAACTGGAGTCAAAGCGACGGCGGTGCACCAGCCACGTGAACAGCGCCGCGTTTGGCTCGAGATGGCCCAGACCAACGCCGGCCTGCAGCTTGCACGCCTTTTGGCGGAAGAGGGCTCCCAACAGGCCAGGACTCGCGCCCTCGCTGAGGCCCTCGATCTCGCACTAGAGAACCTGGACGACTTGCACATTGAGTGTTTTGACATATCGCACACCGGGGGCGAGGCCACCCAAGCGTCCTGCGTCGTGTTTCAGCACCACAAAATGCAAAACGCGCAATATCGCCGCTTCAACATCGAGGGCATCACGGGTGGAGACGACTACGCCGCCATGCGGCAAGTGCTGATGCGGCGCTACAGCAAGATTGCCGATGCCCTGCGTGATGCCAAACACAGTGGCACCAGTGCCAGTGGTAACGCCCGGCTGCCGGATTTGGTGTTAGTGGATGGCGGCAAAGGGCAAGTGTCGGTGGCCAAGGAGGTGTTTGAAGCCCTGGGGCTGGACTTGTCCTTGATCGTGGGGGTCGAAAAAGGCGAGGGCCGCAAAGTGGGCTTGGAGGAGCTAGTGTTCGCTGACGGGCGGGACAAGGTCTACCTTGGGGCCGATTCGGCCGCCCTCATGCTGGTGGCAGAAATACGCGACGAGGCCCACCGCTTTGCGATTACGGGCATGCGCGCTGCGCGCGCCAAGGTGCGTACGGGTGGCAGCAAGCTTGAGGAAATTGCGGGCATAGGACCCAAGCGGCGCGCCAGACTCTTGCAGCGATTTGGTGGCGTGCGCGGCGTAGAGCAAGCCAGCGTGCACGACATAGCATCGGTGGAGGGTATCTCGCGCGACCTCGCCGAGGAAATCTACCGGGCGTTGCACTAAGCCGTGCCACAATCCGAGCATGTTTACCACCATCCCTACCATCATGACCTGGGCGCGAATCTTCGCGATTCCCCTCATCGTGGGAATTTTTTATTTGCCAGACAGTTGGGTAAGCGACACAGAAAAAAACATGGTGGCAACGATCATGTTTGTGTTGTTCGCGCTCACGGATTGGTTGGACGGATATCTGGCGCGCAAGCTCAACCAGACCTCCTCATTCGGGGCGTTCCTGGATCCGGTGGCAGATAAGTTTTTGGTGTGTGCGTGTGTGTTGGTGTTGGTGCACTTGCAGCGTGCCGATGTGTTTGTCGCGCTCATCATCATTGGCCGCGAAATAGCCATCTCCGCCTTGAGAGAGTGGATGGCGCAAATCGGTGCCAGTAAGAGCGTGGCTGTACACATGCTTGGCAAGCTAAAAACAGTGGCACAGATGGTGGCCATCCCCTTTTTGCTGTTTAACGGAAGCCTGTTGGGCCTTATCGACACCCGGCAATGGGGGGCATGGTTGATTTGGGCCGCCGCCGTTCTTACTGTGTGGTCGATGGTGTACTACCTTCAGAAAGCGTTGCCGGAAATTCGTGCGAAAGCACGCTAAAAGACTTTCACCTGAGTCCTTCGTTCACCAGAGTTGTGTGGAAAAAAACCGGCGTACAGAAAAGTTCCCGAAGAATTTGCGTCTAGAATTCAATGTATCGGGCATTACAAAAATGCTAGCAAATAGATAGCCAAGTAGCTACAAAATCGACAACATCGATGCCACGTTGGCGTACCCATTACGTAGCGTTGTTGTCTAACTCTGGTGTCAGAAAAAGAGGTCCCTGTGAACAAAACGGAGCTGATTGAATACATTGCAAAGCGTGCAGATGTGTCTAAAGCAGTCGCCACGCGCGCGTTGGATTCCACGATCGAAGCAGTCAAAGAAACCTTGGCTGATGGCGGTTCTGTCTCCCTGGTTGGATTTGGCACATTCGTCGTCGGTGAGCGTGCTGAACGCGTGGGGCGCAACCCCCGCACTAAGGCAGCGATTAAGATCGAGGCCGCAAAGGTTCCAAAATTTCGACCAGGCAAGGCATTGAAAGATGCGTTGAACTAGAATTCGGATTTCGGGGGGTGATTAGCTCAGTTGGTAGAGCGGCGCCCTTACAAGGCGTAGGTCGGCGGTTCGAGCCCGTCATCACCCACCACCCCCCAACCAGCTAAGGCGAACAATTTGTTCGCCTTTTTTGTGCTCACTTGGAGAATTGGCGATGTTTGATTTTGTTCGCAAGCACACGAAGATTCTGATGTTCGTGATGTTCTTGCTCATCATTCCAGCATTTGTGCTGGTTGGTGTCGACGGATACCGCACCATGTCAGGTAGCGGTGCGACGGTAGCCATTGTGGGTAAGACCAAGATCACGCAAGACGAATGGGACTTTGCACACAAAGCTGAAGCAGACCGACTACGAAGCTCGGTACCCAATTTAGATCCCAAACTTCTCGACTCTGCGCAAGCCCGCTACTCCACGCTAGAGCGTTTGGTGCGCGAAAAGGTCATCGCGGAGGCGGTGCTGAGTTCCCACCTTACGACCAGCAACGCGCGCCTAGCGCGTGAACTGCAGCAAAACCCGACTATCGCGGGTTTGCGAAAGGCCGACGGCACGCTGGATATGGAGCGCTATCGCGAATTGGCCGCTAGCCAAGGCCTCACACCCGAAGGTTTTGAAGCACGTGTGCGCCGTGATCTCTCGCTGAGCCAAGTGGAGTCAGCGGTTGCCAGTACTGCGTTCTCACCCAAGCCTCTGTCGGAACTTGCGTTGAACGCGTTTTTTGAACGCCGCGAAATACAAGTGCTGCGGTTCACACCTGCTGATTACGCATCCAAAATCAATCCCACCGATGCAGACATCGAAACCTACTTTCAGGCCAATGCGACGCTGTTTCAGTCCACTGAGACCGCCAATGTCGAGTACGTGGTGCTTGATATCGATGCCATCAAAGATACGGTGTCAGTAAGCGATGCAGATCTGCGGACTTACTTCGAGCAAAACGCCAGCCGCTTGAGTGCCAACGAAGAGCGACGCGCAAGCCACATCTTGGTCAATGCCCCCAAAGACATGGCAGCAGCCGATCGCGCAAAGGCCAAGGAGCGGGCCACCGCCTTGTTGGCTCAGGTACGCAAAGCGCCTGAATCGTTTGCAGACCTTGCCAAAAAGAACTCCGAGGACCCAGGCTCTGCAGCGCGCGGCGGTGACCTCGATTTCTTTGGCCGCGGCACCATGGTCAAGCCGTTTGAAGATGCGGCTTTCTCCATGAAGAAAGGTGACATCAGTGAGGTTGTGGAGTCTGATTTTGGTTACCACATCATTAAACTGGTCGATGTGAAGTCGCCCAAGCAGCCCACTTTTGACGAGGCACGCGCCACGTTGGAGCCTGAACTGCGCGCCCAACTAGCACAGCGCAAGTTTGCTGAAGCGGCCGAGTCGTTCACCAATGGCGTCTACGAACAATCAGACAGCTTGAAGCCCGTTGCTGAGCGGCTGAAGCTTGAGGTTAAAACAGCGTCCAATCTGCAGCGCAATCCGGTGCCTGGTGCCACGGGTCCGCTGGCCAACCCGAAGTTGTTGGATGCGATTTTTAGTGCGGAGTCGCTGGAAAAGCAGCGCAACACAGAAGCACTAGAGTTGGGGGCTAACCAACTCGTCGCTGCGCGTGTGGTGGCATACAGCCCTTCGCGTGCATTGGCACTTGCTGATGTAAAGACACAAGTTCGCGAGCGCTTGATAGCCAGCCGCGCATTGGATCAGGCTAAAAAAGAGGGTGCAGAAAAGCTGGCGGCGCTTCAAAGCAGCCCTACCGCCGTGTCAATGCCCGCCCCGGTTACGGTGGCACGAGACGCTCCCCAAGGTATCGCGGCCTCTATAATAGACGCAGCGCTGAAAGTGAATGCCGCCAAACTGCCTGGGTTTACTGGTGCCGACATGGGTGGCCAAGGCTACGTCGTAGTGCGTGTTAACAAGGTGTTGCCACGCACTACGGTGGATGATGCCAAGGCAAAGCAAGAACAGGCCCAATACGCCCAATGGGTAGCTGCTGCAGAGAGTAGTGCGTACTACGAAAGCCTGAAGCAACGCTTCAAAGTGCAGATCAAGGTTCCCGAGCCAGGGCACGCAAAAACAGCGGAGAAATGACGCATTGGCCTTGATTTCAAGGCTATAATTTCGGTCTACGGTGGCTGTAGCTCAGTTGGTAGAGTCCAGGATTGTGATTCCTGTTGTCGTGGGTTCGAGCCCCATCAGCCACCCCAACGTTTAAGACCTAGTATTCATGCGGCTTCCCACGGGGTGTGGGTGCATGATGTGGGTGCAAGGATTGAAGCCTCAAGAAGTGATTCTTGGGGCTTTTTCTTTGGGCGAGTGGTACCCCAATCTAGAATTGGCCGATGAACTTATCAGGCCGGCAAGAATGGAACTTCAATAGCGAGCACCCGCTGAAGCGCACGGCAGCTACTCCTGATGAGTTGCGTATCTACGAAAAGCTCTACGGTGGCTGCACGCACAGTATGTGGACTCGAATCCAAGATGCAAATGGGCATCGGCATGCGACCTGTGACACATGCCAAAAGTCCGTATACCTTGGGCGCGACGGCAATCGGTGGGAGAGTGGCGATCTAGTCTTGCCAGATGCGGCGGTTCAAGAGAAGTTCCTTGGCGCTATTCCCCACACGCGTTACGACGACGTGAACGCGAACAAGGTCTTTCGTGACTTGGAGGCGGCAGGCTGGACCTGTACCGTTCACACGCGGGGCGATCTCTACGCTTGCACAATGAGCAAGGCCGGTGAACGATTTGCATCTAACGCTCACAATACGAGGGCGGCGGCTATCACAGAGGCCGCTGGGCAGCTATTGCGGGGTACATGGCCGCGATAGTATTAGGTTCATACGCAAGGCGTGTGGACTGACCTTGACGCACATCCCCGTGACCAGCACCCCATAAGGCCACCAACGGGACACCATGCGGTGATGCTGGCTACGTAGGTTTTTAAATCAGGCTGCTTCGATGTGGTCTGGGTCTAAGCCATTGAGATAGCTGGCAATAACATCACCGTGGCATGCGAGAGGCTTGCAATGACAAGCAATGCGCATGCCTCTGAGTCCAAGGAGACCTCTGCGCTTGCTTTCGTCTCCCACTATGTTCGACTCGAAATGAGCCTTATATTTTTCGATTGCCTCGTCTCGATCAAACTGCCCCTCTTGCCCGCCGACTACAAACGGGTTGCCCCATGGGGTACCACGGCCAATGTACGCATCGAAACTATCACTGCGATCACGATTGACAACCTCCGTTACTTGGATGGCATGCACTTTTGTCGGGATTCCGCGCAAGCGAGCTTCAAACAGCAAATCGCTGAGCGTTCGTCCGTCCCAGAAAAGCAACAGATGATCGCAATCACTCAGAGCTTTGCGGACATCAGATTTGCGAAGCGCGGTGTCAGTTTGGATATGCGTGGCTTCTATACCCAGCTCATTTAGGGCCGCCAATAGGTGCTTGTTTCGTCCGAGCACGATGACCTGGACGCTGCTCTCTGGAATTGATTCTCCCAGTTTGCGCTTCAACCAACTTTCTGCAGCAATCCCATCAGACGCCGCAACCAAGATGCGCTGGCCGCTCATACCAGATGCTGCACTTTGAAAGAACTGCCACTTTTTTTACTCAAGTAGTCGGCAAGCAGGCTGCGGTGGCATTGGTGAGGCTTGGCTTCACTGCACAACAAACATGCCCCACCGCTCGAAACTAAACCTATGCTGCTTTCAACCTTGCGCTTTTCGATGAGCGACAAGTACTCGCTTGCATAGTCCGCCCAAGTGATTTCTTTCTTCTTGTAGGCACTCAACATGGCTTCTTCTGGGGCACTTTCGAGCCAGTGAACGTATTCTGCAGAAAGAATGGTTTTGCAGAAATACTTCAGATCATCTCGTTTGCTAAAACCCGCAAGCTGCCCAGTGTTGTTCAGTCGGGTATCTATCAGCGTGTGGACAGAGTTATTTGCCAACAATCGAAAGAACTGCTCTGCGGATTTTTGAGTAAACCCGATGGTAAATAGGTTCCCGGTGTCTGTCATAGTTCTCAGGCTCATCTGGGCGTTGATTAGGAAGTTGTTGTCATTAAATCGCAATCCAGATGGCCTCACCAATTATTGGCAGTTAGCACATCTGCGGTGTAATGATTGAAGCGACAACCTTAAAGGCGTATCCATTCCAGACCTCGACAAGGCTAACGCAGACTGCCGCTACAGGGATTGGATACTGCCCTTCTGGTTTCTGCAAATACGTGTCTTCGATGTTGGGGTCTGTCACGGAAAGCAAGTAGTCAGTACCATTGACTTTGAACCCTGCTCTGACACGACGCCGAGCCTGATTTGCTTCATAGCCATCCTCTCGACGAACGTGCAGTACTAGGTCGTTCACGACAACGAGCTTAAGCGAGCTGCCTATACCAGCGACCACCGCCTCCGCGATCTTGTCACGCTTCCCGTGATACGTGCTTTGAGAGTTTCCCCAGAACGCCGCATCATAGGGGTCTGCAGCAGCTTGAACTTGCGCCCAAGTCGCTACCCCATGCTTCTCCCAGTAATAGTCTGCATCTAGGATGAAGTTCTCTACTTGGTGACCAGCGGGGCTGGATTGAATTACAGGCACCGAAACAATGTCCAAGAGTTGTACTTTCTGACCACTCTCGTAACGCCGTTCCTCCTCGGATACTTCGTGGCCGGGACGTTTGCTCACAGGTCGAACCCAGCTCTGTGTCGCCCCGTTAACCAACTCTTTCCCAGCGATGCACCGCCCAGACGGTGGCTTGCGTGAGTTCGCTAAGCAAATAATTGTCTTCAGTATCATTTCTCTTCCTCCCTTTGTTTTATGTAGGGCCATCCTAGAAGACAACTTGGGTTTGTCAAGCTGAGGTAAGCCCGTGTGCAAGTGCCCCTAGCGATGCGTATTTCACTTGCGCTGACGCCACCCATAAGCACAGCTAATTCGCCTATGCCGCCAGTCTACTGACTCGATATGGAAGTATTTTTGCCACAAAAATCCCTGAGCCCACTCGACCCAAAATCGCGGCGACAGTTCCCCCCTTGCCGGGTCGCGGGGCACCACCCACCGGCCACCTTCAGGCAATCCCAGAATGACCCTTGCGTTTCCGCGTGGGCTTCGCCTCAGACTCCCAGCACATCCCCGGCCAGTTCCCCACAAGGCCACAAGCGGGGCACCATGCAGTGATGCTGGGGCAGATGGTCATGGTCTCGATGTGGTGATCGACCTCTTGGGTGTTGGCATAGGTCTCGGCGTCAGGCACCGCCAGCCCCACGGCATGGCAGCGGGGCCACACCTCCGTGGCTAACCTTTGGGCAGGGTTGAAGTCTTCCGTGAACATGCAGCCGAATCCTAGCGCCGTCCTCAGTCAGTCATAGCGGCGTCACACCGCACACCTTGGTGGCGAGGGCCGTAGCATCCTTATCGTCTTGCGATACCTGCTGGGGAGGGTCGTATTTCTTGTGATCCAACGCCCGCAGACTCCCACCTACATCTTGGTGGACGCTGCTATTCAGCTTCAACAGGACGACAAGGCCGCGAGTGCCTTCACGGCACCCGGCAACAAACTGGTCAGACACGATCAGCCCCTGTGGCTTCACTGCCCCTTGCGGGGTTAGCTGTACTGCCATGCGCTTGTACTCAACGAGAACCATTTTTCCATCGGCTTTTTTGACCCCGCCGACCATGTACTGAATTGCTGCCGAACCCGTGGACTCGAAGTGTTCCCAATCAGCCAATGCACAGGTACTTGCCAACCACAGTGCACAGGCCACTGCATAACGCTTCTTCATGTTCTCTTCCCTATTGGACGTGTTGAGGTGGCGGTGATGTTAGCAAAATAGGCCGAAGTGGCCTATTCCATTTTGGCCTTGAACATCATGCGATGCCCGTGTCAGTGCACCATCGCCGCTATGCCGCTCTTCAGAAACATCTGAAGGCATTGCGGACGGGCGCGGGGTTGACGCAACTCGATTTGGCAGGAGCCCTCAAGGTGGATCAGTCCTACGTCTCCAAGGTGGAGCGCGGCGAGCGTTACATGGATGTCATGTTTTATCTTGACTGGTGCCGTGCCTGTGGGGCGGAACCCGGCGCAGCCATCGCGACACTGGCCGCAAAAGGCGGGTAAACCGCAACCTCTCCCGCGAGAAGTTCACAGCCACCCCATTCGCGGGTGATACGGCTCACAAGTTGTACCTTCCGAGCCCACCCATTACCCCTGTAAAAAGTAGGCTCACAAGGTATTGACTTTATTTTTGAGCTAGGCTCATAATACAAGCGCAACTTATGAACCAAGGAGGAGCCATGACCAACAGCACCCGGATTGCCTACTACCGTGTATCGACCACCGACCAGTCCATTGAGTCGCAACGCTCTGCCATGGGCGGTGGCTTTGCCATGGAGTTCAAGGATGAGGGCGTGAGCGGGGCGGTGCTTGCGGCCAAGCGTCCGGGCTTCGCAGCGATGCTTCACGGGCTCACCAAGGGGGCGACGGTGTGCGTCTACTCAGTTGACCGCTTGGGCCGGGATGCCATCGACGTACAGGCGACGGTGCGCCAGCTCCTTGATATAGGTGTCTCTGTGCATGTCCATGGCTTGGGCCTGATTGCGAAGGGGGCTGGGGAGCTGATCCTTGCGGTTCTCGCTCAGGTGGCCGATATGGAGCGCCACAGGATCAACGAACGGACGGCGGCGGGGCGACAGGCTGCAAAGGAGTCACTGGCACTGACCGGGCTCACGCACAAGGGCAAGGCCAGCCTTGGCAGGCCCCACAAGGCTTCTGCGGAAGAGGTCGTGGCATGGCGCTGGGAGACCCAAGCAAGCCTATCGGAGACGGCGGAACACTGGGGCCTGTCACTGGCGACGGTAAAACGGTACTGGCGCAGCCTTGCAGAACCCAAAAAGGAGTACCACACGGCCATCTGAGCCCTTCCACCATTGCCACACACGGGCCATCGCTGCGGCGCTCTGGCTCAGATTGTTTTCCTTCCTGTCCCTGTCTGGGGGTGGGGACTAGATTTGAAAGACATTGAATGAGTAAGCAATGCGCGGTTGCCGGATGCACCGCCATGACCAGCGGGTACAGCACCCACTGTGAACGACACAAGCGGACGCAACGCCGCCACGGACACCCTGAGCAAGACGGGATCACCGTCCATGAGCTTCAGCCCTTCCGGGATCGCATCGCGGTGCGCCGGGCGAAGAACCCTGCGAACCCCACTTGGGACATCTTGCGGGAACGCTGGGCGGCTGTGGCGAGCAACGCCGAGACCGTCCTGAAGGCCCATGCAGGGGGCAAGCCGGGGTCTGCACACACCACCCAAGCGGCGAACCACATCAAGCTCCTAGCGGGGACGGTTCCCGACGGCGTGGTGATGGAAGCAGCCTTAGCGATGTTCCTGATGCGGGAGGCCCAGCCCCAACGCTTCCTGTCTGACCGTGCGTTTGACTTCCAGTTGTCCCGACGGGTACGGGCGCTGTCGGACGTGAACGCTGGGATGTACTTTGACCATGAGACAGGCAAGACCAAGCGGGTCTACCGCGATGTGCTACCCGGCACCCTGATGGCCCTTGCGGAGCCCCTGAAGGCTGCGTTCGGGGTCGCTGGGGTGTTCCTGGCAGAACTCGATCAACGGGACGAGAAGAACAAGGCAACGAAGAAGATGGAACTTATGACGGCATTGAAGGAGATGGTGTGAACGTATTGAACCAAGGGACGGCGGGAGATGCCATCAAGGCCAAGGCCGCGCTGATTGAGCGCATTGCCAGTGGTGGGCCTGCGCCTACCCCAGCCCCGAAGAAGCTCCCCGTTGATGCCATTCAACGCATCCCCGAGTTGTTCCAGCCACGGAACAGCGACGAATGGAGAAGTGCCGCGCACATCAATGGGCTGTCTTCCAGCAGCGCCAATGCGCAGCAAGCCAACGATGCGGCGAGGATGGAAGCCGTCCTTGTCTTCTGGGTCGGGGATGCGTGGGTCTGTCTTGACGGTCACCACCGATTGGCGGCGGCAGCGAAGAAGAAAAAGACGGGAGCCACAATCGGCGTGGAGGTCTTCAGCGGCACCGTTCAGGAAGCCATGATGGAAGCCACGCGGCGCAACTCACGCAACAAGCTCCCCATGAACGAAAAGGACAAGACGGAACGGGCGTGGCAGTTGTTCATGTCTGGGGCTGGCACCCACAAGGCCATCGCGGAAGCCTGCGGAGTGGCCCCCAAAACCATCCAACGCATGGCGCAGGCGGTTAAGACGCACGGCACTACGGATGAAACCATGGAGCAGCTCAGAGGGTTTCGCTGGTGGCAAGTCCGGGAACGTACAAACCCGGATGCCGCTGGGAAACTCAGCTTCGATGAAATGAAGGACGGACGCATCCAACGCAAGGCGGAGGTGCTGGGCAAGGCCATTGGAACTGAGGCACCGCACATCGTGGCAGAGGCGTTGATGCTGCGTGATCCTGACTTTGCCAAGGCGGTGATGCTGCAACTGCGGAACATCTACCTGCGGAACAACCCCTACAACCTTGGGCCGGATGGGCTCCCCGAGTTCCCGGAAGAAGAACCAGAAGGGGAACCGCTGGAGTTCTAGGAGACGGCCAGCGGGGCGTTCTGCGCCTCTTCCAGCCCCTCGGGTGGACATCCATATACTGGACATTGTCCACTTGCGCAGACCTCTTCAAGCAGCGCTACGGATGTCATTTTCTGCTGGCAAGTTGCTTTGCCGCAGTCTCGATGGCCGCGCTGTAACGCACCTTCTTTGCTGTCTCTATCGCATTGGCCTTTGCGCCTCCAGTGGAGTATCCATCTGCGGCTAGGGTGCCCACTTTGTGTCCTACGAACCGCGCAATCGGCACCTGTCCCACCCCAGCAGCCTCCAGCACGGTAATCACATTGCGGCGGAACGAATGGAAGTCGGTTCCGTCGGGAACGCCACAGGCGCGGCGGTATCGGCCATATGCTTTTACTGCGGATGAGGACAACTTGTTGTCCAGCCCCCCGTGTGTCAACTCATGGAATAGCTGTGAAGCCCCTTTGAGGCCCTTGGCGCGACGTTTGAGGACTGCCAGCGGAGCCGGGTGGGTGACTGCCACATACCGCACCCCGGCCTTTGTTTTTGAGCCCTTGATGTGCAAGACGCAATGGCCTGTACCGAACTCAAGAACCTCAGCGGTAAGGCTGCATATCTCATCCTCACGGGCTCCGGTAAAGAGTCCCAGAATGAGCAAGTCAGGCAAGTAGGAGTAGGTGGGCCATCTTTTCGCCTTTTCGTCTCCCTCAATCAGCTTGAGCAGTTCGCCGTCGGAGTAGGCCCGTTTGGGCGGACGTGTTCCCTTGTTGTTTTCTTTGCTTACCTTATGACCTGTCCATGGGTTTACGTCAGCGGGAACGGCGTCACGGGAAGCCATCCAGCCCCAGAAGCCCCCCAAAGACACCAGCCGGTCTCGAATGGTGCTGTGCGAGAGTCCCCGCTGGGTTAGGTCAGTGTCAATATAAGACACAGCCAGTTTTCGGGTGACATCGGCGGGGCGGGCGTGATCATTCCGCAGGAAGCCCAGCACCTCAGCGAGTGCCTTGCGGTGGCCTGCTTGGGTGGATGCCTTGTAGTCGCTTACCTCCATCCACTTGCCCATCAGTTCATCCAGTGTGTCGGTGGTCGCTGTGGCGGCTTTGTACCAACGTGTGGCGTGCCCCGTGCCGTAAAGTTGTTCAAGCTGCTCCGCTTTGTCGATCACAAGGCTCTGGATGGTGTCGTGCAGTTCTTCGTTTTCCTCATTCTCAGCGGCAACCAGTGACTCGCGCCATTGCTTGGCTTCCGCGAAGGAGATGCCACGGGTGTCGGGCATCTTTGGGGCCTTCCGCAACCTCTCCAGTTCACCTTTGATCCGACCGACAACGACATGCTTGCGGCGGTTTGCTTCGGCTCGCTCGCCTGTACCTAGGCTTTTTCGGATGTGGGTTTGTCCAACGTATTCTTCTAGCGTTCGGGGGACTCGGACTCTGGCGTAGTAGGTGCCTCCCACCTTTTGCAAGTATTGGTCTGGGTTGCCGCGTTTGGTTGTCATTCAGGTCTATGTGGGTGCATTACGTGGGTGCACGATTCTGCCATCTAGGCCCCGCCACTAATGGAGGTTTGCCATTTTTATCTCCTGACGCACCGCCCCATCAGCCACCCCAAGTAAATTTAAACCCCTGCTATCTATTGGGTAGCAGGGGTTTTTCTTTGGTGCTCGATGTAAGGGCGGATGTAAGGCGATTTACCAAATCTGGCGGCATAACCGGAATCGTGGACCGAAGAATCAAAAGTATGCTGGCGTGTTCCGTTTGTAACCGGCTACCAAACTTGTAGCAAACCCCAAAGATGGGCGGGGGCACACACTACACGACTGGCCGCAGGCCACTGACCATGCTCGAGACTCACGAAATACGAAAGCGGTGATGTTGGGGGCGCTGCCACCAGCGCAAAGCGCAGTTCAGAAGGCAGCGTGCCTAGTAGGAACGCGCTGATGGAGGTCACACGCAAGCATCGAACGCCGAAGGCGTCTTCAATGCCTGCCGCCTTCGCGGAAGCCGATCACACCCTTGCGCGTCACCAATATTCAATTTGCTTCAGAAGGTCGGATGTCGTCCCCATGCTCTTCAACATATCTTTCTGACGCTGCACTTCGTCGAACGTTGAATTGAAGGCCGTCGCCGTGGCGTTCGGTTCTATTGCGGCTGCCAGTCGAAAGCGCGTTTTGGCAACACCATCAGGCTTGGTATCCACCATGTCGACCAAGTCCAAAAGCCATTTGCCCCCGTGGATACCCCGTGCCAGTTTGGCAGCATTGGGGTTGTCTTTCTCCAAGTCGGTGATCCAGGCGTCTGTGTCATCCCGACGTTCAATGCAGGAACCATTGAGGCCTGCTGTTCGCTCGTCAAACTCAATCAACTGGTCTTTGGTAAAAGGCAGCGGTAGCAGTGGTGCACCGCCTTGCAGGGCATAGAAGTAGCCCGCCAAGCCTTCAATCTGCTTGGGCACAAGTCAGGTGGGTGAAACCCCTTCAGGTTCTTAGATTCATACACGGTGAACCGTTGCGAAGGCGAAAAAAGCCAATCCCATCCTGAGTGACAGCGTACTTAAGCAGTCCGCTACCGTAGGTCTCCAGGGTTGCCAGCAAGGGCGCGCCGGCAACTTCAAATGGCAGCAGGGGCCATAGAGCTTTGAGTGGGTATGTTTTCGCCATGGTGCGGTTATGCTTTTGCCTCCTCAGGACATTTTTTGTATGTTTTTTTGAGGAATTGTGACCTACGGTGCCGCCTTTAAGCGACTGCACGTAGCGCACCCGGTGCGACTTTAGGGTCGAAAAAAATCCCAGCTTGAAGATGTAACTGCCAGTGATGGCGTACAAGGACACACCCTCGCGTGGCACAATCCCTACCGGTGTTCCCTCTCTACGCATCGCCCGGGTTTTCGTGGGGGTGCGGGGTGGGGCGTTCGGGGTGTGGTGGTGTGGTCGGCAGGGGCTCAACACCCCGGCGTGCGCATCTGCACCCTTTCAATGAAGTCTTATGTCACGAATCAACGCCACGTTTGAAATCCATGTTCATGGTCAGCTCCCCTTGCGGGCGGAGGTGAGTTATTCCCAGCTCCAGGAAGCGTTGAAGCCCTTGTGGCGGTATGCAGGTGCCAAGTCCCTGGCAGATGCCTCCAAAAGTTGCTACGAGGACGAGCCCGGCATCCACCTCGATACCCACGAACACCTGCTGCAGATGTGCTGGACGGTGCCGGGTGATGATGATTTTCGGCAGATTTTGGATGAGGTTTGCATGAATCTCAACGAGCTGGCCCTCACCGGCGCAGCCATTGAGGTCACGTTTTACGATGCCGAGTTTGACGAAGAAGAGGCCATGCCCGGCAGCGAATCGCGCGACGATTTCGTCATGCTGTTTGTCGGGCCCGATCCCGCGTCCATCATGCAAGTGCAACGCGACTTGTTGGTGCAAGACATGGTGAACCTCATGGAGCGCCACTTCGATGGTGCCGAACTCGGTGGCATGGTGGCCGAAATTGACAAACTTTTTGCCCAGCGCTTTGATGAGATCGTCAGATCCTTGGAGTTGGGAAAGCCCTCAAGGGGTTCGGGTGGCGGCACCTCGACCCGTGGCGGTGGTCGCAAGCCACGCCATTTGCACTGAGCGCCTGTGTGTCTGGGTTGACGCGCTTGGGGCGGCATGCCCGTGGTAGCCGCCGCCGAGCACTTGTGTGGGTGCTGGCTGCATGAGCGCTTTGCGCAAACCGTAGCAAGGTCTTATGCTTAAAAAAATTGCTGTTGAGCATCTGATTTTGGGCATGCACCTGAAGGAGTTTTGCGGTTCCTGGATGGACCACCCCTTTTGGCGATCGGGCTTTGTGATCAAAGACCCGCAAGACTTGGTCAAGATCCGTGCAAGCGCCATCCGCGAAGTGTGGATTGACTGCAGCAAGGGCTTGGATGTGCCTGCCGATGAGTTTGTGACGTCCTCCTTTGAATCCGATGCGGATGTGGACGCCGAGTTGTCCCAGGAGCATGCGTCACGGCGCGAACTCGCACCCGCGTCATTGCAGCAGGAGTTGTCCAAGGCAGCCCGTATTTGCGAACAATCAAAGGCCGCCGTGTTGTCGATGTTTCAAGAGGCACGCATGGGCAGGGCGGTGGATGCGGGCAATGCGCAGCAGTTGGTGCAAGAAATTGCGGACTCGGTCACTCGCAACCCCAGCGCATTGATCAGCCTGGCGCGTTTGAAGACCGCTGATGACTACACCTACATGCACTCGGTGGCAGTGTGCGCCATGATGGTGGCCCTGGCCAAGCAGTTGGGCATGTCCGAGGAGGACACCCGCCTGGCCGGGCTGGCCGGGCTGTTGCACGACTTGGGCAAGATGGCCATTCCTGCCCCTGTGCTCAACAAGCCCGGCAAGCTCACTGAGTCGGAGTTTGCATTGGTCAAAACCCATCCCGAAGCGGGCTACCGCCTGTTGCTTGCAGGGGCCGGTGTCCCGCACGCGGCCTTGGATGTGTGTTTGCACCACCACGAAAAAATGGACGGCTCAGGTTACCCCAAGGGCCTCAAAGGCGATGAGATCAGTCTTTGGGCCAAGATGGGCGCAGTGTGCGATGTGTATGACGCCATCACCTCCAACCGGCCATACAAAACGGGGTGGGACCCCGCCGAGTCACTGCGCAAAATGGCCGAGTGGGCCAACGGCCATTTTGATAGCACCGTGTTTCAGGCATTTGTGAAAAGCTTGGGCATCTACCCGGTGGGCTCTTTGGTGCGCCTGACGTCCGGGCGATTGGGGGTGGTGGTGGAGCAGACAGCGAAGTCTTTGACCACTCCCAAAGTCAAAGTCTTTTTCTCCACCAAATCTAACCTGCGGATTCCACCAGAGGTCGTCGACCTCTCGGTGCTGTCTGCCAACGAGAAAATTGTCAGCCGGGAAGACCCACACCACTGGAAGTTTCCGGACTTGCAGGCGCTGTGGTCAGGGCTCGACTTGGCAGGCGTCTAAGGCCCCGCACAGGGCCACGTCCAGGGCCTCATCGAAGGCCCATCCCCCCGATGGCGCGTCCGACGCCAACGGGGCCCGTTCTCAGTGGGCTTGCACGGGCCGGTACTTGCCCAGCTCCGCCTTGGCGATGGCGTTGCGGTGGACTTCATCGGGGCCATCGGCGAACCGCAGCGTGCGTGCGCAGGTATAGGCATAGGCCAACGGAAAGTCGTCACACATGCCGCCGCCGCCATGGACCTGGATGGCCCAGTCGATCACCTCACACGCCATGCGCGGCGCCACCACCTTGATCATGGCGATCTCGTTCTTCGCAAATTTGTTGCCCGCCACATCCATCATCCACGCCGCCTTGAGCGTTAACAGGCGGGCCATATCGATCTTGCAGCGTGCCTCTGCAATGCGTTCTTGGGTGACCGTTTGGGCGGCCAGGCTTTTTCCAAACGCGATGCGTTGGGTGGCGCGTTGGCACATGAGTTCCAGGGCCCGTTCGGCCAGCCCGATCAGCCGCATGCAATGGTGAATGCGCCCGGGGCCCAGGCGGCCTTGGGCAATTTCAAAGCCACGGCCCTCGCCCAGCAGCACGTTGGCGGCCGGTACCCGGACCTGGTCAAACACCATCTCCATATGCCCATGCGGTGCATCGTCATACCCAAACACGGTCAGGGGCCGCAGCACGTGGATTCCCGGTGTGTCGGCAGGCACCACCACCATGCTTTGTTGGGCGTGGGGCGGGGCCAGCGGGTCTGTCTTTCCCATGGTGATGTACACCGCGCAGCGCGGATCGCCTGCGCCCGAAATCCACCATTTGCGTCCATTGATCACCAGCTCGTCGCCCTGTCGTTCGATGCGGGTCTCGATGTTGGTGGCATCACTGGAGGCGACGTCGGGTTCGGTCATCGCAAACGCCGAGCGAATGGTGCCGTTCAACAATGGCGTGAGCCAGCGCTCCTGGATGGCGGGTGAGCCGTAGCGTGCCAAGGTTTCCATGTTGCCCGTGTCGGGCGCAGAGCAATTGAAGACCTCACTGGCCCACGGCACCCGGCCCATGATTTCTGCCAGTGGCGCGTACTCTTGGTTATTGAGGCCCGCACCTCCAGAGCCCAATGCACGTGCGGTGTCTTCGGGCAAAAACAAGTTCCACAAACCGGCCGCCTGGGCTTTGGGTTTGAGGGCTTCGATGGTCTGTAGCGGTACCCACCGATGGCCTGCGGCCGTGTTGGCCGCTATTTCCGCGTGGTATGCCTTTTCTGCCGGATAGATGTGCTCGTCCATGAACTGCCGGAGTTGACCTTGCAGTGCCAGAGAGTGGGGGGAGTAGTTGAAGTCCATGGTGGTGTAGCGGGTGAAGAGGGTGGGGAAGGCGCTCACGCGCGTGACGCAAACTGCCATGCGAGCTGAGCCAGGGGCCGTGCCCCTGCGGCAGACTGGGTGGCTTGGGCGCTTGCAGCCGTGCCCATCTCGATGCGTTTGGCAATGCCTTGCAAGATGGCTGCAATCCGAAACAGGTTGTAGGCCATGTAAAAGTTCCACTCCCGGCCCAGTGCTTCGGGCGTTGCAAAGCCGGTGCGTTCGCAGTATTGGGCAATGTATTGCGCCTCGGTAGGGATGCCCAAGCTGGCGTGGTCCAGCCCATGGATGCCCCTGAATACACCGGGTGGTATGTGCCAGGTCATGCAGTGGTAGCTGAAGTCTGCCAGCGGATGTCCGAGGGTGGAAAGCTCCCAGTCCAACACGGCCACCACGCGCAATTCGTCGTGCGCGAACATCACGTTGTCCAAGCGGTAGTCCCCGTGCACGATGCTGACCATCGCATCGTCGCGCGCCATAGGCGGAATGTGCTGGGGCAACCAGTCCATCAAGCGGTCCATCTCCACGATGGGTTGGGTGACTGATGCTTGGTATTGGGCCGTCCAGCGCTTGATTTGTCGCTCAAAGTAGTTGCCGGCCTTGCCAAAGTCGGCCAAGCCCTTGTCGGCATAGGCGGTGCGGTGCAGGGCGGCGATCACCCGGTTCATTTCGTCGTACACCGTGTGCCGCTGCGTCGGCGTCATGCCGGGGAGCACCGGGTCCCAATGGATGCGGCCCGCCATGAACTCCATGATGTAGAAGCTGCGCCCCACAATGCTTTCGTCCTCGCACAGAGCCAGCATGGCGGGCACCGGCACGTCGCTGGACTGCAGTCCTCGCATGACGGCAAACTCGCGTTCAATCGCATGGGCGGAGGGCAGTAGTTTGCTGCTGGGGCCCGGTTTGGTCCGCATGACATAGCTGCACTGCGGTGTGGTGAGTTGGTAGGTGGGGTTGGACTGGCCGCCCTTGAACAGGGTGACGCTCAAGGGGCCCGCATAACCCGGAAGATGGCCTTGCAGCCAATGGTGCAGCGCGGCTTCATCGAGTGCGTGTGCGGGAGGCACGCTGCGCGTGCCGGCAAAAAGTTCTTGGTCACTCATGGGGTCGGGCAATAAATGTTCAGTTCAGGACTCGGTGTCGGTAATGCGCATCAAGAGATTGCGATCACGGATCACCAAGCCACCGGGTTCAATGCGAATGGCGTCCTCGCGCTCCATGCTTTTGAGTTCTTGGTTTACCCGTTGGCGCGAGGCCCCCAGCAGTTGGGCGAGTTCTTCTTGTGCGAGTTGCAGTCCAATGCGTATTTCGCTGGAATGGCTCAGCGAAGGCACCCCATAACTGCGGCCCAAATGCAATAACTGCTTGGCCAGGCGCGCCCGCAGGGGCAAGGTGTTGAGGTCTTCCACCAGACCATACAGCTGCCGTATGCGACGCGCGTGCAGTCGCAGCAGGGCCTCGTAGAGTTCAACGTGGGTGGCCAAAATTTTCTTGAAGTCGGCTTTGGCTACACACAGGATGCTGCTCTCACCATGGGCGTAGGCGTCATGGGTGCGGCGGTCTCCATCAAAAATAGACACATCCCCAAACCAAATGCCCGGCTCGACATAGGTAAGCGTGATTTGCCGACCCGTAATCGAGGTGGAGCTCACCCGCACTGCTCCCTTGGCGCAGGCAATCCATTCTTCCGGTGGCTCTCCGCGTGCGGTGATCAGGTCGCCATCCTTGAACCGCTTGACAAAGGCACACCGCAAGATGTCGTGCTTAAGGGAGGGGGAAAGCGACGAAAACCATCGGCCGCTGTTGATTGCGGCACGTTCTTCCATCGTGAGAATTGGTTCATCCATGGGCAGCCTCGCGTGAACAAATGAGGGGACTTGCCGTAGATTGTCATGGGATGTGGCGTTTGGCAATCGCCGCAGGTGTCTCGTGCGTGTCATGCGTCCTGCCCATCTCCCCGCGCGGCGGGCGTGCGGCCGCAGGGGCCGTGTGGCGCGGCGCAGCGCGGCCGCGTGCCTCAGGACACGGAGCGCGTTTGCAAGGCGTACGCGGGCAAACCGGCCAACATGCGCCTGCCATAGCTGGTCAGCACCAAGCGTTTGTCGTAGCAAATTACTTGCGCACGGTCCTCTTCGGTGCGGATGGCGCGCCCCGTCCATTGCAATAGTTTGACCCCGGTGGCCGGAATCACCAGTTCGTTAAACGGGTCGCGGCCCACGCTGCGCAGCCACTCGGCGCGCGCTTCGTCCACCGGGTCACTGGGCGGCGCAAAAGGCAGTTTGGCAATGAACACGGTTTCGCACAACGCGCCGGGTAAATCCAGCCCCTCGCCAAAGCTTTGCAGGCCAAACAGCACCGAGGGCAAGTCGCTCTCCACCCGCTGGGCGTGCGCGGCCAGCAGGCGCGTGCGCGACTGGGTGCCTTGCACCAGCACCATGTCCACAAGGTGGCCCGGTATCGCCTCGGTGGCGGTACGCATTTGGGCGCGGCTGGTGAACAGCACCAGCGCACCGTGCGCAACCTGTTCGATGTCGGCCATCAGTGCCCGCACCATCTCGGCGGTGTAGGCATCGGCGTGCTTGGGGTCGGCGTGGGTGTGAACCACGGTCAGGCTGCCCTGTCGGGCGTAGTCAAAGGGGCTGGCAACCTCCAGCGCCGTCACGTAGTCTTTGTTGGCAAGGCCCGCTTCTTTCAAAAAATAGTCGAAGCTGCCGCAGCTTGTGAGGGATGCACTGGTGACGATGGCCCCGCGCACCTGGCTCCACAAAAACTGGCGCAGCAAATCGCCCGGCACGATGGGGCAGGCGTGCGCTGTCATGGTCAAGTAGCCGCTGTCGCTTTGCGCTTGCAGCCACTTGGCCAGCGGCTGCTCACCGTGTTCGAGCAAGAGGCTGGCGGTGCTCACCAGGCTGCCCAAGCGCGGTGCCATGCCGCCCAGCTGGGCATAGAGCTGGGCGCAAAGCACGGCCTGGCTGGGGTCGTCTTTGGCAATGGCTTTCACATTCGCGCCCAGTGCCTCCAGTGCCTTGGACAGGCCCTCGGCTTGGGTGTGAATCTGGCGCACAGGCTCGTGTAGGGCCTCGGGCAGCACGCCGTTGGCAAAGCGCACCGTGCCGTCTTTGCCGCCACCGTGGGCATCTTTGCCGGTTTGGGCCCACACCAGGTCCATTGCCATGCGCGCAACCATTGTTAGCGCAGCCTTGAGCTGGGTGGTGACGGTCTGCACGTCATCGCCCAGGTGCAGCGCCAGCTTGCCAGCTACATCCGTCATGGTTTTGGGCAGTTTGTCCAGCCAGCGCAGGTTGGACACGTCCATGGCATTGGAAAACTGGTCCAGCGCAACGGCGGGCAGGTGGTGGCCCTCGTCAAACACCACCAAGCAGTTGTCCAGGTCGGGCAGGGTCTTCATGCCCAGCGAGGCCAGCACCAGATCGTGGTTGGCCACGATGACGTTCGCCTCCGCCAGTTTGCTGCGCGCGTTGTAGTAGCTGCATTCTTTGAAGCGTGGGCAGTGGCGGGCCGTGCAGGTGTGGCGCTCGGCCGCCACGGCGGACCAGTCACGCGGGTCGGGGGTGTCGGCCAGGTTGTCCCGGTCGCCGTCCCAGCTCGCCACGGCCAGGCGGTGGGCCATGCCCTCAAACAAGGCTTGGCGGCGTTCTTCTATGGCTTCTTGCGAGAGGGTGCTCACTTGGGGCTGGGGCAGGTCGTCGTCAAACAACGGCTGTTCGGCCGCTCCGACCCCCACCAGCCGTTCGAGCTTTACCTTGCACACGTAGCGCCCGCGCCCTTTGGCCAGGGCGTAGGCAAAGGGCTGGTCCATGCTGCGGGCCAGCGCGGGCAGGTCTTTGCTCATCAACTGCTCTTGCAGGGCCACCGTGGCGGTGCTGATGATGACCCGTGTCTTGCGCTCCAGCGCCATCGCAATGGCGGTGCTGGCATAGGCGGCGCTCTTGCCCACGCCGGTGCCGGCCTGGATGACGGCAATCGCCTTGGTGGGGTGGGGGTGTTCGCCGATATCGGCCTGTGCCAGCGTGGTGGCCACTGCGCGCGCCATCTGGTGCTGGCCTGCGCGGTGCCGAAACTCGCGGGTGCTGCCCACGACCTGTTCAAACGCAGCCAAGGCATGTTCGGCCCACGCAGCATTGGCAGTGGGCAGGGAGGGAAGGTCGGAACTCACAGGGGATGGGGCCCAAAGGCCGTTGCGGCGAAGGAGGGCTGAATATACAGGCAGCAGGGGATAATCGCGCCTTCGCCGCCGCGCAGCACCTAACGCTGCGCAGGGAATGCGGCACAACCACCCACAGGAAACTATTCAGCATGCCCCACCCACGCTTCGTTGCCGCAGCGCACCCGACCCCCGCTGCACGTCGCCAATTCTTGACGCATTCGGCAGCCGTGCTGGCCGGCGGCGCGCTGCCTACGCTCAGTTGGGCAGACGCCGCGCCGCTGGCAGAGCGCCAGTTCAGCCCCCAGCCCGCCGCCTGGCGTACGTTTGAGGTCACCACGCGCGTAGACCTTGCCCAGCCCCAGGGCGCTACGCGCCTGTGGTTGCCACTTCCTTCGGTGAACAGCGGGTGGCAGCAATCGTTAGAGAGCAGCTACACCAGCAACGGCAGTGCACGCATGGCTGACGACAAGGCCACCGGCGCGCGCATGCTGTTTGTGGACTTTGCGGCCGACCAGGCCAAGCCCTTCGTGGAGCTGACCAGCCGCGTGCGCACCCGCAGCCGCGCCCAGGACTGGAGCCAGAAAACAGCGGTGGCCGAGCACGCGTCCACCTTGAAATACTGGACCCAGCCCACCGACCTGTTGCCACTGGACGGCATCGTGCGCACCACCGCCCAAGAGGCCACCCGGGGTGCCACAACCGACGTGGACAAGGTGCAAAAAATATACGACTGGATCGTTAGCAACACCTACCGCGAGCCCAAAGTGCGCGGCTGTGGCGAGGGGGACATCAAAACCATGCTGGAAACCCACAACCTGGGCGGCAAGTGTGCCGACCTCAACGCCTTGTTTGTGGGCCTGTGCCGCGCCGCCGGTGTGCCCGCGCGCGATGTATACGGCCTGCGCGTGGCCCCCAGTGCCTTTGGCTATCGCGAGCTGGGTGGCAACTCCGCCAGCCTCAAGGGTGCGCAGCACTGCCGCGCCGAGGTCTACCTCGCAGGCTATGGGTGGGTGGGCATGGACCCGGCCGACGTGGCCAAGGTCATGCGCCAGGAAACCCCGGAGTGGATCAAGTCGGCCCAGCACCCGGTGGTGGCCCCCGTGAACAAGGGGCTGTTTGGAGGATGGGAAGGCAACTGGATGGCCTACAACATGGCCCACGACGTGGTGCTACCCCAGTCGCAAGGCCCCAAGCTGGGCTTCTTGATGTACCCGGTGGCAGAAACCGCCGCAGGGCGCCTGGACTCTTACGCACCCGACAACTTCAAATACCAGATCAGCGCCAAAGAACTGAGCGTCTGAGCGTGCCCCCCGTTTGTCCATGACCATGCTCCGCGCGCTGCTGGAGTTCGGCAGTCCCCAGCACCCCGACTTGCCCGTGAAGCGCCTGGCCTTTGGTGCACCCCAGCAGGTGTTGGTGGCCCACACGCTGCCAGAGGTGCGGGCTGTGCTGGAACGGGTAGATACGTTAAGCCGCCAAGGCCTGTGGTGCGTGGGCTATGTGCGCTACGAAGCGGCACCTGCATTCGATGCGGCCTTGCAGGTGCACGCACCCGAGGGCCCGCTGGTGTGGTTTGGTGTGCACACGCAGCCGTTGGCCAACGCAGACGCAGACACAGCGCACCCCACGGTGCCCGAGCCGCAGGTGCCATGGACGCTGCGCATTCCTCGCGCAAGGTTTGACGCCAACATGGCGCACATCCGCCACGCGATCGCAGCGGGCGAGCTGTACCAACTCAACTACACGGCCCAACTGGAAGCGCCCTTTGCGTCGCCATCGGCAGGCAGCGCCTGGGCCTACTTTGCGGCCCTGCGCCGCGCGCAACCCAGGGCGTATGCCGCCTTCATTGACACCGGCGACGAGCAGGTGCTTTCGGTATCCCCCGAGTTGTTTTTTGATTGGGATGGCCAGCGCATTTTGAGCCGCCCCATGAAGGGCACTGCGGCGCGCGGTGCTACCGCGCAAGACGATGTGGCCCATGCCGAGCGCCTGCGCAGCACCCCCAAAGAGCAGGCAGAAAACGTGATGATTGTGGACCTGATCCGCAACGACCTCTCACGCGTGGCAACGCCCTTTAGCGTGAAGGTGCCCCGCCTTTTTCACCTCGAGGCGCTGCCCACGGTGTGGCAGATGACCTCGGATGTGGTCGCCACCACCCGCGACGGCACGGGTCTGTGGGACGTGTTTGCCGCCCTGTTTCCCTGCGGCTCGGTCACCGGTGCCCCCAAAGTGCAGGCCATGCGCCAGATCAAGGCGCTGGAGCCCGATGCGCGCGGCGTGTATTGCGGTGCCGTGGGTGTGGTGCGTCCCGGTGGGCACGCGACTTTCAACGTGCCGATCCGTACCGTCACGGTGCGCGACGGGCAAGCCCGCTGTGGCATAGGCAGCGGCATCACTTTTGATGCGCAGGCCGAGGGCGAGTGGCAGGAATGGCGCAGCAAGCGCCTGTTTTTGGAGCGGGCCAGCCAGCCCTTTGAGGTGCTGGAAACGTTGGCTCTGCGCGAGGGCGCGCTACAGCACCAGGCCCTGCATGTGCAGCGCATGGCCGATGCAGCGGCGCACTTCGGGTTTGTGTGGGTGCCGGCTGCGGCGGACCACGCACTTGCGGATGTTGTGCGCACCCACCCCACGGGCGCGTGGCGCGTGCGGTTGTTGCTGCAGCCCAATGGGCAATGCCGTGCACAGGCTTTTGCGTTGGCCCCCACGCCCGAGCCGGTGCGCCTGCAACTGGCTGCCCGCCCGATAGAGGAGGCCCACAGCGAATTTGTGCGCTTCAAAACCACCCGGCGCGCCCATTACGACGCATTCAGTCCGGTAGATCCAGCCGTGTTTGACATGGTGTTGTTCAACCCCCAAGGCGAAGTCACCGAGTGCACCCGGGGGAATGTGGCCATGCGCATTGATGGGCGCTGGGTCACCCCGCCACGGGCCTGCGGCTTGTTGGCCGGTATTGGCCGGGAGCGCCTGCTGGCGCACGGCCACTTGGTGGAGCAGGTGGTGCGTGTGGACCAGCTCGCGCAGGTACAGGCATGGGCCTTTGTCAACAGCCTGCGTGGCTGGCTGGACGCCGAGTTCGTCGATTAGGGTCCGCCCGCTGGGCCCATGTCTCTGTGGCCTGGGGGGTGCGTCAGTGAGGACAAGGGCATCAGCGCGCGCCGACTCTCCCAAACACGCGGCGCGCCGGTGATTGGGTCATTAAACGCCACCCGGCGGGCCAGCAGTTGCAGGGGCTGCCCAAAGTCTTGCGCGCCCTCTGGGGTGAGCGTGGGGTAGATGCCGTCATTCACGATCGGCAGTCCCAGTGCGTGCATATGCACCCGCAACTGGTGGCGTTGCCCCGTGAGGGGACGCAGTTCATAGTGGGCCCAACCGCCGAATGCGTGCAGCGGCGCGATGTCGGTAACGGCGTTCACCGCACCGTCCTGCTCGGCTTGCTGCATGAAGTGGGCCGAGGGGCCGATATGGCTCTCGCGGTGAACGGGCCAGTGCCGCTCAGCGTCCCATGGGGCCAGACATTCGTAGGTCTTTTGTACCTTGCGCTCCCGAAACAGGGCGTGGTAGGCGTTGCGGCTGGCGGGCTGCACCGAGAACAGGACGAGGCCGGCAGTGTCTTTGTCAATCCGGTGGATGGGGGACAGGTGGGGCACGCCCAGGCGACGCTGCAAGCGCGCCAACAGCGTCTCGCGCACATGTTTGCCGCTGGGCACAACCGGCAAAAAATGGGGCTTGTCTGCCACCACCAGGTGCTCATCCTGCCAGATAACTTCTTCGGCGAACGGTATGGGCACTTCATGGGGCACGTCGCGAAAATAGTACAGGCGTCTGCCCGGTGTGGCGGGGTCGGCCGCATGGGCCTGCTGGCCCTGCGCATCCACGATGTCCTGGGCAACAAAGCGTGCCTGCCAGGTGGCGGCGTCAACCCCTTGGAAGCGGTGGGCAAAAAAATCCAACAAGTCTTTCCACGGCCCCGGCGTCACGACCACGCTGCTGGGGCGCACCCCCCATCGGGGGGGCGGTGGTGATACGCCCGCGTGTGCCATGGCGTGTGTGTGCGTGGTGGAAGCGGTGGCGTGGTGAACAGGCAGGGCGACGATGTGCGCGGGCCTAACGGCGTTCGAACACCACATCCCACACGCCATGCCCCAGCCGAATGCCCCGGCTCTCAAACTTGGTCAAGGGCCGGTAGGTGGGTTTGGGCGCGTAGCCTGCCAGCTCGGGGTGCGAGGCCAGGGCCCGGTTGCGCAATAGAGGCTCGTCGCTGAAAACTTGCATGATCTGCTCTGCATAGGGCTGCCAGTCGGTGGCCACGTGCAGATAAGCGCCTGGCTTGAGGCGCTGTGCGAGCTTGGCAACCAGTGGCGACTGGATCAAGCGCCGCTTGTTGTGCTTGGTTTTGTGCCACGGGTCTGGAAAAAAGATGTGCACGCCGTCCAGACTGGCCAGGGGAACCATGTGGTCGATCACCTCCACGGCATCGTGGTTGCAGATGCGAATGTTGGCAATCTGGTGTTCCCCGATGCGCTTGAGCAGCGCGCCCACTCCGGGCTCGTGCACTTCGCAGCACAAAAAGTCGGTGCCGGGCAATGTGAGCGCAATGCGCGCGGTCGCTTCCCCCATGCCAAACCCGATTTCCAGCACGCGCGGGCGCGGTGCAGCCGTTGGCTCTGCATCATCCACAAGCGGGGGAAACACGGCGGCGAAGTCCAGTGCGCTGGCCTGGTAAGGCACCAAAAAGCGGGGGCCCAAATCTGCAATGGCCCGTTCCTGGCCGGGCCCAATGCGCCCGGCACGTTTGACGAAGCTTTTGATCGTGCGCCGGAACGGAGTAGCTACGCCCTCTTGCGCGGGTGCATGCCCGCAGGCATCGGAGGGGGCGGTGTCGGATGGTTGCATGGTGACGGTGGATGCGATAAGCAAGGGCTACGCATTGTAGGCAGGTGCGCCGGGCAAGCGCCTGGGGTGGGCGGACCCATTGCATTAAAGTTGCCGATGTATACAATAATTTTGTAAAAAACGGTTTATATGTTAAATTAAATCCGCCAACTGTTTGCACATATTCAACGCCACACGGCATGGGACTCAGGGCCCGCCAGGGGCATACGCTGTCAGGAGAAATGCGATGTTCAAGTCTTTACGTGGAGTCATGGCCCTGGTGGGTGCGATGGGCGTGGCTGCCGCCTTGCTGGTGGCGGCCCAAGGCTATTACTTCATCAACCGCTTGGATACCTCGGCCGTCAAGGTTTACGTTGCCAAAGACGTGGTAGCTGACATCTTGCCGCCCCCGCTGTACCTGATCGAGGCGCGGCTGGTGTTGTCCATGGTGCTGGACGGAAGTCTCTCTGCGGCGGATGGAAAAAAGCGCTTTGACGAACTCGCCGGAGAGTACCGCACGCGGGTGGACTATTGGAACCAAAACCCCCCACATGGACTAGAAAAATCACTGCTCGGTGCCCAGCACACCGCGGGCCAGGCCTTTCTGGCAGCTGCCCGAAGCCAGGTGATCGAGCCGGCAGCCGCAGGCCAACTGGCGCAGGCCCAGCGCCAGCTCCCTGCAGTGCATGCGCTGTATTTGCAGCACCGCGAAGGCGTCAACGCCACGGTGAT
>JARXAM010000097.1 GCA_029865845.1 Rhodoferax sp. | reverse complement strand
ACGCCGGGCTGGACAACGAACTGTTCTACATGGACAAGACCATGATGGTGTTTGGGGATGCCAAGAAGGTGGTGGAGGACATGGGCAAGGCGATTGACTAGATCCCCCACAATGCAGCCACTTCCGCCGCCGGGGCGGGGGGGCTGCGTGCCGCCGCCTATTTGAGCAATTGGCCCGCAATGGCGGTGGCGGCAGAGCGTGTTTCTACGCCAAGTTTCTGGAAGATATGTTCCAGGTGCTTGTTGACAGTGCGGTGGCTCATGCCGAGTATTTCCGCGATATCGCGGTTGGTTTTGCCCTTGGCAAGCCAGGACAGCACTTCGGTCTCGCGGGGGGTGAGCGGCGCATCGGGCTGGCGCACTGCATTGCCGACATGCGAAGCGACCACCCGCAAGACCAGCATAGATTCCGAGACACCGCTTTGCCCCATGTGTTGCGCAACCAGACGCTGGTGCTGCGGCAATGGCGTGCTGATCTCGGCGGCTGTGGTGGCTGTGTGTAACCAGGCTTGTGCCCTGGCATGGTCTTGCGCACCGAATGCAGAGGCCAGCCAACGCATGGCCTGGGGGGATCGCCACGCCAGGCGGCCCAGGCTGTCGAGCACGACGGTGCCCAGGCCGGCAACATCGACGGCCTCGCGTGCCAGCCGGGTTGCCTGTGCGTTGCGCACGTGGGTGGCTAGCCGCACCAGTACCTCGGGCAGGCGCAAGGGTTTCACCACATAGTCCACCCCCCCGCTGCGAAAGCCCTTGAGAATCTGCTCGGTGTCGGACAGGCCGGTCATGAACACCACCGGAATATGCGCCAAATGCGGGCTGGCTTTCAAGGTGCTGCACAGGGCAAAGCCGTCCATGCCTGGCATGACGGCATCGAGCAAAATGCCATCGGGTATGACAATGTCCAGGCGATCCAGGGCTTCTTGTGCATCGCGGGCGGCCAGCACCGCATACCCCTCGGCGGCGAGGGCATCGCAAAGCATGCGCAGAGTGTCCAAGGCATCGTCCACCACCAAAATGGCGTGGCGCGGCGAAAGGGCAGGGGGGGTGCAGAGGTCAGTCATGGTCGGGCTCGCGAAGCTGGGTGCTCAGGGTGGAGAAGTCAAAGCGTTCAGCCAGACCCTGTAGGAAATGCAGCGTGACGGTATGTTCGGGATGGGCCACAAAGGCCTGGCGCAGTGTCGTACGCAGTCCTGTGGCGTTGCCTTGTTTGGCCAGTCGCCCGAGTTCCTCGCGCAGGGTATCGGGCAGGTCGAGTGCGGTGGGCGGCGTGGTTTGCGCCGCCGAGGGTGGCAGTGCATCCACTGGGAGTGCGCGTGGCGTATTGTCCCGTACCCATTCAATTTGCAGGGCGTGTTCCAAGGCATCCAGCAACTCAGATTCGATGATCGGTTTGCCCACAAAACCTTGGCATTGCATCGCCTGCAATCGCTCCGGGTGGTGGTCAAACAGGTTGGCTGAGACGAACACGATGGGTAGCTTTTCAGGCGGCAGTATCTGGCGCAACAAGGCTGCAGTTTCCCATCCATTCAGGTCGTCCATAGTGATGTCCAGCAGCACCAAGTCGGGCGTCTCGCGCTGCACGATCTCCATACATTCGCGCCCACTGGCCGCTTCCTTCAGGGTGAACCCCAGTGGCACCAAGAGTCCAGCCAGCAGTTGCCGTTGCAGTGGCTGGTCATCGACGATCAACAAGGTGCGACGCGGTGCGAGATACCCGATGACAGACCGCAAAGCGTGGGCTGGCCGTATCGGCGTGACCGTGTCGGCGGACACACCGGGAAGGTACAGCCGTACGGTAAACGTGCTGCCGCTGCCCGGGCTGCTGGTGAGCGTCAACTCACCCCCCATCAGTTGGGTGAGCAGATTGGTAATGGTCAGCCCCAGCCCGGTGCCCGTTTCGCTTGCACGCCGCCCGGCGCTGCCGCGCTCGAATGGAAGAAAAATGCGCTCCTGGTCTTGGGGGGCAATGCCAATGCCGGTGTCCGCCACCTCGATACGGGTGACGTGTTGCCGAAAGTCCAGGCGCAACACAATCTCCCCGTGCTCGGTAAAACGCACTGCATTGGATAGCAGGTTGATCAAAATTTGCCGCAACCGCTTGGCATCGGCGCGGATGTATGCGGGTGCTGCGCCCACGAGGTGAACGCTGAACTGCAAGCCCTTACTCTGCGCTTGGGGGCGAAGCATGCCCTCGACGTCTTCCAGCAGATCCGCCAGCGGTAGTGCCACCGGGTCCAGCCGCAGCCGCCCCGCCTCTATGCGTGCCAGCTCCAGTGAGCCGTCTATCAGTGCGCGCATGTGCTGCCCACTGTGCTGCATGGTGGCCAGGGTCTCGCGCATCCAGGCCTCCATATGCGGGTTCTTCAGCAGAATTTGTGTGTACCCCAGGATGCTATTGAGGGGCGAGCGCAACTCATGGGTCATTCCCGCCACATAACGGGTCTTGGCCTGGTTGGCCGCCTCTGCCTGGTCTTTGGCCGACTGAAGCGCCGCGTCGGTGCGGCGGTGGGCATCGATTTCGTCCAACAGGCGGTGGGTTTGGTTTTCTGACTCGTCCTGCGCCATGCGCCGGCTGTCGGTGCTCAGCACCACCCACCATGCGCACACGGCGGCCAGCAAGGCCAGTAGCGAAAACACCTTCACAAATGGCATGCGCAGCACCGTAGCGGGCGTGTTCAGGCTCTCTTGTACGTACACCACGCCCACCAAAAATGCCATGACGACGCAGAGTGACAGCATGACAAACAGGTACTGCCCAAACCGAAAGTTCACTTTGGGGAGCCACTGGGTGGGAAGCATCCACGCCACAATGGCGCGCAACTGGTCGCCCGCACCCGAGCCCTGCTTGCACCGATCGTGGCAGCGTGATTCCAGTGAACAGCACAACGAGCAAATGGATGCGCCGTAGGCAGGGCAGCTTGCCATATCCTCTGCTTCGAACTGGTTTTCGCACACCGCGCAGCGCACACTCGCACCAGGTGCCCAATGGGTTTCGGGCGTGCGCGCAAGGTAATAACGGCCCCGCGTTGCGTAGGCCAGCAGCGGTGCCAGCGCCATGGACAGTGCCAGGGCCACGAACGGCGAAAAAGCGGTCCCCCACGCGCCAAACATGCCCGCATAGGCAGCGCTTGCCACCGTGGCTGCAATCACCATGGCACCCAGCCCGACAGGGTTGAAGTCATACAGGTGTGCTCTGCGAAACTCGATGCCCGCAGGGCTCAACCCCAAGGGCTTGTTGATCACGAGGTCTGCCACCAGAGCACCCACCCACGCAATAGCCACATTGCTATAAATGGCCAGCACTTTTTCCAGCGCACCAAACACACCCAGGGTCATCAAGAGCGTGGCGATCAGCACGTTAAAGACCAGCCAGACCACGCGCCCAGGATGGCTGCGGGTGATACGTGCGAAAAAGTTTGACCATGCCAGCGAGCCCGCATAGGCATTGGTCACGTTGATTTTGATTTGCGAGACCACCACAAACACAACGGTGATGGCCACCGCCATTCCCGGCTGCCCAAGGGCCTGCGTAAACCCTGCCAGAAACATCTGGGTAGGCTCGGTAGCCCGGCGTGCACCGACTTCAAACTGCAGGGCCGCAAAGGCCAGGAAGGCACCGCCAGCCATTTTGAGCATGCCCATCACGATCCAGCCCGGACCTGCCGTGAGCACCGCACCCCACCAGCGCCAACGGTTTGCGGGCGTGCGTTCGGGCATGAAGCGCAAAAAGTCCACCTGTTCGCCGATTTGCACCACCAGCGAAAAAATCACCGCTGCGGCGGCCCCGAACATCAAGGGGTCAAAGCTGCTGGTGCCACTGCGCAGCCCGGACAGGCCCATGAAATCGCGGTACATCTGGGGCTTGTCCAGCGCAATCCAGACAAAGGGCAGCAACAGCAAAAACAGCCACACGGGCTGCGTCCAGGTTTGCAGGCGCGAAATGAGCGTGATGCCACGCATGGCCAGTGGCAAGATGACCAGGGAAGAAAGCACATAGCACCACACCAGTGGCCAGGGCAACACCATTTGCAGCGCCAAGGCCATGATGGCGGCCTCCAGCGCAAAGAAAATGAAGGTGAAGATCGCGTAGATCAGCGAGGTGATGGTGGAGCCAAGGTAGCCAAACCCCGCACCTCGGGTCAGCAAGTCCATGTCCAGTCCGTAGCGCGCTGCGTAGTAGGCAATGGGCAATCCGGTCAAAAAAATCACCAGGCCAACGCACAGAATGGCCCACATGGCGTTGGAGAAACCATAGTTCAGGGCGATAGCGCCACCGATGGCCTCCAGCGCCAAAAACGACAGTGAACCAAAGGCCGTATTGGCAACCCGGAACTCACTCCAGCGACGAAAGCTCTTGGGGGTGTAACGCAGCGCGTAGTCCTCCATGGTTTCGTCTGCGACCCAGGAGTTGTATTCGCGCCGAAACCGGTAGATCGGTTGCGGCGCAAGGGGAGGGGGAGGGAGAGAGGGCGCGTGCATGGCGGGTTGAAAAGCAAGAATCGTTCACACACCATGTCTTTGTGTGACTGCGTACGCGTACGTTAATTAACGTATGGATGGGAATAGGGGTTGTCCCTAATCTTTGCACCAGCGCGGCGATTCCCGCCGTTCGTTTTCAACCCATGCTGCAAGGAGCGTTCAATGAAGCCCACTTCCGACGACAAGGTTCTCCACCCATCCACTGCGGACGTTAGCCGACGCCGCATGTTGCAGGCGCTCGGCGCGGTGTCCGTAGCCGGACTTCCCGGCATCGCTTCTGCCCAGGCCACGGCGCAAGTCAACACCACCAAGCTGGCAGTCACCGACACCGAAGTGACGGTGGGCCAGTTGCATTCTGCAACCGGCACGATGGCCATTTCGGAAACCGGGTCCATCCAGGCAGAGCAACTCGCCATCGACCAAATCAACGCGATGGGCGGCATCTTGGGGCGAAAGATCAAGGTGATCAAGGAGGACGGTGCCTCCGACTGGCCAACCTTTGCCGAGAAGTCCAAGAAGCTGCTGATCAACGACCGCTGTGCCGCTGTGTTTGGGTGCTGGACCTCCGCATCGCGCAAGGCAGTGCTGCCCATCTTCGAGAAAGAAAACGGCTTGTTGTACTACCCCACCTTTTACGAGGGCCTGGAGCAGTCCAAAAACGTGATCTACACCGGGCAGGAAGCAACGCAGCAGATTTTGTACAGCCTGGACTGGGCGCAAAAAGAGAAGAAAGCCAAGACCTTCTTCCTCATCGGGTCCGACTACATCTGGCCCCGTACCTCCATGAAGATTGCGCGCAAGCACATTGAGAACTTCCAGAAAGGCAAGGTCGTTGGCGAAGAGTATTACCCGCTGGGAAGCACCAACTTCGGCTCCTTGATGAACAAGATCAAGGTGCAAAAGCCCGACTGCATTTTTGTGGCAGTGGTGGGGGGCTCCAACGTGGCCTTCTACAAAGCGCTCAAGGCGGCAGGCATCACGGGCGACAAGCAACTGCTAGTCACCCTGTCGGTGACAGAAGACGAGATGACCGGTGTGGGCGGTGAAAACTTTGCTGGCTTCTATTCGTCCATGAAGTACTTCCAGTCTCTGGACAACGCCAACAACAAGGCGTTCGTGGCAGCCTTCAAGGCCAAGTACGGCAAGGACGCCGTCATTGGTGACGTTACCCAGGCCGGCTACCTCGGTCCATGGCTGTGGAAAGCGGCCGTGGAGAAGGCCAAGAGCTTTGACGTCGACAAAGTGGTGGCCGCGTCGGAAACCGGCATCGAGCTCAAGACGGCACCCGAGGGCTACGTCAAGCTCGACAAAAACCACCACCTGTGGAGCAAGTCCCGCATCGCCATGGGCATGCCGGATGCCACGTTCAAGGTGGTATCCGAGTCGCCCGAGCTGATCAAACCCGATCCGTTCCCCAAGGGCTACCAGTAAGCCGGTTTCTGTCGGTTCCGGGTTGGCGCGCTCGCCGCGCCAACCCGGCGTTTCATGCCCCATGTTTTTCTGGAGTCAGCCACATGACTTTTTCTGAAATGCTCAATATCGGACTGATGCAGGGTTTTGCCGGTCTGAGCCTGTTTGCCGTTTTGCTCCTGATGGGTCTGGGGCTGGCCATCATTTTTGGCCAAATGGGTGTCATCAACATGGCGCATGGCGAGTTCATGACCATTGGCGCCTATACCATTTATCTGGGCTCCACGCTGGCGTCTCACGTCGCGCCGCAGATGGTGGCGTACTACTTTCCGTTGGCCATCATCGCGGCCTTTGTCTTCGCGTTTGTGGTGGGCTGGCTCGTGGAGTGGGCGCTGATTCGCCACCTCTACAAGCGCCCACTCGACACCCTGCTGGCAACATGGGGTGTGAGCCTGGCGTTGCAGCAAATGTTTCGCAGCTTCATTGGGCCCAAAGAGGTCAGCCCTACGTTGCCCGACTGGCTGCTGGGCTCGTGGGCCCCGGCTGAGGGCCTGGACATTCCCATCAATGGCCTGTTTGTGCTCAGCCTCACGGCCGTGGTGACCTGCGGCGTGCTGCTTGCCCTGCACCACAGCCGTTGGGGTTTGCGTGTGCGTGCCACCGTCAGCAACCGCCTGATGGCCAATGCCATTGGCATCGACACCAAAAAGACGGACCGCCTCACCTTTGCCATTGGATGCGGCATTGCGGGCGTCGCCGGTGCTGCGTTTACCACCATTGGCTCCACGGGGCCCACATCGGGTTCGCTGTACATCGTGGATGCATTTTTGGTCGTCACCTTTGGGGGCGCGGCCAGCTTGCTGGGCACCGTGGTATCGGCATTTGGCATCGCCCAGACGCAGTCGATCACGGAATTCTTTTTGGCCGGATCCATGGCCAAGGTGATCACGCTGTCGCTCATTGTGTTGACCTTGATGGTGCGTCCACAAGGCCTGTTCGCCAGCAAGATCCGCCGCTGACTTTCACGAACTTCCACGGAGAACTCCCCCATGAATGCCCTCAAAGCCTGGATACAGCGCTACCAACTTGCCAGCTTGGTGCTGCTGCTGGTGTTGCTGGCCGTCGTGCTGCCCCTGTCGCTGGATATCTTTCGTCTCAACCTCGTGGGCAAGTACCTGACCTACGCCTTTGTCGCCATCGGACTGGTCATGGTGTGGGGCTACGGGGGCGTGCTCAGTCTGGGGCAGGGCGTATTTTTTGGTCTGGGCGGCTACGCCATGGCCATGTTTCTCAAGCTGGAGGCGTCGGACCCAGTCAGCACGGCAATCCAGTCAACGCCCGGAATTCCCGACTTCATGGATTGGAACCAAATCACCGCGCTGCCCGCGCTATGGGTTCCATTCGAGAGCCTGCCTTTCGCACTGGCAGCGGTGGTCGCAGTGCCCGTGCTGCTGGCCTTCATCATCAGCTTTGCCATGTTTAAGCGGCGCGTGGGGGGGGTGTACTTTGCCATCATCACTCAGGCCGTTGCGCTGATCCTGACGGTGCTGATCATCGGTCAGCAGGGCTACACCGGGGGGGTGAACGGCATGACCGACCTCAAAACCTTACTCGGTTGGGACACGCGTACCGACAGCGCCAAATACATCCTCTACTACGTCTGCGTGGCGCTGCTCATGGGGGCCATAGTGCTGTGCCGCTGGGTACAGACCAGCAAGCTCGGTACCTTGCTATTGGCCATGCGTGACAAGGAAGACCGGGTGCGTTTTTCCGGCTACGACGTGGCCGACTTCAAGATATTTACCTTCTGTTTGGCCGCAGCGCTGTCGGGCATTGGCGGGGCGTTGTTCTCGTTGCAGGTGGGCTTCATGTCGCCCAGCTTTGTCGGCATCGTGCCCTCCATCGAAATGGTGATTTATGCCGCCGTCGGGGGGCGCATGAGCCTGGTGGGTGCGGTCTATGGGACCTTGCTGGTGAACGCGGGCAAAACCTATTTTTCGGAAAGCTTTCCCGACATGTGGCTGTTCCTGATGGCGGGCCTCTTTGTCGGCGTGACCATGGCCTTTCCCATGGGTCTGGCAGGGGTTTGGGAAGAGCACGTTAAGCCCTGGTGGAAGGGGCGACGCCAGGCCCTGCGTGATGCAGCGGTCCCTGCGCCACACGCCGTACCCACTCCGCGTACCCCCGAGGTGGTGGTGAGCACTGCCGCCGCACCCACCTTGCCCGACGTCGCCCGCGCCCATTGAAACCTACGGAGATACACCATGAGTAACACGGACTTTGCGCTGGCGGTGGAAGACCTCACCGTCTCCTTTGATGGTTTCAAGGCCATTGATGCGTTGACGCTATACATCGACAGAAACGAACTGCGCGTGATCATTGGCCCCAATGGTGCGGGCAAGACCACACTACTCGATTTGATCTGCGGCAAGACACGGGCCACCGGGGGCAGCATCAAGTTCAAAAACGAAGAACTCACCCAGATGGCCGAGCACCAGCGGGTGCGCCGGGGCATCGGGCGCAAGTTTCAGACACCTTCCATTTACGAAAACCTGTCGGTCTTCCAAAACTTGGAGGTCTCCTACCCCTCTGGACGGTCGGTCTTTGGGGCGCTGGGGTTCACGTGCACCGACGCAGTCCGGGCACGCGTGCAAGTGGTTGCCGAAGACATTGGTCTGGGGGACAAGTTAGAGACGCAAGCCGGCTTGCTCTCCCACGGCCAAAAGCAGTGGCTGGAGATTGGCATGTTGCTGATGCAAGAGCCCGAACTGCTGATGTTGGACGAACCCATTGCTGGCATGAGCGCCCGTGAGCGCGAGCTGACCGCCGAGCTGCTGCAGCGCATTTGCAAAAACCGGGCGGTGATCGTGATTGAGCACGACATGGAGTTTGTCAAACGCATTGCCCACAAGGTCACCGTCATGCACCAAGGAAAGATCTTGGCCGAAGGCCCCATGGACATGGTGCAGGCGGACCCCAAGGTCATTGACGTCTACCTCGGTCACTGACCGCGCATTGTTGTTGAACCAGGAGCCCCCCTATGTTGGAAGTCAAGGATCTATTCGTGGCCTATGGCCAGAGCGAAGCACTGCACGGCATCAGTTTTGAGGCGCGTGCCAACGAGACAGTTGCGGTCATGGGGCGCAACGGCATGGGCAAAACGACGCTGTTCAAGAGCCTGATGGGCGTCTTGCCATGCAAGAGTGGCCGGGTGTCTGTTGCAGGGCAGGACGTGTCTACCGATGAAAGCTTTCGCCGTGTGGCCAAGGGCATTGCCTACGTGCCCCAAGGCCGCATGATCTTCCCCACGCTGACCGTGGAAGAGAACATTCAGACCGGTCTGGAGAACGCCAAGCACAAGCGCATCCCGGACGACATTTACGCACTTTTTCCCGTGCTGTGGGACATGCGTGCCCGCAAGGGCGGCAACCTGTCGGGCGGCCAACAGCAGCAACTGGCCATCGCCCGCGCGCTGGTGACCGACCCCAAGGTACTGCTGCTTGATGAGCCCACCGAAGGCATTCAGCCTTCCATCATCAAAGACATCGCCAAGGCGCTCAACGAAATCCGCAAGATGCGCAACATCACCATCATCGTGTCGGAGCAAGTGCTCTCGTTTGCCATGGATGTGGCAGACCGCATGTTTGTGATTGAAGGCGGCCGCCTAGTGCACGAAACCCTGCGTGCCGACACCGACCAGCAGCGCATCAAAGCGTACCTGTCAGTCTGATATTTCCCCTTTTGTTCAACGCGCTAACCAGGAGCACACCATGGCCGAAACCCTTATCAAAGTCGATCTCGAACAGTCCGCGTACGAGAACGATCAAGTCCACAACCGGTGGCACCCCGACGTGCCTATGGCCTGTTGGGTCAAACCGGGGGACGACTTCATCTTGGAGACCTACGACTGGACCGGCGGCTTCATCAAAAACAATGACAGCGCTGACGATGTGCGTGACATTGACTTGTCCATCGTGCACTTCTTGTCCGGCCCGGTAGGGGTGCATGGCGCTGAGCCAGGGGACCTGCTGGTGGTGGACCTGCTCGATATTGGTGCCAAGCAGGAGAGCCAGTGGGGCTTCAACGGTTTCTTTAGCAAGAAAAATGGAGGCGGGTTTTTGACCGACCACTTTCCCCTGGCGCAGAAGTCCATCTGGGACTTCAATGGCATGTTCACCAAGAGCCGCCATGTGCCTGGTGTTGAATACGCCGGGCTGATTCACCCCGGCCTGATCGGTTGCCTGCCCGACAAAAAAATGTTGGATGCCTGGAACCAGCGCGAGCAGGAACTGTTGGACACTGACCCCACCCGTGTTCCCGGTTTGGCCAATCCGCCATTTGCGGCCACCGCCCACATGGGCAAACTCGGTGGCGAAGCCCGGGTCAAAGCCGCAGCGGAGGGAGCCCGCACCGTTCCACCCCGCGAGCACGGCGGCAACTGCGACATCAAAGACTTGTCACGTGGCTCCAAGGTGTATTTCCCGGTGTATGTAGACGGCGCAGGCCTGTCTGTCGGCGATCTGCACTTCAGTCAGGGGGACGGCGAAATCACCTTCTGCGGTGCCATCGAAATGGCGGGCTGGGTGCACATGCGCGTCAATCTCATCAAGGGCGGCATGGCCAAATACGGCATCAAAAATCCGGTGTTCAAGCCTAGCCCGATCACGCCCAACTACAAGGACTACCTGATCTTCGAGGGCATTTCGGTGGACGAGCAGGGCAAGCAGCACTACCTGGACGTCAATGTGGCCTACCGCCAGGCGTGTCTCAACGCCATTGAATACCTCAAGAAATTTGGCTACAGCGGGGCACAGGCCTATTCCATTTTGGGAACCGCACCGGTGCAGGGCCACATCAGTGGCGTGGTGGACGTGCCCAACGCATGTGCCACGCTGTGGTTGCCGACAGAGATTTTTGAGTTCGACATCAACCCGAGCGCAGCCGGCCCCATCCAGATGCTTGACGGCAGCATTCAGATGCCCATTTCGCCAGACATCAAGTAACACCGGGAGCACGCGTATGCCAACCTATGACTTTGTGTGCTCCGACTGTGGGGGCTTTGACGCCATCCGCAGTGTGGCGGCGCGCAATGAGCCTTGTGCGTGTCCGGATTGCGGCACTGCCGCTACACGTGTGCTCGTCAGCGCCCCGCGCTTGGCGTGCACCTCACCGGAGCAGCGCCGCGCCTTTGACACCAACGAGCGCTCGCAACATGCACCGCGCTCGTCGCGGGACACAGGCGAGAGCTATGGGCGACTGCGCCACCCCGCCGGCTGTGGGTGTTGCAGCAGCAAGCAGCGCGGCGCAACCGTTACGGCCTCCAATGGGGCAAAAACGTTTCCCGGCAAGCGACCCTGGATGATCAGTCACTAGAAACCGCGCGCCGCAGCGCAGCCTTAGGTCTGCGTGCGAACGTGCAGTCGCGTGTTTTGGCAGCGGTGCAGTGCCACGTAATGTTCCACTGCCCGGCCTTCTTTGGTGAAGGCCACTGACTCGATGCGCAGCAGCGGCTCCAGGGTCTCTAGCTGCAGCAGCGCCATCGTGTCGGCGTCGGGCAGTACTGCGTCAATCCAGCGCTCTGCGCGGGCCACATGCAGGCCGTACTGGCGTCGCAGCACTTCGTACAGCGACTTGTCTTCCAGGCGTATCTTGTGCAGCTCGGGCGCGACGTCGGTGGGCACCACCGTGCTCACCAGCAGGCGCACATTGCCGTCCACACTGCGCAAGCGGCGCAGCGATGTCACTTGGGCATCGGTTTGCAGTGACAGCGCGAGGGCTTCTTTTTCGTCGGGTGCGCGCAAGGCTTGCCCTAGCACTTGGGTTCTGACGATGCGGCCCTTGATGGCCATTTCGTCCGAGAAGCCCAGCACCATCGAGATGAAGTCTTCATCCCGTTTGGGGGTGGAAATAAAGGCCCCTTTGCCTTTGATTTTGTAGATCAGCCCACTGCGAACCAAGTCGGCCAGGGTTTCGCGGACCACGATCCGCGAGATCCCATAAATCTCGCCCAGATCCGCCTCCGAGGGGAGCTGCGCATTCACACCGAGCTGCCCCGACGCAATCTGCTGGCGAAGAATATCGCGCAGCTGAATCCACAAGGGAGTGCCACTGTCACGCTCTAGCAAAGACGATGTTCCTGCTGTCATTCAATGGCTTCCTTGGGTCAATCTAGGCGAAGTGGCGCATGTTGTGTTTGGTGCTCAGCAGCGCCCGGCAGCTCGCCACTTCCTGCGAAATGGTGTTGGCATCCCACCCCAGTTCTGCGGCGATGGCATGGGCAAAATATTCAAGCCGTGGCACATCGAGGCGTCCCAAAATGGCATCCAGGCTGCGGTGCAGCACCACGTCTGACAAGTGCACCACCCCAGTGAGTCGGCACAAACGCCGCACGGATTCTACGTCCGAGCCGTCAAAACCCAGACCCACCGGTGCGATGGTGCGCCCCGTGGTGCTTGCTTTGCGCTTTAACCCCAAAATCTGTAGCGCCGCATCGGTGGCTTCTTCGGCCAGCGAGCGGAAGGTGGTCCATTTTCCGCCCACCAAATTGACCACCGGCAGGCTGCGCCGGTCCGTGGGCGCATCGGTGACCACATGGTGGTCCCGCGAGATTTTGCCCGGTGTTCCGTGCGCGGTTCCTTTGGACTGTATGGTCGCCAGCGGGCGTACGCCCACATAGGTGTAGACAATGTTTTGGGCAGTCACCTTGTGGCGCGGGAACACCTCATTGAGCACGCTCAGCAGGTAGTCGATTTCGCCGTTTTCGGTGCGTGCTGCGTCCGGGTCCGTCACCGGAATGTCGGTGGAGCCCGCAAGCACCCGCCCCATGAACGGATAGACGATGCATACCCGCCCGTCACGGGCCTCGAAGTACACCATGCGCTCGCGCAACTCCTCGGCCAGTGCGGGGTGGTCCAACACCAAATGCGAGCCCTTGGTGCCCACCATACGCCCTTTAGGCACGGCAAACAAATCGCTGGTGGATTCCAGCCAAGCCCCGGTGGCATTGATCACCACATCGGCCGTGACGCTGGCCTGCGTGCCCGAGGCGCGATCTTGTAGCACCACGGTGTTGTTCTCCAAGGCGATGAGTTCGCAGTAGTTGGAGACCACCGCATCGGGTTGCAGGTGGTGTGCATCGGCAATGAGTTCATGCATCAGCCGCTCGGGGTGGGTAATCCATGCGTCATAAAAATGCGCGGTCCACCGCACATCGGGTGCGAGCAAGGCCTGGTCTGTCTTGCTGACGGTGCTGACCCAGTGCCGTGGCATCGTGCGGTCTTTGCGCCCCATGAAGTCGTAAATGGTCAGGCCCAGTGCCACGGCCAGCACGCCGCGAGACTGTGCGGGCGGGTTGGCCCCCAAAAAGCGCAGGGCACTGCCAAACATGCCCCCCAAGCGCGACGACAGGGGAATCACGGTTTGCAAGGGCTTGATCAGGTGCGGTGCCGTCAGCAGCAGGTTGTTGCGCTCTTGCGCAGACTCTTTGACCAGCGAAAACTCGGCGTTCTCCAGGTAGCGCAAGCCGCCGTGGATCATGCGCGAGGGCGCGCTACTGGCACCACTGCCGATGTCGCCCTTGTCAATCATCAGGCACTTGACACCTTGCAGGCACAGGTCACGGAAGGTGCCCACGCCGTTGATGCCCGAGCCTACGATCACTACCTGAAAATGGCTGCCATTCAATTGCTGCGGGCGTCGGAACGCGCTGGCACTGGCGGAAGAATTGGGGGTCTGGGTCATGGTTGGGTGCTCACGGTATGGTCGAACACCGGCTGCATGTTCTTGAGCAGTGCATCAAAGCTCTGCAAGAAGCCGGCATAAAAAGCGGTGTGTGTGTCGTCGGGCGCAATCTGGCGCAGCGAGGCCGTCATGCCAGACGCGTCTTGGCCCAGCGACTGTGCGGCAAACATGGCAGCGCCACGTGCGCCACTTTCGTCGGCGCCTGGCGTCCATATGGGAAGGTTCATCATGGTGGCCAGCAGCTGCGTCAAACGCACCTCGCCGGCTCCGCCGCCCAACGCAAACAAACGCCGAATCGGCAGGCCTGCCGCCGCAAGCTGCTGCAAGCTGCGGGCATGCAAGGCCAGCGCCCCTTCCACCACGGCGCGCGCCATATCGGCCTGGGTGTGCAGCGATCGCAAACCCACAAACGCGGCGCTGGCATTGCCCCCGCCATTGATAAACGGCACATAGCGCAACCCGCGTGCCCCTGGCACGCTGGAAAACGCCGCCTGCATCAGTTGCGTCGCGTTTTGCTGGCTCACTGCCGCAAACCAACTCGTGTTGGCCATGGACGCCGCGTTGTTGTTCATGAACATGCAGGCCTGCGCAGCATCAAGCTGCACCACGTTGGAAATGCCTGGGCAAGGTGCGGGCAGCGTGGCCTCAAAACTTGGGTCTTGCGGACCCATGGCCGCATTCACGCACCAGGTGCCAAATACGGCGGTCATGTCGCCCGTCTGCGTCGCGCCTGCGCCTTGCATGGCACCGTACAAATCGATCGCACCCATGGCAACGGGCAAGCCCGCAGGAAGGCCGGTCTGGCGAGCCATGTCTGCCTGTACGTGGCCCACCAAGGTTCCGGGGGCTTGCAGGGGGGCCAACAGGTCGGCGCTCCAAGGTGCCCACCCACCGACCTCGAATGCCAAAGCGTCGGGCTGCCGCGTGCGGCGGTTGAGCAGGCCTGCGGTACTCGCGTCGCTGTAGTCAGTGGCACGCTTTCCGGTGAGCAGCAGATGGACGTAGTCCTTGGCAAACATCAGCGTATGCCCGGCCAAATCGGTGGCATGGGATTGCTTGAGGATGTCTTGGGCGATCATCGTTGGCTGGCCTGCCCAGGGGCCACAGCCCACGGCGGCAAACAAGTCGGCGTGCCGCCGGGCGCCTACGGCACCGGCATAGGCGGCTGCGCGCTGGTCGGTGGAGGACACCGCGTAGTCGCCTTGCAATTGCGCATCGGCATCCACCCAATGGAGGCCGCCCCCATGTCCCACGCACGACATGGCAGCCACGTCGTGCACGCGCTGCCCCAGCCCCAGGACCACCTGTGACAACAACTCCGGCACCAGCCGGCGTACAGTGGCACCGGGCACTTGGCAGGCCCCTTGCACATTGCGCTCCCATGGAATGGGGGCACCCGCTTGCGCCAAGACGCGCCCGTCGGCGGCGTCAAAGGCGGCAACTTTGAGGCTAGTCGAACCCAAATCGAGTCCGATGTACACCTGATTCACCATATGACCATCTCTCCAAATAATCGCATCATGTCATTACAACATGTCTTGTCGCAAATACCAATACTAGGGTAAACGCTTAATTTTGGCGTAAAAATACCGTATAAACTCACCGACTTGTAATGACAAGTTGAGGCAACAAGATGCACATCGGTCCGGTATGGGGCGGTGGGCGAGGCCTCTGCAACCCTCCAACAAACAGGAAGCAACTATGAAGATGAGCCAGCTCGGATCCTCAGGGATCGCGTGTTCTAGTGTCGGTTTGGGAACCTGGGCCATGGGTGGGTGGATGTGGGGCGGCAGCGATGACGTGGGCGCCATCTCTGCCATCCACGCCTCTTTGGATGCCGGTGTGAACTTCATCGACACCGCACCCGCTTACGGTTTGGGCCATGCCGAAGAACTGGTAGGCCACGCCCTGAAAGGCCGCCGCGACAAAGTGGTGCTAGCCACCAAATGCGGGCTGGTGTGGCACACCCAAAAGGGCACCCACTTCTTTAATGAAGAGGGGCACGATGTGTACCGCTACCTGGGCAAAGACTCCATCGCCTACGAGCTGGAGCAAAGCCTGGCGCGCTTGAAGACCGACTACGTCGATTTGTACTTCACCCACTGGCAAGACGAGACCACGCCCATCGAAGAAACCATGGGCGCGCTGCTCGACCTCAAGCGCCAGGGAAAAATCCGGGCCATCGGCATCAGCAATGCCAACGAAACCATACTGTCCAAATACCTCGAGTACGGCCCGGTGGACGCCATCCAAGAGCGCTACAGCTTGCTGGACCGCGAGCTAGAGCAAGACGTGATTCCCCTGTGCCGCAAGCACAATGTGTCGGTACACGGCTACTCGTCCTTGGCCCTGGGCCTGTTGGCCGGCCCCATTCCCCCTACCCGCGTGTTTGAAGGCGACGACCAGCGGCGCGACAACCCCCGCTTTAGCCCGGCCAACCGCGAGCGGCTTGCCGCCTTCTTCCAGGCTATTGAGCCCATCCGCGCAGCCCACGGCTGCAGCTTTGGGCAGCTCATGATTGCCTGGTCTTTGTCCCGGATCGACCTCGCGCTGTGCGGCGCACGCAAACCCGCGCAAGCGCAGGACAACGCAGGCGCAGGCGCGCTTGAACTGGCTGCGCACGACTTGGAGCGCATCACCACCGAGGCCGCCCGCCACCTCACCACCATTGCTTAACAGGAGTAGACATGAAAGAAATCCGGATCAAACGCCTCTTCCAAAACGGCGGATGCCTTGATATTGCTATTGACCATGGCGTGTGCAACGAACCCACCTTCTTGGACGGTCTGGAAAACATGCCCACCATCGTGGACGCACTGGTCAAGGCCGGGCCCGACGCCATCCAAATGAACTTTGGCCAGGCCGACTTGCTGCAACGCCGCCCCGGCCGTGACAAGCCCGCACTCGTGATGCGGGTGGACATGGGCAACCCTTACAACGCCACGGCGCACCGGGTCATGTGGGCCTTGCTGCAAAACAAAAAAGACCCCGTGCTGCCTGCGGTGCAAATGGACGCGTCGTGCGTGGTGGTCAACCTGTTCATGCTGCCCAACGAACCCGACCTGTTCCGCCAGTGCGTGGAAAACATCTCCATCGTGCGTGCCGACTGCGAAAAATACGGCATGCCCCTGATGATCGAACCCTTGGTCATGCGCCCCCATAGCGACAAGGGCGGCTACATGGTGGACGGCGATGCCGAAAAAATCGTCACCCTGGTGCGCCTGGCCCGTGAGATGGGCGCAGACATCATCAAGGCCGACCCCACCGCCGACCCGCTGGAATTCCACCGCGTGGTTGAAGCCGCCCGCTGCCCCGTGCTCGTGCGCGGCGGTGGCAAAGAGGCGCTCTCTGGCGTGTTTGCCCGCTCGCGCGTGTTGTTGGACCAGGGTGCCGTGGGCATGGTGTATGGGCGCAATGTGTACCAGCACAGCAAGCCCGAAGCCGTCGTGGCCGCACTGATGGCCATGATCCATCAAGGTGCCAGCGCAGAGGCCGCCATGGCCCTGTACGAAGGCCAACTCCAGGCCGCCTGATCGCGCGTGCCGACCCGGCCGGGGGGGCTCAGGGGCTGGTGCCCCCCCCGGCCGTCCACAGGGCAAGCTTCACGTACAGCGGTATGCCCACCACCAGGTTAAGCGGCAAAGTAATGCCCAGCGACATGCCAAAATAAATCGCGGCATTCGCCTCGGGCATGGCGTGTTTCAACACCGCAGGCACCGCAATGTACGAGGCACTGGCCGCCAACACCATCAGCAGTGCCAGGTCGCCCACCGCCAAGCCCCACCACAAGCCCAAGCCCAGCGCCAGCGCCGCATGCACCAACGGAGCCCCCACTGCATAGGCATAGATCCACCACGATTGGCCCGCCAGCTTGGGCGCATTGCGCGCCGCGCTCATGCCCATGTCCAACAAGAAAAATGCCAGCATTCCCTTAAACAGGCCGCCGGTAAACGGGTCCATGGCCAGCTTGCCGTCCGAGCCGGTCATATAGCCAATCACCATCGAGCCCAGCAGCAAAAACTGCGCCCCATCCGTCAAGGACTCGTGCAAGATGGACTTCCACTGCATAGGCCTGCCCGGCGCCGATGCACCCCCCTGGTTGTGCTTGCGCAAACGCGCCGCCAGGGCAATGGCCAAAATAATGGCGGGCGACTCCATCAGGGCCATGGCAGCGGCCATGTGGCCCCCAAATGCATGGCCATTGGCCTCCATGTATTGCACGGCGGTAATAAAGGTCACTGCGCTCACCGAGCCATAGGTGGCGGCCACCGCAGCCGCATCAAACGGTGCCAGTTTGCGGCGCAACAGCCCATAGCCCATGGCCGGAATCGCCACCGACAGCACCAAGGCCAAGACCATGGCCTTGGCCACCTCGGCAGTCCAGCCAGACTGGGCCAGCGCAAAGCCCCCTTTGAGGCCCAGCGCCATCAACAAATACAGCGCCAAAAAGCGCGAAACCGCGGGCGGCACCTCCAAATTGGAACGCAGCAGACCCGCGCACACCCCCAACAAAAAGAAAAGAATGGCCGGGTCCAGTAAAGCTTGCATGCGTGTCCTTGAAAGAGAGGCCGCCATCCTAAAAAGAAACGTCGCTTAAGTAAAATCAAAACAAAAGCAGCACACCATAGATAAAAACCTATGCAAATCACCTTTCGTCAGCTGCGTACCTTCCTGGCGTTGGCGGAGCGGGGCAGCATTACGGCGGTGGCGCAGGCCCTGCACGTCACCCAGCCCACCGTGTCCATGCAACTCAAAGAGCTGAGCGCCACCGTGGGCATGCCGCTCTACGAAATCACGGGGCGCAGGCTCCAGCTCACCGACGCGGGCCATGCGCTGGCGGCCACCGCCCAGGCCATGCTGCACGAGTGGGAAAAGTTTGAGCAAAGCATGGCCGCCCAGCGCGGCCTGACCGCAGGCCGCCTGCGCCTGGCGGTGGTGAGCACCGCCAAATACTTCACCCCGCGCTTGCTGGGCGAGTTTTGCCGCATGCACCCCGAGGTAGAAATCTCACTCGAAGTGCTCAACCGCGACGGCGTAGTGCGCCGCTTGCGCGACAACATCGACGACCTCTACATCATGTCCAAGCCGCCAGCCGACATCGATGCCGTGGCCCACGCCTTGTTGCCCAACCCGCTGGTGCTCATTGCCCCGGTGGACCACGCACGTGCGGGCCAGCGTGGCATTGCCCTGGACGACCTGCGCCAAGAGCGCTTTTTGCTGCGCGAGCGCGGTTCGGGCACCCGCATGTACACCGACGCCCACTTTGCCGCCCACGGCTTTGTGCCCCGCGTGCGCCTGGAAATGGGCAGCAACGAAGCCCTCAAACAGGCGGTTGCCGGAGGCTTGGGGCTGTCCATCATTTCGCGCCATGCACTGGGCCCCGCCGCCGCCGACCAAGGGCTGGCCGAGCTGAATGTGGCGGGCTTCCCCATCCACTCGCAGTGGTACACCGTGCACCTGCAAGGCAAGCGCCTCTCGCCCCTGGCCAGTGCCTTTATGCATTACCTCGCACGCTTTACCGCCCAGGCGTAACGGCGGGGCGCAGGCACGCAGCGCCGGGCGCATGCCCATGCCTCATTTATCTGCACTATCTGTATTGCCGCGAACATAGTCTTCGCGCTCAGGCGCGACCAGCCCTTCACAATGGGTTTGCGTGGTCGCCACCCAAAGGGGTGCCGCTTACCCAAGACACCACTAACGTGGTGGCAAGCCATCACCCAAGTGCGCGGGAGCATACATGTCGGTTGGAGACTTAGGCCTTATCAAAGAGGGTACTCAACACCCGTATCACCGTGGGCCGCGCCCCGGCACTTCTGCCACCTCGTTGGCAATATCTTCCCTCTGCGCCATCGCCCGTTTTCACCAAGTAGCCTGCGACCCCGCCACCCTGGCCCACCAGTTGGGCATTGCCAGCACCGACGCCCTCACCACCGACGACCTGCTGCGAGCCGCCCAACACCTGGGCCTCAAAGCCAAACTCAGCCGCTCCAGCATAGCCCGATTGGGTCTGCTGCCCTTACCGGCCTTGGCGGTGATGCAGACCCAAGATGCTTGCTTGCGCGTCG